>NZ_JBDPMD010000028.1:0-105249 GCF_039871875.1 Sphaerisporangium sp. B11E5 | reverse complement strand
GCGGTGCACCGGAGCGTGTGGCCGCCGAGTACGCCGCGCCGGAACGTCTGGGCACAGAAGGCGCCGCGCCGGAACGTCTGGGCACGGAGCGCGGTGCACCGGAGCGTGTGGCCGCCGAGTACGCCGCGCCGGAACGTCTGGGCACAGAAGGCGCCGCGCCGGAACGTCTGGGCACGGAGCGCGGTGCACCGGAGCGTGTGGCCGCCGAGTACGCCGCTCCGGGAAGGGGTCTCGCCGCCGAGGCCCCCCAGCCTGGGCAGGAACGCCTCGTCTCGGCCCGGGAGGGCGAGGTGCTCGCCGCCGAGGCGGCCGAGCAGCACCGCAAGGGGCAGCCGCCACGCCCGGCGGCCGCGGCCAGGCTGCCCGAGGTACGCACCGCCCGCTCCGGCCGCCCGCTGCCCGGCGAGTCCGCCGCGTCCCGCGGGTCGGCGGCACCCATGAGGCCCGGCGAGCCGGCCGGCCGCGGATCGGCGCCACCCATGAGGCCCGGCGAATCCGCCGTGTCTCGTGAGTCCGCCCGGTCCCGCGAGTCCATCGAGTCCCACGAGTCTGCCGCGTCCCGCGGGTCCATTGAGTCCCGCGGGTCCATTGAGTCCCGCGGGTCCATTGAGTCCCGCGGGTCCATTGAGTCCCGCGGGTCCATTGAGTCCCGCGGGTCCATTGAGTCCCGCGGGTCCATTGAGTTCCGCGGGTCCATTGAGTTCCGCGGGTCCATTGAGTCCCGTGAGTCCGCCGGGTCCCGTGAGTCCGCCGGGTCCCGTGAGTCCGCCGGGTCCCGTGAGTCCGCCGCGTCCCGCGAGTCGATCGAGTCCCGTGAGTCCGCCGGGTCCCCTGAGTCCGCCGGGTCCCGTGGGGCCGCAGGGTCCCGTGAGTCCGCAGGGACCCGCGGGTCCGCCGCACCTCCGAGGTCAGGGGAGCCCGCCGCCGCGCGTGGGTCGGCCGCACCCCCGAGGCCGGGTGGTCGTGCCCCGGGGCGGCCGGGGTCTCGTGAGCAGGCGCCTCCGCTGTCCATCCGGGCCGTGCCCACCGGGTCCGGTGTCACCGCGGACCCGGCCGCACCCTCGGTGCCTGTGCCGGTGCCCCGGCCGGGGGACGAGCCGCGCATGCGACGTGTCGAGTCCGTCGTCGGGCGGGACCAGTCGGGCGGCTGGCGTCGTCTGGCGCAGGTCGTGGTCGGCAGCGGCGGGCCGGGGCGGGGCGACGGCGCCGACAGTGACGAGGCGAGGGCGCGCACGCCGCTGACCGGCAGCCGGCGCGTCGTGGTGCTCGGCTGCACGGGCGGCGCGGGTCAGACCACCACGGCCCTGATGCTCGGCCACACCCTGGCACGCCACCGCGAGGACCGTGTGCTCGCCGTGGACGCCAACGTGGGCGACCACACCCTCACCTCCCGCGTCCCGGTGGACTCCCCGGAGACCTTGACGTCCCTCCTGGCCGGCCTGGACGGCGTGAACGGCTACCTCGGCATGCGGGCCTACACCACCCGCTGCGAGTCGGGCCTTGAGGTCGTGGCCTCCGACTCCGACGCGGCGGCGTCCCGGCGCCTCGCCGACCGGGGCCTGTTCTCCGACCAGCGCCTCGCCCAGACGGTGCGCCTGCTCGACCGCCACTACCGCCTCGTCCTCATGGACCCCGCCGCCGCCGTGGCGGCCCGCATGCTGCCGTACGCCGACCAGCTCATCCTGGTGGCCCCGGCCAGCGAGGACGCCCCCGACGCGGTCGCGATGACCCTGGACTGGCTGGACGGCCACGGGTCCACCGAGCTGCGCCGCCGGGGCATCCTGGTGATCAACGGCGTGAGCCGCCGCAGCATGGGCGGCGTGGAGCAGGCGGAGGCGGTGGCCCGGGGCCGCTGCCGCGCCATCGTCCGGGTGCCCTGGGACGACGAGCTGACCCCGGGGCGTCCAGGCGCCGCCGACCCGGCGCACCTGCGGGCCGGCACCCGGCGGGCGTACCTCGCTCTGGCGGGGGTTGTGGCAAGCGGCCTGGCGGTGGCGAGCCGCCCGAGCGAGGAGGAAGTGGCCCAGTGACGACCAGACGACGTGGACCTGTGACGGCGCGGCGGTCCCGCTGATGGCGCGATCGTCACGGTCGAGGAGCAGGCTGGCCGTCCGGTACTTCGACGACCGCATCCTCCTCACCGACTCGGCGGCGTGGGCCTACTTCCGGCTTCCCACGGTGAGCTACGAGTTCGTCACCGCCGAGGAGCGGGAGGCGCTCGCCACCAACATCACCATCGCCCTCGCCGCGATCCGCATGCCCGACGCCGAGGTGCACCTGCGGGTGGCGCACCGCGCCTACCCGGCGGCCGACTGGGCGATGACGCTCAACGCCACCTCCGACGAGGGCGAGGGCTGGCGCGACTACCTGGAGGAGATGTACCGCCACGTCTGGGCCAAGGACTTCTGGACCAAGGAGGTCTACCTCGGCGTGCGGCTCGGCAACCGCGGCGCGCAGCTCGGCACCGGCGTGCTGGCCCAGCTCATCGGCTTCTACCAGCGCAGCGAGAAGACCCTCGGCCTGGAGGACGACCACGTCCCCGACAACGAGATCGACAAGTGGACCGAGCAGGCCGAGCGCCTCGGCCGTGCCCTCGCCGCCAGCGCTTTGTACGCCCGCCACGCGAGCTCCGGTGAGATCGCCTGGCTCTTCCGGCACGCCGCCGCGGGCTCGGTCGGCGACCCGCCCGGCTCGGCGTCCCCCACGAGGCGGTGGGGCAAGGGCGAGATCGAGTCGCTGGTCGAGGGCCAGATCCACAACGGCCGGTCGTACCTGCGCATCCAGCAGCCCGGCGGCGACTCCTACGTGGCGCACCTGTCGTTCGCCCGGTTCCCCGACCTGATGCCGTTCCCCGACGGCGAGCCCTGGCTGCACTTCGTCGACCAGTTACCTTTCCCGGTGGAGGTCAGCTCCCGCATGCGCCTGATCCCGCCGATCAAGGCGAGCAAGGACGTGGCGCGCAAGCTCGCGCACGCCAGGGACATGGACATCCACATCCGCGAGGCCGGGGCCGAGGCCCCCATCGCGCTGGCCGAGCAGATCGACGCGGCCCGCATGCTGGAGCACGGCATCACCAAGGAGCGGCTGCCGTTCGTGTACGGCTGGCACCGGCTCGTCGTGGCGGCGCCCACCGAGGAGATGTGCCTGCAGCGGGTCGAGGCGGTGGTGGAGCACTACCGCGACATGGGCATCGACATCGTGAACTCCACCGGCGACCAGTTCTCGCTGTTCTGCGAGGCCCTGCCGGGGGAGCGGGTGCGGGTCAACGCCTACGCGCAGCGCCAGCCGCTGCGCACCATCGCCGGCGGCATGGCCACCGCCACCGTCGATCTCGGCGACCGCATCGACGAGTCCGGCGCCGGGTGGGCCGGTCCGTACATCGGGGAGACCCTCGGCCGGGCCCGGTCGATCGTGCACTTCGACCCGCTGGTGGCCGCCACCCGCAACCGTCCGACGGCCATCGCCATCACCGGCGAGCCCGGCGGCGGCAAGACCACGCTGGCGCTGCTGCTGATCTACCAGATGGCGCTGCGCGGCGTCACCGTCGCGGTGATCGACCCCAAGGGCGACGCCGAGTCGCTGGTGCGGCTGCTGCAGGGCCGGGGCCGCAAGGCGCGCGTCATCCCGCTCGGGTCCGCGGAGCCGGGCCTGCTCGACCCGTTCTCCTTCGGCGACGACATCGCCACCAAGAAGACCATGGCCACCGAGACGCTGCGGCTGCTGCTGCCGCGCATGTCGGAGGAGCGCGAGTCCGCGATGATCCAGGCCGTGTCCACGGTCTCCAACCAGCCCGACCCCTCCCTGGGCAAGGTCGTGGACCACCTGGAGCAGGCCGAGGACGCCGCGTCCCGCAACCTCGGCGCGGTGCTGCGCTCGATGTCCGAGATGCACCTGGCCCGGCTGTGCTTCGACCCCTCCGGCGGCGGCCAGATCGACACCGAGGGCTGGACCACGGTGTTCACCCTCGGCGGCCTGACCCTGCCGGACGTCGCCGCCGCCCGGGACGACTACTCCTACGAGCAGCGGCTGTCGGTGGCCATCCTGTACCTGGTGTCGCAGTTCGCGCGGCGGCTGATGAACGGCCTGGACCGGCGCTCGCCCAAGGCGATCTTCCTGGACGAGGCGTGGGCCATCACGTCCACACCGGAGGGCGCCAAGCTGGTGCCCGAGGTGTCCCGCATGGGCCGTTCCCGTAACACCGCGCTGGTGCTCGTCTCGCAGAACGCCGGTGACCTGCTCAACGAACAGGTCACCAACTGCCTGTCGTCGGTGTTCGCGTTCCGCTCCACCGAGCGGGTCGAGGTGGAGCACGTGCTCGCGCTGCTCGGCGTCGAGGCGTCCGAGGAGCACAAGGCGGCGTTGCGTGCCCTCGGCAACGGCGAGTGCGTTTTCCGTGATCTGGACGGCCGCGCGGGGCGTATCGGGGTGGACCTCATCTCCGAGGACCTGCTGCGTTGGCTGGACACGAATCCGACGCATGACAAACCCGGCGACAGCAGTGATGATCGCATTGGGACCAGGTCCGGGATGGCACAGGAGGTGCGGTCATGAGGCGTGGCGGGCGGCGACTGCGACGGAAGATCCTGCTGGTCCTCGCGATCCTGGCGGCCGTGGTGGTGGTGCCGATCGCCTTCTCCCCGGGTATATCGAGCGCGGCCGGGCCGTGCGACCTGTCACCCGACCTCGCGCCCGAGATGGTCGGCGGCGGTGTGGACGGCCTCGTCAAGCCGCCGCTGCCCGACGGCGCCGTCCAGCCCACCACGGGGCCGGACGGCTCGGCGAGCACGACCACCGGGCAGATCGCCAACCCGGCGACCAACTACGACCGGTACGGCATGGCCGGGCAGTTCTGGCACACCTACGAGCTCGGCTGCACCGACGTCGCCGCGGTGCTCGGCAACGCCTGGGCCAACACGGTGTTCTCCTGGGCCAAGGCCATCGACCGCATGACGATCACGACGTACGAGGCCGCGGCGACCGAGGGCCCGCTGCAGTCCATCAAGGACGTCGTCGACGACATCGTCACCAACCTCGCCGACGCCATGTACTGGCCGTACCTGCGCATCATCGTGCTGCTCGGCGCGGTCTGGCTGGCCTGGTACGGCCTGATCCGCAAGCGTGCCAGCACCACGGCCGAGGGCGTCATCTGGATGATCCTCGCCGTCACCGTCGCCGTGTGGTTCTTCAGCCGCCCCGGCGACTTCACCGGCCTCGGCAAGGCCGTCACCGACAAGACCGGCGAGATCGTCAACTCGGCGTTCAGCGGGCTGCCCGGCGCGGGCGGCGCGTCGTGCCTGCCCTTGAAGGGCGAGACCGCCGCCAAGGCCGGCCCCGGCGGGTACGGCCAGAGCGGCACGCCCGGCGTCACCCAGAACGCCGACGCGTTGTGGTCCACGCTGGTGTGCAAGCCGTGGCTGATGGGTGAGTTCGGCACCGCCGACCCCAAGGCGCCGGTGGTGGCGGTGATGGGGCCGAAGGTCCTCGACATCCAGGCCACCGACCTGCAGGAGCAGGCGTCGGGGCAGAAACCCGGGTCTGGCGCGCACCAGAACCGGTTCGAGGAGGAGGTCGCCAAGCCGCTGCAGAACACCCCGATGTTCTTCCTGTTCCAGGGCAAGGACTGGACCAGCCGGCTCGGCATCGCCATCGGCGCGCTCATCGCGGCCATGGTCGCCGGGGTGCTCATCTTCCTGGTCGCGGTGTCGCTGATCGCGCTCAAGATCGGGTTCCTGCTGCTGCTGATCCTCGGGCCGGTGTTCCTGCTGATCGGCGTGCATCCGGGCACGGGACGCATCATCGCCATGCGCTGGGTCGAGATGCTGATCGGCACCCTGCTGAGACAGGCGGTGCTCGCACTCGTCCTCGGCGTGCTGGTGTACGGCTATGCCTTGATCATCTCCACGACGCTGCCGTGGGGCATGCAGATCATGTTCATCGCGCTGCTCACCATCGCCGTGTTCTTCTACCGGCGGCCGTTCCAGCACCTGTTCGCCTCGATGGACGGGCACACGCTCGCCACTCGCATGCTCGGCGAGGCGGCCTCCGCGCCCACCCTGTCGCGCGCGGCGAACGTGTTGCCGCCGGTCGCCGCGGCCCGCATGGGACGCTGGGGGTTGCGCAAGGCCGAGCCGCTCATCAACGCCGCCGCGGCGGCGAGCGCGGGCAGCGCGGCCGCCACGGCGGCGACCGTCGCCCAGGGGCGGGTCCGCGGCGAGGAGGTCGGCGGGGCCACCCAGCAGGGCGGCAGCCGTGTGCCCGTAGGAGCGCAACCGGTGCCGCTCGACGCGGACGGCCAGGCGGGCGTCCGCCGCAAGGCCACCGGGCGCGGCACGGCCGTGTCCCGGCCGGGGGCCGCGCCACCTCTCAACCTGTCCGGCCGTCCCGGCGGTCCTGGCGCGGCGGGCGCGGCCGGTGCCGCGCTGCGCGGCGCGGCCCGGGGCGGGGGCGGCACCACGACAGGACCTTCGCAGCGGCCCGCGGCGGTGCGCACCGGGTCCGCCGGGGCGCCGGCGTCCGCGTCGGGCGGCTCCTCCGGCGGCGCAGGCGGATCCGGCGGCTCGTCCGGTGGTTCCGGTGGTTCGTCGGGTGGCTGGTTCGGCGGGGGCGGAGGCGGCGGATGGGCCTCCCGCGGCTCGTCCGGGCGTCGCGGCGACGCGCCGAAGCGGTCCACCGCGGGCGGCCCGCGCGGCTCGTCCGGCGGGTCCGGCGGGTCGGGGTGGTTGTCGGGCGGCGGGTCCTCCGGGCGTTCCGGCTCCTCAGGCGGCTCCTCGGGCGGTTCACGCGCCTCGCGCGGCTCCTCCGGCGGGCGTTCCTCCGGCCCGGGGCTGTTCGGCGGCTCAGGGGGTTCCGGCGGCTCGGGCGGTTCCGGCGGCCCCGGCATCTTCGGCGGCTCCGGCTCACGGCAGGCCCCGAGGCAACCGGGAGGCGGGCGGTCCGGGGCGAGCGAACCGCCGCCGTTGTGGCTGCCGCCGCGTGCCGACTCCGGGCGCGGCGAGGACGAGGGCGCACCGTTCTGGCTCCGGCCGGCCGGCCCCGGCAAGGACTGACGCATGGCCCAGCTTCGCGACCGGCGCGGCCTCGCCTTCGCCGGGGTGGTCGTGGCGCTGGCGGCCGTCGGCATCTACCTGTCGCTGCGGCCCGCGTCCCCGGGCCCGGGCGACGCCGCCGCGCCCCCCGAGCGCTCCGCCGCCGTCGTGACCCCCGGCCCGGCGGCGCCCCCGGCGGGCTCCCCGGCGCCTCGCATCTCGCCGGGGACGTTCGACATCTACCGGTACCTTCCCCTCACCCGGGAGCAGATCGCCGCCGCGGCCGACGCGGCCCAGCGGTTCGCGGCCTCCTACGCCACCTACCGCTACGACGAGGACCCTGTGTCGTACGCCGAGCGGCTGAAGGCGTTCACCACGGTGGAGCTCGGCACCGTCCTGTCCCGCGACGTCACCACGCCCGCGCTGGTGGAGCAGAACCGCGCCGGTCAGATCGTGTCGGCGGGGTCGGCGCGGCTGAAGGGCATCCGTGACATCGCCGACGGATCGGTCGTGTTCGTGGTCACCGTCGTGCAGCGCATCACCGCCAAGGACGGTCCGCAGGAGCGCAGCGCCGACTACGCCGTCACGCTGACCCAGGTCGGCGCCGAGTGGAGGGTGTTCGACATGCAACCCGCCGAACTCGGCCAGGAGGGCGATCCCGGGGAGGGGACGATCCAGTGACGTCCCGGCTCCGCATCGCGCTGATCATCGGACTGGCCGGCGTCGTGCTGGTCACGCTCATCATGGCACCGATGCTGATGAGCACGTTCCCGTCGTTCCTCGGCGGAGGCACCGTCACCGACTGCGAGGACGACTCGCCCAAGTTCGCCAACGTGTCCGACACCGCGCAGTCCGACATCCCGCCCGAGTACCTCGCCCTGTACAAGAAGTGGGGCCAGAAGACCGGCGTGCAGTGGACGGTGCTCGCCGCCGTCGGCAAACGCGAGACCGACCACGGCCGCTCCAACCTGCCCGGCGTCAAGAGCGGCACCAACTACGCGGGCGCCGCCGGCCCCATGCAGTTCCTCATCAGCACGTGGGGCGGCAAGTCCAAGATCAAGACCTCGAGCAAGTTCAACGGCTACGCCTCCGACGGCGACGACGACGGCTACGGCGACGTCTACAACCCCGCGGACGCCATCCTCGGCGCCGCCAAGATGCTCAAGCGCAACGGCGCCCCCGGCGACCTGCGCCGCGCCCTGTTCGTCTACAACCGCGCCATCTGGTACGTGGAGCAGGTCCTGGAGATCGCCAGGAAGTACGCCTCCGACGGCACCCTGGACCTCCCTCCCGAGGCCGACCCCGCCTGCGACCCCCCTCTGGTCGAGGCGGCCCCCACCGACGTGGTCCGCAAGATCCTCCAGTACGCCCTGGCCCAGCGCGGCAAGCCGTACCGCTGGGGCGGCACCGGGCCCGAGGGCTACGACTGCTCCGGCATCATCTACATGGCCTACCGCAGCGCCGGCCTCTCCATCCCGCGCACCACGTTCGGCCAGTGGCCCTTCGGCAAGAAGATCTCCGAAGGCGACGAACAGGCCGGCGACCTGGTCTTCTTCAACGCCGGCCCCGGCACGTCGGCCAACAACCCCGGCCACGTCGGCATGGTCGTCTCCCCCGGCAAGATGATCGAGGCCCGCTGCACCCTGTGCGGCCCCATCAAGGTGACGACGTACCGCGACCGGCCCAACATCGTCGGCTACACCCGCCCCCTGCAGAACTCAAAGGTCAAGGAGCAGCTCCGCAGCCAGGGCCTGACCTGACCCCGCCGCTCACTCCTGGCCTGCCGGCCAGAACTGGAGTTTCAGCAGGGTGAAGCCGACGACCTCCGCCGTGAACTCCTCGTGGCTGAGGGCCTTGCGGTGCACTCTGACCTGCCAGACGCCGTCCCGGCGGCCGAGGTCGAACTCCGCGCCGTAGGACTCGTCCCCGGAGTGCTGGCTGACCGCGCGGATCTTCCCCGAGGACAGGCGCACCGCTCCCGACCAGCTCCTGTCCCAGGAATCGAGGGGAGGCGGCGCCCCGTCCCAGAGCTCGAACTTGACGAGGAACCGCTCGCCGTTCCTCTCGCTGATCGCGATGCCGTTGTCACCGGCCCCGACCCATCCGTCCGCGTCGGTCTCGATGTCGTCGAGCTCACCGTCGTCCTCCACGTCCGCGACACCGGACAGATAGCGCGACATCACGTTCGGGTCGAGAAGCTCGGTGACGACGTTCACCATCGGCGTTTCCCTGTGTTTCTTGTGGCGCGGACATTATCCGGGGAAAGTGCGGGGGCCCGGCCGGCCGCCGGCCAGGCCCCCGCGGGGACACTATCGGATGTCAATCCAGAATTCGTCGAAATTCAGGATCCGGTTGTTCCAGTACCACGCCCGGAGCACGATTCCGTGTGCCTCGTTCTCGTCCGCGTCTATCATCGCGACCGAGAAGTTGTGCGGAGGATTCGCGCGTGCCGATCCTTGCAGGGTCGACGCGAAGGGGTACTCGTCGCAGTCCTTTCCTGTTTCCTTCTTGAGTTCGTTCGCGCAGACCTTGCCGGCGGCGGTGCGGTTCCCCACACTGGTCGGCTCGTATCCGTGACGCGTCAGCGTGCTGTTCCAGCGGCCGCCCGGGATGGCCTTCGCCGTGGTGAGGTCCGGGTAGGACTTGCCGCCGGGCTCGGGGTAGGTCTTCGACCCGGGGGTCAGCGCCCGCTTGATGTGGTCGTACATGTTCGGGAAGCCCACGTTCTTGGCGTTGACGTCGTTCCTGGTCATCGTGAACGACGGGACGCCTGCGGTGTGGACACAGCCGCCTCCCTGCTTGTTGTGCCACTTGACCTGGGGGGACTTGTCACACCGGAACGTGCCTTCCCCGTAGACGGGGATGGAGCTCAGGCGGCCGTCGTGCGGATGACTCGAGGTCACCGAGAAATTGATCGTGCAGTCGCTCTTCAGGTGGTATCCGCTGCCCGGACCCGAGGTGAAGGTCTGGGTGATGTGCCACTCGCCGGTGGCCGTCCTCCACTGGTTCGGGGGAATACATTCCCGTCATGCCGGTGGCCGGGCCGGCGGCGCAGCCGCCACTGGTGCTGCCGATCGTGTTGGAGAAGCGGAGGCCGCTCGGGACCTGGTCCTCGATCTTGTCGATGTAGATGTGCTTGCTGACCTTGAACTCGCGTTTGTTGACCGTCCCCTGGATGTAGGTGAGCTGGTGTCCCGTGACGCTGCCGATCAATATGGGGATGAAGACGCGGACCCCCCAGACATTGATCTTGAAGCCGGAGTAGCGGCAGTGGGCGTACCGGCTCGGCGTGAAGGCGTACGGCGCGTTGCCTGTGGTCGTCGTGTTGTGACATTGCGTGAACGTCGCGCTGGGGGTGACGGTCGTCTGAGCGCCGATGACCCGCTTGATGTTGGCCGGAGGGATGGGATCGGCCGCCGCCTCGGCGGCGCTGAGGCGTCCTGTCCCCGACGTGCCGGCGGTGAGGTCCTGCCAGCCGGTCCAGGTGCCCTCGCCGCTCGCGCCGGTGACACGGGCACGCCATCGCACCTGTTCGCCGGCCCGCAACACGCCGCTCGGCACCCGCAGCGTCACCTGGGAGTCGCCGGCGTCGGCGGTGACCCGGCCCGACCAGATCGGCCCCTTGACCGAGGTCTTGCCGGACCTGGTGGACGGGGCGGGCTTGCGCGCGACCTCGACGGACACCTTCGCCTCGCCGCCCTGCCCGGCCGACACCCAGGCGGTCAGGCCGGGGGTGAGGGAGGAGGCGACGGCGACGCCCTTCACCGTGCGGCCGTCGTCCACCGTCAGCCGCTCGATGGCGCGGGCAGAGCCGGAGACGCCCTGTGCGAGTGACGACCGGGCGGCCCCGCCGCCCGCCGGCGCGGCGCCGACGGGGGTGTTCATGTCGGCCTGGATCTCGCCGGCGGTCTGCGCGCGGTTGTACACGCGCACCTCGTCGATCAGGCCCTCGAAGAACTCGCCCCAGGTGCTGTTGCCGCCGATGCGCAGCGCGCCGCCGTCGTCGGCCAGTGTGCCGGAGAACGGGGCCTGCGCGACCTGCGCGCCGTTGACGTACAGCCTGGCGGTGCCGCCGTCGTAGGTGACCGCCAGATGGCTCCACTGGTTCAGGGGCAGCGGCCCGCTGCCCTCGACCCCGCCAGGGCCGGCGGCGGTCTGCAGCCAGCCCGCCGGAGCCACACCGTCGGAGGCGTACAGGCCGTAGGAACCACCGGAGGTGAGGTCCTTCATGAGCACGGTGCGCCAGATGTCCTCCACGTCGGAGGGCCGCACCCACGCGGACAGCGTCAGCGCGGTGGTCAGGCGCAGCGACGTGGAGTGGGGGACGGTGACCCAGCTCGAGTACCCGTTGAACGACAGCGCCGAGCCGTACCTCCCGCTCGTCCAGGACGTGTCCCTGACCACCCCGGCGTTGCCGCGCCCGGAGGAGTCGCCGGCGCCCGTGCCGATGCCCTCGTTCATTCCGTAGGCCGCCACCAGCCCCGCGACCGGGGTCGGGGTGACCGTCGGCGTGGGCGTCGGGGTGGGCGTCGGTGTGGGGGTGGGGCCCGGTGTGGTGGAGCCCACCGGGGTGTTCATGTCGGCCTGGACCTGGGCCGCTGTCAGGGCGCGGTCGTAGACGCGCACCTCGTCGATCAAGCCGCTGAAGTACTCGCCCCAGGCCGCGTTCCCGCCGATCCGCAGCGGGCCGCCGTCGTCGTGGAGGCTCCCGGTCATGGCGGTCTGGCCCACCTGCTGACCGTTGACGAGCAGTCGCAGCGCGGCGCCGTCGTAGGTGAGCGCCAAGTGGCTCCAGGTGTTCACCGGCAGGGGAGAGGTGCCGTGGACCTGCGAGAAAGCCTCAGGGCCTGGTTGCGCCCAGCCGGAGGGAAGCCCGTCGTCGTCGGCGCCGTACAGGGTGTAGGAGACGCCCTCTCCGTTCAGTTCCTTGCCGAGCACGGGCCGCCAGCCGGCCACTGTGGCCGGCCTGACCCAGGCCGACAGCGTCATCCCCGTCGTGAGACGCAGCGACGCGTCGTCGGCGACGGTGACCCAGCTCGACGAGCCGTCGAACGACAGCGCCTTGCCGTACCTGCCGTCCACCCAGCCGGTGCCGCTGCCCGTACCGGAGTTGTTCCGGCCGGAGGAGTCGGCCACGCTCGTGCCCGTGCCCTCGTTCATGCCGTAGGCCGCGACCAGCCCCGGCACCGGGGGCGGTGTGGCGGCGCCCGTCGTGAACGACCACGTGTAGGGGGTCATGACGTTGCCCGCCGTGTCCGTGGCGCCGTCCACCTCGGCCCGGTACACCGTCTGGGCGGCCAGCGGGGACGTCGGCGTGAAGGTCCACTGGACACCCTCGGCGGCGCTCGTCAGCGTTCCCGGCACGGACGTGTCCGACGGGTCCTTGACCGTGAGCCGCACCTGCGACACCGCTTCGCTGAAGGTCGCCCGCACCGCGCCGCCGACCGGCACACCGGTGGCGTCCCTGAGCGGCTCGGTCCCGGTCACGGCCGGCGCCTCGGTGTCGGGCCCCGCGACGGTGAACGACCACGAGTGCGGGGCCGCCATCCGGTTTCCGGCGTAGTCCATGGCCCCGCTGACCTCGGCGGTGTACGTGGCTCCCGTGGCCAGGGGCGCGCTCGGAGTGAAGGTGAGGGTGGTGTCCGCCGCGTCCATCGCCGCGTTCCCCGCCACCTCGGCGTCCTGCGCGTCCTTCACCACGATGCGGGCTTCGGTCACGCCCTCGTCGAACACCGCCTTGACGGTGCCGCCGGCCGGGACGCCGGTCTGCCCGTCGGACGGAGTGGTGGCCGAGACCCCGGGGGGTGTGGTGTCGTCGTCGGGCACGGGATTGGGGTCGGGCGGCTCCTCACCTGGTGGCGTGACCTGGTCCTCGCCGTCCGCCAGTTCCTCGTCGGTGAGGTCGTCGGGGTAGTACGCGTCCAGGAGCCGGGTCGTGGCCGAGTTGCCGGCCGCCTTCGCCTCCGCCATCGCCTGCTCCGGCGTCGGGGCCTTCGCCGGAGGTAGCTGGTCGATGTGGACGTTTCCGGCCTCCACCCACGCCTTGTCCTGCTCGTACGTGGTCACGGGCTCGGCGCCGTCGAAGGGGCGCATGGAGACCAGGTACTCCATCGGGGCGGGGGTGTACTCGACGATGAGCACAGGGCCGCGGGGCGTGAAGGGCCAGGTGTCGTAGCCGCCGTACTCGTCGGAGCGGTACCAGCGCCAGTTGGTCGGCACGCTCTCGCTGGCCGAGGACAGTTGCACGCCGAAGTCGTCGGCGCCGTCCATCCATGCCTGGGTCATCTGCTCGACGGAGTACCAGAGCTCGCCCTCGCCCTCGGGGCAGTTCAGGCCGTAGGCCCCCTTGTTGCCGACCTGGCCGCTGGTGGTGGTCGACGGCTGGCCGCTGCCCCACGTCATGGTGTTGATGTTCCAGTCGGTGGTGACGCGGCGGGCGACGATGCCCGCGGTCGCGGTGTCGCTGCAGTCGTTGGTGTCGTAGTTGTACAGGCGCAGGTCGGCGTTGCCGACCGTGCCGCCCTCCAGCGGGGTGCCCTTGATGTGGAAGCGGATGTAGGAGCGCCAGGTGACCGTGCCGCTGTTGGACCGGCCCGCGATGAGCCTGTTGAGGCCCTTGTTGCTGCTGCTGTTGGGGTAGCTGTGGCTCACGAACGTGTCGCCCGCGATGCCGGTCCCGGTCCAGTCGTCCATCAGGGGAGCCGCGAGCGTGACCGGATAGGTGACCGCCGGGTCGGCCAGGAAGCCGGTGTCGGGGGTGATCACCAGCGCGCCTGCGCCGTCCACACTCGTGGTCGCCGTGCCCAGGCGGCCGGTGGCGGGTGCGCGCGTCTCGACCGCGTCCAGCATCTGGAGCCCGGCCAGGTCGACGAGCTCCTTGCCCTTGCCGTTCAGCACGCCGGGGGTCTTGTCGCCTCCCTTGCCGAGCTTGAGGTCCCCGGGCAGGTCGACAGGGACGCGCAGCTTCAGGCCCTGGGCAGGACGTTGCCTGAGTACGATCTCGTGCCGGAACCCGCCCGGAACGACGGTGACCACCAGGTCGACGCCGGCCCCGTAGGCGTCGGTGTACGTGGCGGTGTTGCCCTTGACCACCGGCTTCGGCAGCTTCGCGGGGGCGGAGACGGCGCCACGGCCCGTGTCGCCCGCGTACCTGATGGCGGTGGTGTCACCCCCGAGCGACAGGGTCAGGTCGCCCTTGGTGGCCTTGGGGCGCAGGACGCCGTCCTGAACGACCAAGGTGGGATCGACGGCCTGCCAGGCCCCGTTCTTCTTGACCCGTACCGGGGTGCTCGACACCTCGGCACGCATGGTCTTCCCGTCGGGATTGGCGTAGTAGGTGCCGGTCTCCGAGCGCAGTGCCTCGATCTCGACACGTCTGCTGGTCTTCTTGGCTTCCGCCAAGGCGGCGTCGAGGGTGCCGGCCTGTGGCGGCCGGGCGCTGGGTGTGGGGGACGGTTCGGCGCCCGCGGGACTCGCGGGTACGCCCAGAAGTGCGATGGGCAGGGTGAGGAGTGCGATCAGGGCAGCCGGGCGCCGCGTCCTGGCTGGTAACCCGGACGCGGAACGTGGTGCTTTCATACAGGCCTTTCCCATTTGGTGCGGAAATGGCTTTGATACTCGCATGCCCGAAGATGGAAATATAGAGCCAATGAAGTGACGAGAGAAGTGTGCTCCGTAATTGATTCGTGTGGGGCGAATCGCTCTCCGGAGTGAATTCTTTGGGTGGGATTGTTCCTGGGATGAATTAAGGTCGAGGTGGATTTCTGCCGAGGTGCAATGCTTTTCTGGGGGATTGTTGTGGCGTGGGGTATTCATCCGGCGTCGGGTGCCGTGCGGGGGTGGGCGGAGGTGGGCGGGGTCCCCTGGTCGTGAGGTGAGCTGGGGTGGGGTACGGAGGGGATGGCCACGGTCCGTGCACGGTGTCAGGTGTTGACGAGGGCGGATCGGCAGGGGGTCCTTAGGCTTTACGCACATGGAGAAGATTGTTGTCGCGGCGGCGATCATTGACGGTGGAAGGCTTCTGGCGGCGCAGCGGGCCGGGCCGCCGGAGATGGCAGGAGGGTGGGAGTTCCCCGGAGGCAAGGTCGACGCCGGTGAGAGTGACCAGGAGGCGCTGGTTCGGGAGTGCCAGGAGGAGCTCGGGGTCGGGATCATGGTGGGGGACCGGGTGGGAGGTGACTGGCCGCTGAGCCCGGGGTACGTGATGCGGGTCTGGCTGGCGAGTCTGATATCTGGGGTTCCGCACCCTCATGAGCACTTGGCGTTGCGCTGGCTGGGGCGTGATGAGCTTTTCGACATCGCGTGGCTGCCGGCCGACCTGCCCGTTGCCAAAGCCGTGCGTGATCTGATCAGCGAAGGTTGAAAGCCGGTTCCCTGTGAGATAACTGCTACGCACAGTGACTATACTGGAGCGTAGCGTATCGGGGAGCGGGGTAGGTGTAATGGCCGGTTGGTGGAGACATGCCCGAATAGCGCCCATCATCGGTGCCGGAGCACTGATCCTGAGCGGCAGCGGCGCCGCGCTGGCGGCCGACGACCCGGTGCGCCACGAATCCACGGCGGGGCACCGCCTGAGCGTGCGCCTCGTCGACACGGGCGGGCCGCTGCGCCCGGGCGACTCCATCAGGCCGGGCATGGTGGCGCGCTTCCACGTCCGCATCGAAGGCCCGGTGGACGAAGCCCTGCTCACCGTCACCTCCAACCCGCAGGACGCTCCTGTCGCGGTGCGCTGCGCCCGCGAACAACGCCTCCTGCCGGCCTCCACCTCCGGCCGGTCGCCGGGCGGCAACGTCTGCAGGTTCGACACGATCACCGGCGCACGCACCGTGGACGTCAGGGTGACCGTCCCCGAGGACGCCGAGGAGATCGGCGTCACCGCCGTCGCCCAGATGCGCGACCCCGGCGGCGTGCAGTGGGTCAAACGCATGGCCGGAGCCGAGTACCCCGTCGGCCGCCCCCTCCCGCTCTCCGCCCTGGACGGCACCGCCGCCCGAGGCGACTCCACACCACCCGAGCCCCCGCCCGCCGCGGCGGCCCCCGGCCCTCGCGGAGCGGCGGCGGACACCCCGCACGACCTCACCGGGCCCGCCGCCGTCCCCGGCGAGCCCGCTGCGCCGGACACCTTGACCCGCGTCCCCGGCACCGAGACGGCCGAACCCGCCGAGGTCCCCGGGATCGCCGAGGCCCCCAACGTCGACAAGGCCCCTGAGACCGACAAGGCCGCACTCCACGAGGCCATCGGGATCGACGGAGCAGACGGGATCGACAAGGCACGCGGGACCCTCGGTAGCGCGGTCATGGATGCCGAGGCTGACGCCGACAAGACGGCCCACGACTCACCGCCCACCGCCAGGCCCCAGGCCGCACGGGACACGGTCGCGACCCCGGCCGGCACGCCGGCCCGGGCGGGTGCCGTCCCGGGTGGCACGCCGGGCTGGGCGGGTGCCGTCCCAGGCGGCACGCCGGGCTGGGCGGGTGCCGTCCCGGGTGGCACGCCGAGCCAGGCGGATGCGGCCCCGGGTGGCACGCCGGCCCGGACGGGTGCGGCGCCGGGCCGCGTCGTGGCGGCGCCGTCTCCGCGGCCGAGCGTCACGTTGCCGCGCCCGTCGCCGGGTACCTCGGCCCGTCCGTACCCGGTGCCGACCCGTTCGCGGCAGGCACCCGCCCGTCCGAAGGCGGTCCCGCCGAAGTTCCCCGCGCCGCGCCCCCTGCCGCCGCCCACCCCGTTCGCCATGCCGCTGCCCATGCCGGCCCCGCCGGCCGGCCCCCCGAAGGCCCGCACCCTGGGGATGCCGCCCGACCGGCCGTCCCCGGGCCCGCTCCTCGCTCCCATGGCCCCCCACGTGCCGCCCGCGTTCCCGATGGCCCCCGTCGGCCCCGCGAGACCCGCCCAGCCCGTAGCCCCCGCCCAGCCAGGGCAACCAGGGCAGCCAGGGCACCAGGCGCAGCCGGCCCAGCCGCAGAACCCCGTCCCGCTGCCGCTCGCCCCGGCCCAGGCCGCGGCGCCGCCCCAGGGGCCCGCTCCCGCGGATCACGACCTCGTGGCCGGCACGGAGGACGAGCTGACCGGCGTGCACGGCTTCCCGGCCGTCGCCGCCGCGGTCGTCCTCCTGCTGGCCGCCCTCTGGCTCCAGTCCGCCCTCCGCCGCCGCCGCGCCGCCAGGAAGCCACCCGTCCTGTAGGGCGTGCGCGACCGGACCCTGCGCGACGCAGGCACACGTGCAACCGGTCGCACCCGGACACCGGTATCGGGCCCGCCCGGGCGGCGGGTTCGGAAAGGTGACCGTCGCGATGGGTTTGTGTGACTTGTGACGCGGATTAGGCTTTACTGTTCCGTTGGCCCAACTAAGATTTCCCTTGACTTGATCGGCTCGGGGAAGACTCGGAGGGCGAAGGTGAGCGGACGCGTTCGCGTGACGGCCGTGTCCGCGGTGGTTGCGTCACTGGGACTGACCGGAGTGGTCCTGCTGGCCACGGCCCCGATGACCGCCCCCAGGGCCAACGCGGCGAACGCCGCGGTGGCCGACCCCACGAGCGTGGAGCCTGACTGGGGGGACGTCACCGACAGCGGCACCCCGGATCCCGAGGAGCCGGACCCCACGGTCACGGTCACCATCACCCAGGAGCCGGACCCCACGGTCACCAAGACGCGCACGGTCGCCCCGGATCCCACCAAGACGGTCAGGACCACCAAGACCGCGAAGCCGCGCACCAGCAGCACCTCGCCGGTCGCGCCGCCGCCCGGGCCGACCCAGCAGCCCCCCACGTCCATGCCGGTCCTGCCGACGGCCCCGCCGATCGACACGCCGCCGCCCAGCGAGTCCCCGGTGCAGGACCCGCAGTTGTCCCTGGCCCCGGTGACGCCCCCGTCCGACACGCTCACCCCGAGCGCGTCGTTCGAGGAGCCGACCCCGGACTCGGTGCCCATCGAGATCCGCAACGCCTCCCCTGAGTACGACCAGCTCACCCTGAGCCGCAAGCTCGCCATCCCCGGTGTGCTGCTGGCCGTGCTGGTCATGCTGGGTGTGCTGGTCTTCGAGGGCCGCGTCCGCCGCATGGCGCACGCCGCGGCGGTCCGCAAGGCCGGCCCGCGCTCCCCGGGCCGTCACCGCGGCGACCCCGACATGCCGCACATGCCCGGCTACCCGATCTACCACGGCGGCGCGGCCTACGCCCCGATCATCAGCTTCGTCCCGGTGCAGAACTACCCGGGCGCCGGCGACCCGCAGCAGCCGTACGCCGACCCGGCCGCCTACGGCCCGTACGGCTACGACCCGGCCGCCGCCCACTACGAGCAGCCCGGCCACGGCGCCCCCTACACCGGCGCGGTGTTCCCCGCCGGCATGTCCGGCCCTTCCGACCCGTGGCCCCGCACCACCCCCGACGCCACGACGACCATGCCGGCCGACCCCACCTCGCAGGGCTCCACGCCCCCCCAGGGCCCGACCGGCACCGTCCAGGCCCCGCTCCCCGGCCGCCACCGGGGCGGCGGCCTCGGCAAGTTGTTCCGCCGCGGCTCCTGACCCGCGGCCCGCACAGACGAAAGGGCCCGCCCCACCAGGGGACGGGCCCTTCGCCGCTTTAGATCAGGACTTCTGCCCCGAAGAGCTGGGCCGCTTGAAGATCTTGCTGCCCAGCCACACCAGCGGGTCGTACTTGCGGTCCACGACCCGCTCCTTCATCGGGATCAGCGCGTTGTCGGTGATCTTGATGTGCTCGGGGCACACCTCCGTGCAGCACTTGGTGATGTTGCAGTACCCGAGCCCGTGCTCCTCCTGCGCGGCGTTCTTGCGGTCCGCCACGTCGTAGGGGTGCATGTCCAGCTCCGCGATGCGCATGAGGTACCGCGGCCCCGCGAACGCCGTCTTGTTCTCCTCGTGGTCACGGATCACGTGGCAGACGTTGTTGCACATGAAGCACTCGATGCACTTGCGGAACTCCTGGGACCGCTCGACGTCGATCTGCTGCATGCGGTACTCGCCGGGCTTGACGTTGTCCGGCGGCGTGAAGGACGGGATCTCCCGCGCCTTCTGGTAGTTGAACGACACGTCCGTGACGAGGTCCTTGATCACGGGGAAGGTGCGCATCGGCGTCACCGTGATGGTCTCTTCCTCGGTGAACGTCGACATGCGCGTCATGCACCCGAGGCGCGGCTTGCCGTTGATCTCCATCGAGCACGAGCCGCACTTGCCCGCCTTGCAGTTCCACCGCACCGCGAGGTCCGGCGCCTGCGTGGCCTGCAGCCGGTGGATGACGTCGAGCACGACCTCGCCCTCGTTCACCTCGACGACGAAGTCCTCGAGCGCGCCGTCGCCGCCCTCGCCGCGCCACACGCGGAACTTGGCCTTGTAACTCATCAGGACTCCTTCACGAGCGCGTCGTATTCCGCCATCTCGTCGGCGGTGAGGTACTTGCTGAGCTCCGCCCGGTCGAACAGCGTCAGCAGGTCGTCGCGCATGGAGGGCTGATCCTGCTCCTCCACCGTGACCTCACCGCCCGCGGTGAGCCCGCAGACCAGCAGCTTGCGCCGCCACTCGGGCGCCATGCCGGGGAAGTCGTCACGGGTGTGCCCGCCGCGGCTCTCCTCACGCAGCAGCGCCGCCCGGGCCACGCACTCGGACACGAGCAGCATGTTGCGCAGGTCGAGCGCGAGGTGCCAGCCGGGGTTGTAGATGCGGCCACCGGGCGCCCCCGTGTTGGCCGCGCGCTCCTTGAGCTTGGTCACGACCTCCAGCGCCTCGCTGATCTCGCCGGCCTTGCGGATGATGCCGACCAGGTCGTTCATGGTGCGCTGCAGCTCGTGGTGGACCTCGTAGGGGTTCTCCCCGCCGCTCCGCGACAGCGGCGCCAGGGCCTCCACCTCGGCGTCGGCGAGCGTCTCCGGCCCGGACACCGGCCGCGCCGCGAGCCCGTCGACGTACGCCGCGGCGCCCGCCCCGGCCCGCCGGCCGAACACCAGCAGGTCCGACAGCGAGTTGCCGCCGAGCCGGTTGGAGCCGTGCATGCCGCCGGACACCTCACCGGCCGCGAACAGCCCTGGCACCGACGACGCCGCCGTGTCGGCGTCCACCTCGACGCCGCCCATGACGTAGTGGCAGGTCGGCCCGACCTCCATGGGCTCGGCGGTGATGTCGACGTCCGCCAGCTCCTTGAACTGGTGGTGCATGGACGGCAGCCGCTTGATGATCTCGGCCGCGGGCAGCCGGCTCGACACGTCGAGGAACACCCCGCCGTGCGGCGACCCGCGGCCGGCCTTCACCTCGGAGTTGATCGCGCGGGCGACCTCGTCACGCGGCAGCAGCTCGGGGGGACGGCGGTTGTTGGCCTGGTCGGTGTACCAGCGGTCGCCCTCCTCCTCGCTCGTCGCGTACTTGTCCTTGAACACGTCGGGGATGTAGTTGAACATGAACCGCACGCCGTCGGAGTTGCGCAGCACCCCGCCGTCGCCGCGCACCGACTCGGTGACCAGGATGCCGCGCACCGACGGCGGCCACACCATGCCGGTCGGGTGGAACTGCACGAACTCCATGTTGATCAGCTTCGCCCCGGCCAGCAGCGCCAGCGCGTGCCCGTCCCCGGTGTACTCCCAGGAGTTGGACGTGACGGTGTAGGACTTGCCGATGCCGCCGGTCGCCAGCACCACCGCGGGCGCGTCGAAGCAGATCAGCCGCCCGGTCTCCCGCCAGTACCCGAACGCGCCGCTGATCGCGGCGTCCGGGCCGTCGCCGTCCTTGAGCAGCCGCGTGACCGTGCACTCGGCGAACACCTTGAGGTACGCCTCGGGGTCGCCGTGCAGCCGCTCGTCCTCCTGCTGGAGGGCGACGACCCGCTGCTGCAGCGTGCGGATCAGCTCAAGGCCGGTGCGGTCGCCCACGTGCGCGAGCCGCGGGTACTCGTGCCCGCCGAAGTTGCGCTGGCTGATCTTGCCGTCCTTGGTGCGGTCGAACAGCGCGCCCCAGGCCTCCAGCTCCCAGACGCGGTCCGGGGCCTCCTTGGCGTGCAGCTCGGCCATGCGCCAGTTGTTGAGGAACTTGCCGCCCCGCATGGTGTCACGGAAGTGCACCATCCAGTTGTCGTCGGAGTTCACGTTCCCCATGGCGGCGGCGGCGCCGCCCTCGGCCATGACGGTGTGGGCCTTGCCGAACAGGGACTTGCAGACGATGGCCGTGCGCTTGCCCTGCTGCCGGGCCTCGATCGCCGCCCGCAGCCCGGCGCCTCCCGCGCCGATGACGACGACGTCGTATTCGTGACGCTCGATATCCACAGTGATCCTTAGGCGAACGGGAAGTTGATGATGCCCTTGGCGACCAGGCGGACGTACAGGTCGGCCAGCATGACGGAGTACATCGACAGCCATGCCAGCAGCATGTGGCGGCTGTTGAGCCGCGACACGAACGTCCACATCTTGTAGCGCACCGGGTGCTTGGAGAAGTGGTTGAGCCGGCCGGCCGTGATGTGGCGGCACGAGTGGCAGCTCAGGGTGTACGCCCAGATGAGCACCACGTTGACCCACAGGATGATCGTGCCGAGCCCGACGTGGCCCCAGTTGCCCTCGTGGTCGCGCAGCGCCAGCACCGCGTCCCAGGTGAGCACCAGCGCGATCAGCACGGCGCCGTAGAAGAAGTAGCGGTGGATGTTCTGGATGATCAGCGGCAGCCGGGTCTCACCGGTGTACTTCTTGTGCGGCTCGGCCACCGAGCACGCCGGCGGCGAGAGCCAGAACGCGCGGTAGTAACCCTTGCGGTAGTAGTAACAGGTGAGACGGAAACCGGCGGGCAGGCCGAGGATCAGGATGCCGGGCGGCAGCGTCCACCAGTCGCCGAAGGGAGCGAGGCCAAGGAAGCGCGCCCCCTCGGGACAGGAGGTCGCGAGGCACGGCGAGGAGAAGGGAGCGATGTAGGGCTCGACGAAGTAGCTGGTGTCGAAGATCGCCCAAAAGCCGTATACGAGGAACGACGTGAGCGCCGCGAATGTGATGGCAGGGGCCAGCCACCATCGATCAGTACGCAGGGTGCGGGCCTTGATCTGGGCTCGCTGCTTGCGCTGCGCCGGCTCGTTGGCCGGCCGACCGGCCGTTGTCTGGGTCATCGGAGAACTCTCCACCTCCGGCGGATCTCACCGTCCGGTGTACGGGAGATCCGGCTTTTCACGTGGTCGCTGGGTGCGTATCGCGCGCGTCTGTATCGCGCCGATCACACAGCCGCGCGCGTGCCGGTGGGCGTCTACGTTACGAGGCCTGAGACCGTGACGTGAGCATGGTCGATCACTTTTTCCGTTGACCAGGTGTGATTCCTGTCACTACGGAATCAGGCCCAGGGACGCTGGCCCGTCCTAGGTAGTTTAACGACGCTCACGAAGAAGTCGTCGATCTGGCGTACCACCTTGATGAACTGGTCGAAGTCCACGGGCTTGGTGACGTACGCGTTGGCGTGGAGATGGTAGCTGCGCAGTATGTCCTCCTCCGCCTCCGACGTGGTCAGCACCACCACCGGGATGCTGCGCAGGTCGGCGTCGGCCTTGATGTCCTCCAGCACCTCACGGCCGTCCTTGCGGGGCAGGTTGAGGTCCAGGAGGATCAGGTCGGGCCGCGGAGTATCGGCGTACTCGCCCTCCTGCCGCAGGAACCTCATGGCCTGCTCACCGTCGCTGACCACGTGGAGCTTGTTCTGCACCTTGTTGTGCTCGAACGCCTCCCGGGTCAGGAGCACATCACCGGGATCGTCCTCCACCAGCAGGACGTCGATGAAGCGGTACTCATTCATGCGGCTCTTCTCCGGGTAGCGCGGGCAGGGTGAAGCGGAAGGTCGTGCCTGGGTTGACGGGGTCCGGGTCGTCCAGCCAGATCTTGCCGCCGTGGTACTCGACGATCTTCCTGCACAGCGCCAGTCCGATGCCCGTTCCGGGATACACGTCCCGGGGGTGCAGGCGCTGGAATATCAGGAATATTCGGTCAGCGTACTTGGTGTCGATCCCGATGCCGTTGTCGGCGCACGCGAACTCCCACATGTCGCCCCGCCGCTCCACCGTGATGTTCACCTTCGGCGGCTGGTCGCTGTGGAACTTCAACGCGTTGCCGATGAGGTTCTGGAAGAGCTGGGTGAGCAGCACCCGGTTGCCGAACACCTCCGGCAGCGGATCATGCGTCACCGTGGCCCCGGTGTCCTCGATCTGCGCCGACAGGTTGCCCACGGCCGTCTCGTACACCGCGCCGGAGTTGACCGCGGCCTTCTCGCCGCCCACCCGGCCGACCCGCGACAGGTCGAGCAGATCGTTGATCAGAAGCTGCATGCGCTTGGCGCCGTCCACCGCGAAGACGATGTACTGCTGCGCCCGCTCGTCGAGCTGGTCGCCGTACCGCTGCTCCAGCATGCGGGTGAAGCTCGCGACCTTGCGCAGCGGCTCCTGCAGGTCGTGGCTCGCGACGTACGCGAACTGCTCGAGCTCGGCGTTGGACCGCCGCAGCTCCACCGCCTGGTCCGACAACTGCTGCTTGGCGTCGGCGGCCCGCCGCCACTCCCGCACGATGCGCCCCCGCATCGCGTCCACCCGGCCCGACAACTCGGCCAGCTCGGCCGGCCGGTCCACGGTCATCGGCCGGTCGAAGTCGCCGCCCGCGATGGCCCGCACCTCGCTGGTGAGCTTGGAGATGGGGCGCAGCACCACGTACCGGACGATCAGCGTGAAGGCGATGGCCGTCGCGATGAGCACCACGCACAAGCCGATCAGCACGTAGTACAGCGTCTGCCAGCCCTGCTCGAGGAACGCGCTGCCCCGGGCGTGCAGATCGGACAGGTTGGCCTGCTGTGCCGCCAGCGAGGCCTGCACGGCGCGGAACCGCGCGCCGTTGACGTTGGCGAACTCCGCGGCCGTCTCCGTCTTCAGCCGCGGCACCGCGGCGATCACCGCGTCGGCGTAGTCACGGTGCCAGGCGGCGCTGGTCTCCTTCAGCCGCGCGAGGTTCGTGCGGGCGAGGGCCACGCGGGGCGAACTCCCGGGCAGCTTGGCGATCAGCCGGTCCAGCTCCGCCACGGCCGTGGCCTCCCGGGCCATCGCCCCCCGGTAGTCCTGCAGGTACTGCGGGTCGTTGGTGCGCCCGTACGTCCGCACGGCCGTCTCCTGCGCGGTGATCGCCGTGGAGACCTCCAGCGTGCGCAGCACCGCCGGGTCGATCACGTCGATCACCGCGTCCCGCGCCAGCCGCGTGACGTTCACCGCCAGCACGGTGAGCCCCGCCGCGGCGACGAAGAAGACCACGGCCACCGCGCCGACGATCAGGAACCACCGGCGCAGACGCCAGCGGCCGAGACCCCTGGGCGGTGCGGGGGGAGGCAGGGGGGCGAGCTCGGTCATGGGTCACTGCCGTCTCCGGCCGACCAACACGGCGGCCAAGTCGTCGTTCAAGGCGTTCTCGTGCATCTCCTGGACGGCGGTGATGATGCGGTCGAGATCGATCTCGCCCTGTTCGCGGATGAGGCGGATCAGCCCCTCGGTGCCGAGGAGGTCGGGGCCGCCGCCGACGGTGGCCTCGATCAGGCCGTCGGTGTACAGCAACATCGCCCAGTCGTCACCGAGGGGCAGGTCGATCGTGGTCCAGTCGACGTCACCGAAGATGCCGAGCGGCGGCCCGGACGGCGTGCCAGGCACGAGGTCCAGCACGCCACCGCGCACCCCGCCCCGCACGAACAGCGGCGGCGGGTGGCCCACGACGTGCAACTGCGCGTGCCGCAGCTCCGGATCGATGGTCACCGAGCACATCGTCGTGAAGATCTCCGGCGACTTGCGCTCGTGCCGCAGCACGGTCTCCAGCGTGGTGAGCAGCTCGTTGCCCGTGTGCCCCGCCAGCACCAGCGTGCGCCACGCGATGCGCAGCGCGGCCCCGAGCGCCGCCTCGTCCGGCCCGTGCCCGCACACGTCACCGATCACCACGTGCACCGCGCCGTCCTGGGTCTGCACGGTGTCCCAGAAGTCGCCCGCCAGCAGCGCCTGCCTGCGTCCGGGCAGGTAACGGGCCTGGTGGAAGAGCGTCTCGCGGGTGTGCTCGTCCCGCAGCATGGGCACCGGGAGCAGGCCGCGCTCCAGCCGGGCGTTCTCGCTGCTGCGGTGCTGCGCCTCGGCCAGCTTGCGCTGCGTCAGGTCCGCGCGCTTGCGCTCGATGGCGTAACTGATGGCCCGGCCGAGCAGCCGGTCGTCCACGTCCTGCTTGATCAGGTAGTCCTGCGCACCCGCGGCGACCGCCTCGACGCCCATGTGCGCGTCGTTCAGGCCGGTCAGCACGAGCACCGCGGTGTCCGGCGCCATGGTCAGCACCTGGCGCAACGCTTCGAGGCCGGAGGCGTCCGGGAGGGAGAGGTCGACCACGACGCAGTGCACGTCGTCGGTCAGCCGTTCACGGCTCTCGGCAAGGGTGCGGGCCCAGATGATCTTCGTCGGCTCCGGGGAGCCGGAGAGAAGCTCCTCCACCAGGAAGGCGTCACCCGCGTCGTCCTCGATCAGGAGGATGGTGAGCATCTCGGCCGGGGCCGCCGGCGGGCCAGGCGAGAGCGCGGTCACTGGTCCCTCTTGTGAAGTGTTGGCCTGTTGCCCTGCACCATATAAGGAAAGCAGTCCGGCCGCATGGTCACCCGTAACCATGCCGTAAAGGGGGTAAGCATCGCGAATACGGTCATGCCCGTGCTAATCAGAATCATTCCATTGCCAGTCCGGCCAGGCCGACACCCTGCGGCAACGACCCTTGCTCTGCGGCCTCCGACAGATAAGAAAGCAGGGTAGCGCGAAAGGCCTGGGCCGCCCGGGTGGGTTCCACGTCCTTGCGATGAGCGAGCGCTATCGTGCGCCGAAGACCCGGCGGCGCCAACGGCACCCCCGCCAGCCCCGGCCTGCCGTCCAGCACCATCGACGGCACCACCGCCACCCCGAGGCCCGCCTCCACGAACCGCAGCACGGCGTCCATCTCCCCGCCCTCGACGGCGAACCGCGGCTCGAACCCCGCCTGACGGCAGGCGGCGAGGGTGGCCTCGCGCAGGTCGTACCCCCGGCGGAACATCACCATGGGCTTGCCCCGCAGGTCCTCGATCCGCAGGTACCTGGCGCGCGGGTTCGGCTTGACGGCCGCCGGCCCGGCCGGGGAGGCGACCACCAGGCTCTCCTCCAGGATCTCCTCGGTGATCAGCGACGGATCACTGCTGTGCAGCGGCAGGATGATCAACGCCAGGTCCAGCCGCCCCCGCGCCAGATCGCCCACGAGATCCCGCGACCCGCCCTCCTCCACGATCAAATCGATCCCCGGATAATCCCGGTGATACCGCGCCAGCGCGTCCGCCAGCAACCCCGCGCACAACGACGGCGTCGCCCCCAGCCGCACCCGCCCCCGCCGCAACCCCGCCAGCTCCGCGACCTCCCGCCGCGCCGTGTCCGCATCCGCCAGCATCCGCCGCGCCAACGGCAACAACGCCTCCCCGGCCGGCGTGAGCGTCACATTCCCCCGCGCCCTGCTGAACAGCCGCGCCCCGAGCTCCGTCTCCAACGCCTTGATCTGCTTGCTCAACGACGGCTGCGCCACCCGCATCCGCTCCGCCGCATGCGTGAAATGAGCCGTCTCCGCCACGGCCACAAACGACGCAAGCTGCTGCAACTGCACGCCTCACAGCGTACGGCGGCGCCCCCCAAGATCCCCTCCGTCCTCACCCTCCGTCCTCACCCCCGGCTCTCGCCGGGTCCGGTCCCCCTGGGGCGACATGTCCCGGCGCGTGCCGTCCGCGATGTGAGATTCCTCGCACCGCGCGTTCCCTTGTGCACCCGCTCCGCCCCCGAGCCACGCTGCATAGCCGACGGCTATCGAAACCAGGCCCGTCATGACTTGGACGGCGCCGTTTCCCCTGCCTACCGTCCCGATACGTGACTTCCATCATCGAGAGGGGCAGGGCCACCGCGGCCGTGCCGGCCCCACCCCCAGCGCCCGCTCCCGGCCGGCCCAGTGGGCGCCGGGCCGCGCACCGCTCGTCCAACGGCCAGAAAGCCGTCATGGCGATCTCCGGCGCCGTCCTGGTCCTGTTCCTCGTCGGTCACATGCTGGGCAACCTCAAGATCTTCTTCGGCGCCGAGTCGTTCAACGCGTACGCCGAATGGCTCCGCACCGTGGGCGAGCCCGCCCTCCCCGGCCGCACCATCCTCACCCTCACCGAGATCGCCCTGGTGGCGGCCGTACTCCTCCACATGGCCTCAGCCGTGGCACTGGCCAGGCGAGCCGCCAAGGCCCGCCCCGTCAAGTACGCCGCCCGCCGCCGCCCCCAGGCCCGCGGCTACGTCGCCCGCACCATGCGCTACGGCGGCGTCATCATCGTGCTCTTCGTCATCTGGCACCTGCTGGACCTCACCTTCGGCGTCGTCAACCCCGAAGGCTTCACCGCCACCCCGTACGACCGCGTGGTGGAAGGCTTCGCCCCGTCCCGCTGGCCCGTGACCCTCTTCTACGTGGTCGCCCTGGTCATGGTCGGCCTGCACCTGCGCCACGGCCTGTGGAGCGCCTTCCAGACCCTCGGCCTGGCCCGCGGCCGCACCCGCCACCTGCTGAGCGTCTCCGCCGCCGCCCTCTCCGCCGTGCTGGTGCTCGGCTTCCTGTCCGTCCCCTTCGCCGTGCTGATCGGGGTGCTGAAGTGAACTACACGACCGGTGACCCCATCAGGGACACCAAAGCCCCCGAAGGCCCCATCGAGGACCGCTGGGACAGCCGCCGCTTCAACGCCCGCCTCGTCAACCCGGCCAACAAGCGCAAACTCCACGTCATCGTGGTCGGCACCGGCCTGGCCGGCGGCTCCGCCGCCGCCACCCTCGGCGAACTCGGCTACCAGGTCAGCTCCTTCTGCTACCAGGACTCCCCGCGCCGCGCCCACTCCATCGCCGCCCAGGGCGGCATCAACGCCGCCAAGAACTACCGCGGCGACGGCGACTCCATCCACCGCCTGTTCTACGACACCGTCAAGGGCGGCGACTTCCGCTCCCGCGAGTCCAACGTCTACCGCCTCGCCCAGGTCAGCGTGAACATCATCGACCAGGCCGTCGCCCAGGGCGTCCCCTTCGCCCGCGAGTACGGCGGCCTCCTCGACACCCGCTCCTTCGGCGGCGCCCAGGTCTCCCGCACCTTCTACGCCCGCGGCCAGACAGGCCAGCAACTCCTCCTCGGCGCCTACCAGGCCCTGGAACGCCAGGTCGCCGCGGGCACCGTGAAGACGTACACCCGCCACGAGATGCTCGACCTGGTCGTCAGCGACGGCCGCGCCCGCGGCGTCATCGTCCGCGACCTCGTCACCGGCGAGATCGAGACCCACCTGGCCGACGCCGTCGTCCTCGCCACCGGCGGCTACGGCAACGTCTTCTTCCTCTCCACCAACGCCAAGGGCTGCAACACCACCGCCATCTGGCGTGCCCACCTGCGCGGCGCCTACTTCGGCAACCCCTGCTACACGCAGATCCACCCCACTTGCATCCCGGTCAGCGGCGACTACCAGTCCAAGCTCACCCTGATGTCGGAATCCCTCCGCAACGACGGCCGCGTCTGGGTCCCCGTCCGCGCCGGCGACGACCGCCTCCCCGGCGACATCCCCGAGGCCGAGCGCGACTACTACCTGGAGCGCATCTACCCGTCCTTCGGCAACCTCGTCCCCCGCGACATCGCCTCCCGCGCCGCCAAGAACGTCTGCGACGAGGGCCGCGGCGTGGGCCCCGGCGGCCTCGGCGTGTACCTCGACTTCGCTGACGCCATCACCCGCCTCGGCCGCCCCGCCGTCGAGAAGAAGTACGGCAACCTCTTCGAGATGTACGAGCGCATCACCGGCGAGGACCCCTACACCCGCCCCATGCGCATCTACCCCGCCGTCCACTACACGATGGGCGGCCTGTGGGTCGACTACGACCTCCAGTCCACCATCCCCGGCCTGTTCGTCATCGGCGAGGCCAACTTCTCCGACCACGGCGCCAACCGCCTCGGCGCCTCCGCCCTGATGCAGGGCCTGGCCGACGGCTACTTCGTGTTGCCCACCACCATCGGCGACTACCTCGCCGACGGTCCCTTCGGCGACGTCCCGCAGGACGCCGTGGACGAGGCCCGCACCCAGGTGACCGACAAGATCACCCGCCTCATGTCGGTGAACGGCACCCGCACCGCCGACTCCTTCCACCGCGAACTCGGCCGCCTCATGTGGGACCTCTGCGGCATGGAACGCACCGACGAAGGCCTCCGCAAGGCATTGGAACGCATCCCCGAGCTCCGCGAAGAGTTCTGGCGCGACGTCAAGATCACCGGCACCGACGAAGGCCTCAACCAGTCCCTCGAGCGTGCCGGCCGCGTGGCCGACTTCTTCGACCTCGCGGAACTAATGTGCCTGGACGCCCTCCACCGCACCGAATCCTGCGGCGGCCACTTCCGCGCCGAGTCCCAAACCCCCGAGGGCGAGGCCCTCCGCGACGACGACAACTTCGCCTACGTAGCCGCCTGGGAACACGGCGCCGACGGCACCCCCGTCCTCCACAAAGAAGCCCTCACGTACGACTACGTCAAGCTCACCCAGCGCAGCTACAAGTGACCCATCCCAGGAGCCTTTCGTGAACCTCACCCTGAAGGTCTGGCGCCAGTCCGGCCCCGCCGACTCCGGCCGGATGGTGACGTACCACGTGGAGGACGTCTCCCCGGACATGTCCTTCCTGGAAATGCTCGACGTCCTCAACGAACGCCTGACTCTGACCGGCGACGACCCCATCGCCTTCGACCACGACTGCCGCGAGGGCATCTGCGGCATGTGCGGCATGGTCATCAACGGCGTCCCCCACGGCGAACAAAAAGCCACCACCACCTGCCAACTCCACATGCGCCACTTCAACGACGGCGACACCGTAACCATCGAACCCTGGCGCGCCGCCCCCTTCCCAGTAATCAAAGACCTGGTGGTGGACCGCAGCTCCTTCGACCGCATCATCCAAGCCGGCGGCTACATCAGCATCCCCACAGGAAGCGCCCCCGACGCCCACAGCATCCCGGTGAAGAAAGACGCCGCCGACGACGCCTTCGACGCCGCCACCTGCATAGGCTGCGGCGCCTGCGTAGCCGCCTGCCCCAACGGCTCCGCCGCCCTCTTCACCGCCGCCAAGGTCACCCACCTGGGCAACCTCCCCCAGGGAGCCCCCGAACGCGACACCCGCGTCGTCGCCATGGTCGACCAAATGGACCTGGAAGGCTTCGGCGGCTGCACCAACACCGGCGAATGCACCGCCGTCTGCCCCAAGGGCATCTCCCTGGACGTCATCAGCCAGATGAACCGCGACTACCTGAAATCAGCCCGCTGACACTCGGGGGCGGGGAGTATCTGTCCCGCCCCGGAAATGGGCCTCGCTCCGCTCGGACTGTGTTTTATTCAGGGCCCTACCGGGCCAACCCCGTGCCGTCCGAAGCGCTGCTGTACACAGCAGGGAGTCAAGCCATCGGGTGTCGAGCAAGGTAGGGAGTCGACCGTCATGATCGTGAAGACAGCCCGAACCAACCACTCTTGATGCCATGAACGAAAGCGGCCCACTCGGTAGAGGAGCACGCGAGAAAAGCCGAATCAAGCGTCTTGGAGTCACGGACAGCGACTGATACACCAAGATGTGCGATCTCAACGCAGGCACCGTTCTGCTGACTGCGTGTGCTCTTCCGCCATACGAAGCCGGATGCACCATAGCTAGGCATCAAGATCCGCCTTTCACCGAGCATTTGAGCTCCTGCAGCGCTGCGTTGAGCATATCTCTTGTATCCCTGACGTTGAGTGCTTCGGCTCTCAGATGATCAAACGCAGTGGCATAGTGCCCGACTTCGCCTGCCTCGTCGACGTACATGTTTCCGGCGATGGTCTCCATGTAGACGACGTCAAGATCACTCGGCTGAGGAAAGCCCAGCACGGTGAAGGGGCCGATCATGCCGGGATGCGCGCCGAGCCGGAAGGGCAGTACCTGAATGGTGATCTTTGCTTGCTCAGATGCTTCGAGGAGACGCCGAATCTGGGCGCAGAGAACCTCCCGCCCGCCGACAGGCCGATGAAGCACCGCCTCGTCAAGGATCACCCAGAGTTGAGGGCGATCGGGCGCGTCCAAGATCTTCTGTCGCGTCATCCTCACCTCGACGCGACGCTCGATCTCATCATGATCGAGCTCTAGGGGACCACTTGTCATCAAGGCGCGAGCGTAGTCTCTCGTCTGCAGCAACCCGGGGACGACGGCCAGCTCGAAGGAACGGATCGAAGCAGCCTCAGATTCCAGGCCGATGTACACCTGGTAGTGGCTGGGAAGAATGTCGCGGTACGCGTACCACCAGCCGTGCTTACGAGCGTTCCGCGCGAGCTGAATAAGGGCATTCTGGTCACTTTCCTCGATTACCCCGTACAGCCCTAGAAGTGTGCGTACGTCGTTTGGGTGTGGGCTGGTACGCCCTGTCTCGATGCGGAAGACCTTGGTGTGATGCCAGTCGAGTCGTTCCGCCACATCCGCTTGCGTCATCCCAGCCGCCTCACGTAGGCGTCTCAACTCGCTGATCAGTTGTCTTCCGCGAACGCTTGTACTGTGGCCGGCCGGCATCGAAACCACTCCTCGTGACCCAAGTGCAGGATTCCAACATGCAGCCCTGCATTCTCGTGATATCTAGAAGACGTTACTGCTTGAATCGTAGCGACCACAGAGCGTGCCGGTGCTCGATCGCTGCTGGGCGTCCTCGAACGGACGGAGGTCTCTCATGCAAGCCAGACGACGAGCTCTGCGTAGAGGACGTCACCGAAGAGGCGCACCCGTCAGTGAAAGGACCGACAGAACCTGGGACCTCGCAGAGCAGAGCACGGCCAAGCACCTAAGCCAGCTGCATCCCGGCTGGGTGATCTGGTACGGCGTCGGAACGCGCCGCTTCTACGCCGTCGCCGCCTCGCGACCCACCAATCCCTTCATCATGCAAGCCTGCACCGCCGACGAACTGCTCCACCGCATGCGCGCTGCGGTAGCACCCAACCTGCCTGCTGCTCGTCCGTCCGCTCCCCGAGACCAGCACTACGAGCGCGCTTCCAATCGGACCCCCACCCACCTGCGAGGAGCCCCCATGCCTGAAACGCCGGACGGTCTGCGTACCGTCTGCTGGGATCTGCCCAACAGTCTCGCCATGATCGCCGGCGCCAGACGACTGGTGAGAGATGCCCTCACCGCATGGCATCTACAGGCACTGCTAGATGACGTCGTCCTCGTGGCTGGCGAGCTTCTGGCCAACGCCGTCAGCCATGGCGAACCCCCAATCCGCCTCTCCCTATGGATAACCCCTGACCTCTTCTGCCTACGCGTGACCGACCACGGCCCGAACCTCCCCCGCCCCCTCCACCTCGACCCCGAGTCCCTCCACGGCCGAGGCCTCACCATCGTCGCCGCCCTCGCCCCCTCTCACGGCGTCACCCTTATCCCCACCGGCCCAGGCAAAACCATCTGGGCAAGCTGGCCAATCCCACCCACCTCCTTGCCCCCAACTGAAGCTCGCATCCCACATCAACACACCATCAGCCGAGACACGCAATCACTGCCACCCCATCCCACAGACCGACAAACGCAGATCGGATGAAACCACCACGACAGGTCTGTCTCCGTACTGGCGACACGCCGGTGCCAAAACTGAGCAGCCCTTCGTTAACTCAGTCGAATATGGCCAGCCAAGTAGCGGGGAATCGCCACACTAGACCTTGGCACCGCATACACGCCGCAGGGAGCTCTCCCAACGGCACTGCATCGAATGGGCGAAATGTCCGATCCTCTTAAACTCATGAAAATCCGCCCCTGTCCCGGATAGACACCCAGGTCAACGAGTGTGCTCCCCGCGCACGCGGGGATGGTCCCCTCACGGTGGGCACGGGAACGTTTCGAATCTAGTGCTCCCCGCGCACGCGGGGATGGTCCCCATTCGGCGCCAACCCGGCAGCTAGCCGTTACGTGCTCCCCGCGCACGCGGGGATGGTCCCTCGGGCAAGTCGGGGTCGTTAGGGCGTTCGGAGTGCTCCCCGCGCACGCGGGGATGGTCCCGGACGGTTGTACCGCGGGTCGTTCCGCATCGAGTGCTTCCCGCGCACGCGGGGATGGTCCCGCGGCCGTCCTGAACGACGCCGGGTGAGAGTTGTGCTCCCCAGTAGGCGGGGATGGTCCACGCCACCCAGGATGAAGCCGGCGCCCTTACTTGGTGCTCCCGGCGCACGTAGAGATAGTCCCGATGACCTGGCGGCCAGCAGCTTTGGAATGAGAATTACTCCGTGTGCGGAGGATGGTTGTTGGGAGACGTCTGTCAGGACTTGCTTGTTGTGCTTTCCAGGTCTATGAGAACGTTAGGTGGAACTGGTCCTTTTCTGTGTTGTGGAGCGGGTGGCTACTTTTGTTAGGTGGTTCTGGAAGAGGTGGCCTAGGGTTTGCATCATCGACAGGAGGTCGTGGGCCATGGCGCGTTTGGAGTGGGGGGTGTGGTCTGCGGTGGGGGCGGGGGCGCGGGAGCGGCCGTAGCCTCTGAGGTCGGGGCAGATCACGGTGAAGCCGGCGGCCTTCAGGCGGGGGGCTACGCGGTGCCAGGTCGCGGAGGTTCTTGGGTGGCCGTGCAGGAGGAGGAGTGGGGGGCCGGTGCCGCCGTGGCGGACGAAGACGGACGATTCCTTGAGGTGGATCGTTTCGGTGGTGAAGTCCTCGAACATCGGCGGTGCTTTCTGTAGGTGGTGTCTGGTGTTGGATGCCCTCGGGCGGCCACTGAAACGTCAAAGGAGGCGTGGGGGGACAGGTGTGGGCATACGCTGCGACATGGTTCACAACCTAGAGTTATCGGTTGATAACTTTTTGTGAATGCCGGGGGAGGTCAATGGGTAGAGATCGTTTCGACTGCAGCACTTTCACCGGGGGGAACATTCATGCGTCGACTCTTCGTCGCGGCTGCGACGGCCGCACTGTTCGGGCTCGGGATCTTCCCGGCGCATGCCGGGGCCGGGGCGGGGGCGTCGCAGGGGTATGCGGCGGACTTGCCGGGGGAGACGGTTCGTCTGGCCGAGACCGTCGATCTGCTGACCAAGCCGATGGTCGCGTGGGTGGACATTCCTTTGGAGGTCACTCTTCCGCAGCCCGGGAGTTACGCGCTCGACGCGAACATTCATGGGCGGATCTGGGGGAAGCCTCCGATCAACACGATCATTCTGGCGCGGCTCTTCAACGTCACGACGAACTCGCCTGTGCCGGGCAGTACCAGGATGATCGATCATCTCGCCGACCAGAACGCGGCGGCCGCGGAGATCGGGCGGCGGGCGACGGCCTCGATCAGTGAGGACATTCTTGTCAGTGCGCCGACGACCATCCGGGTGCAGGTTCTCTGGAACAACCTCGAGGGTTCGGCCAGTATCGCCCAGATCGTCAACGACGAAGGTGGTACGGCCTCGCTTCGTTACCTACGGATCTAGCGGGTCGTGGAGCGGCCCGTCCTCCTGTGGTCGATCGCGGGGGGGCGGGCCGCTTCGCCATGTCGAGCATCCGGCATCGCTTGTTGTTCCGATGTTGATCGGTGGCGGATTTGATGGGCTCGTCAGGGGAGTGCCGACAGTTCGGAGGACGTCGATGGCCACTTCGCAGCCCTTGCCGGAGGATGTCGTCTTCGCGGTGGCCCGGCAGGCGCGGCCGGTCAATCGGACAGTGGATCTCGGGGGGATTCAGGTCGCCGTCAAGCATGGGGACGTGGCGGGGTGGACCGACGCGCAGGTGACCGATTCGCTGGCGCGGGTGTTCAAGGCGGGTGGGCAGGATCCGGCGCTCGCGGGGGAGCTGCGGGATCGGCAGTTGCGATTATGGCTGTTGTACGCGACGAACATGCTGCTCGGGAATCGGGAGGGCGCGGGGGCGGGGTTCGACGTCAAGAGGGCGCTGGTGTGGTTGGTGGAGAACGTTCGGCGTGTGGTGCCGGTCATGCCGTCGGCGACCGGGCGGGAGTTCGAGCTTCTGGTGCTCGGGCGGACGGGGTGGTTGCGGGCGGCGTTGAAGGGGAAGGCGGCGCGGCTCACCGAGGGGGAGCGGGAGCAGGTCGGTGGCTGCTACGGGGTGGCGGGGGGAGGTGGGGCGCGGGGGCAGGCGCGGGCGCTGGACGCGGAGCTGCTCCGGGCGGAGTTGCTGCCGAAGTTGTACCGGCATCTGGGGGAGCACATTCTGCAGTGGCGGCGGCCACAGGATGTGCCGGCGAAGTATCAGCGGCTGGAGGACTTCAGGGCGATCGCGGAGCTGGCGCAGGCCACGGCGTGGGAGAGGCTTCAGCCGTTCGCGGCGGCCAATGAGAACAGTCCGTTCTTCACCGGGTTCACGTATTTCGAGAACGTCTACGACAAGACGCGGGCGATGCCGGCCGAGGGCGACGTCGTCAAGCACCTGATGAATCGTGCGCATCTGATCGGGGGGGACGCGTCCACGGGCCCGTCGATCTTCACACGGGCCGGGTACGACGGCGGCGGCGTGCCGGAGCACAGGAAGCTGCTGTGGGACATGCTCGGGGAGTGGGCCGGTCAGAACGAGAAGAACAGGACGCTCGCGCTCTTCTTCTGTCAGCACATCGGGTCGAACTCCCACGGGGACGCGGAGGGCGGCGGGATCGGGCTGGTCACCGAGTTCAAGGCCGACAGGCCGCAGTCGGCGCATCGGTGGGAGCTGGTGGAGACGATCGTGCATGAGATGGTGCACAGCCTGCTTCACCCGGACGTCAAGGCGAAGGCGGGCAGGGTGGGGAGGCCCCTGGTGGTTCTGGAGGGGTTCATCGAGGTGGTCACCAGGGAGGTGTTCAACGCGATGGTCGACAACGCGGGTCCGGACACCGTGCAGCGGCTCATGATCGGGGTGGAGGGCGAGCTGGTGGCGGCGACGAGGAAGACCACCCTGGGGTACGAGGAGAACGGCAGGCACGCCGACGAGGTCTTCAGGATCGTCGGGCGTGAGCGGTTCCTCACGGCCTTCATGACCGGGGACACCGCGTTGCTGGCGCTGCCCGTCTGAGCCTGGATCCACGGCGTGAATTCTCGTGATCATTCTCCGGTCCAATTCCTCCGCGAGGGCCGGTTCGGTAGGTGGGGGCCGTGTTTCGGGTATGGGAGGCCCGCCGCGCGTGGGTCGCGGCTTGTCCGGGTGGCACGGGCCGGGGGCGGGGGGTGTGCCGGTGCGCGTGGTGACCGTCACGGTCGTCGGGTTGGAGGCGGTGACCAAGAGGGGTGGGGTGGGTCAGGCCACGTGGGCGGGTGGCGGGTGATGGACGGCGTCGAAGGCGTTCAGCCATGCCTGCTGCCAGCGCCAATGCTGTGGCAGATGCAGGATTAGGTGGCCGCGGCCGTGTCGGGCCAGTCGGGCGGGCACGATGATGGGGTGGCGGCGCAGTGTGGCCCCACGCGCACGGGCGTGGAAGGCGCCGGCCAGGCAGCCGAAGGCGCGCGGCAGGTTGTGCGTGATCGCCGCGCAGGTGAGCCAGGCGGCATTGGCGGTGAACTTCCCCGAGGGGAGATGAGCGAGTGGCCCGTCGATCAAGTCCACGTTGACCTGCTCCATCATCGCGTGATCACGATGCTGCTCCTCCGCCTGCACCAGCGCATACGGACTGTCGGTGAAGATCGCGTGGTAGCGGTGGGCGGAAAACAATTCGTCCTGTCCGCGCCGAGCCTGCTCATTGAGCCGCCGGACCCTGCGCACGATCAGCCGGGCGGTAACGGCCTGGCCCTTCTTGCTGGTGAACGCGGTGTAGTCGACCTCGGCGGTCTCCGCATCGGAGATCCACCCGCCCGCTTGGTCGTCGAAGACCGCGTTCGGATACTTGATCGGCGTCCACCCGCTCTCGTCGATGCCCGCGATCGCTGCCTTGATCTTGGGGTCCATCTTCGCGGTGATGGAAAACCGCGCGTCACGCTCGCGGCAGGCGCCGATGACGTCGGCGCTGTAGAAGGCCGAGTCGCCGCGCAGCACGAGGGTGCCGCTCGCGCCCGTCTGCCGGGCCGGTGACCAGCACCAGGACCCGGTCGCGTGCGGCGTCGCCGAGCAGCGCGAGCCCGTCGTGGAGCAGATCTGGGTCCGCGACCTCACCTGAACCCCCGGGCGCGCCCGGGTGGACGCGAACAACCGGGCGCGCACGGATTACTCGCTCAGCCCGATCCGCGCGTGCAGTCGCAGCAGGGGGCCGGGCGCCCACCAGTTGGCCTGGCCCGCGAGCCGCATGAAGGCTGGCACCATGATCGCCCGGATGATCGTGGCATCCACCAGGATCGCCACCGCCATCCCGACGCCGAGCATCTGCACGAAGGAGACGCCCGCGGTGACATAGGCCGCGAAGGAGATCGCCAGGATCGCACCGGCGGCGGTGATCAGCGGAGCGCTGCGCTGGAGCCCTGCCGTGACGGCGGCGGCGGTGTCGCCCGTGCGGTCGTACTCCTCCTTAATCCGCGACAGCAGGAACACCTCGTAGTCCATCGAGAGCCCGTACCCGATGCAGAACATCAGGATGGGAATGCTCGGATCGAGGGTGCCCGTCGCGGTGAAGCCGAACAGGCCCGACAGGTTCCCATCCTGGTAGATCCACACGAGCGCGCCCAGCATCACCGACAGGCTCAGCAGGTTGAGCACCGTGGCCTTCAACGGGATCAGCAGGCTTCCCGTCATCAGGAACAGGATGACGAACGTCACCACGAGGATCAGCCCGAGCAGCAGCGGGAGCCGGTCCACCACCGCCTGCCGGTAGTCGCCGAGCTCTGCTGGGTAGCCGCCGACTAGCACCTCGAACGGTGCCGCCTGCGCCCGCACGTCCCGCACCAGGCCCACCGGATCACTCTCCATCAGCTCCGCGGTCGGCACCACGGACAGCCAGGTCCCCTCGTCGCCCTGGAACCGCCCGGGATCGCCGTCGCCGACCCGCTGCCCCCCGGCGTAGGATCCCGCCGCCGAGTCCACCTGGGCGACCCCGGGCAGCCGCGACAGCGCGGCCGCGTAGCCGGGCACCCCAGCCGCGTCGGCGGCCCCGGCGGAGACGACCTGCAGCGCGTCGCTCTCCTCCGCGGGGAACTCCGCCCGGATCACCTCGGAGGTCTGCCGCGCCGGCGCCGAGGTGGGCAGGATACGATCGTCTGCGACGCCGAAGTTCAGCCCGAGGAAGGGCGAGCCGAGCAGCAGGAGCACCACCGTCGCCACTCCGCCGAAGATCAGCGGCTTGCGCATGACGCGCGTGGCCAGGCCGCGCCAGAACGTGCCGTTCTCCTCCTTCGTACGGCGGGGCAGCACCCGGTCACCGATCGCGGCGAGCACCGCGGGCAGGACGATCATGGCACCGACCACTCCCCCGATGACCACCGCGATCCCCGCGTAGCCGAAGGACCGGAAGAAGTCGAAAGGCATCAGCAGCAGCACCGCGAGCGAGGCCGCCACGGTCACCCCACTGAAGATCACCGTACGGCCTGCCTTCTCGACGCTTCTGGCGACCGCCTCGTGCCGGTCATGGCCCAGCCGTACCTCCTCGCGGAACCGCGAGACTATGAACAGCGCGTAGTCGATGCCGAGGCCGAGGCCGAGCGCCAGCGTCAGGTTGAGCGCGAAGGTGGAGACATCGGAGTAGAGCAGCGGCAGGCGGATCAGGGCCAGCGAGACCACCATCACGAAGACGCCCAGCACGATGGGCACCACGGCCGCCACCAGGCGGCGCAGGAAGATCCAGAGCAGTATGAACACCAGCGGAAAGATCACCATCTCGGCCCGCACGAAGTCCTGCCTGGCCAGCGGGACGGTCTGGCGGTAGACCTCCTCCCCGCCGCCCGCCTGAACGGTGATCGTGTCGTCGCCTCGGGTCACCTCGGGGATGATTCGCGGCAGGATCTGTCCCCTGACCAGGTTGGCGTCCCCCGGGATGCGCGCGAGCACGAGCGCGTGCGCGCGGTTCTCGCTGCGCAGCGTCGCGGGGGTGCCCCGCGACCAGTAGGAGGCGGCCTCGGCCACGCCGTCGAAGGCGGCCAGCCGGCTCGTCAGCTCCCGGCCGGCGGCGGCCACGGCGGGGTCATCCACGTTCCCGCCCCTGGCGGTGACGAGCAGGACGAGGTCGGCACTACCCGTGCCGAACCGCTCGGCCAGCTCGTTCTGCGCCTGGTCGGACTCCGAGCCCGGCGCGTCGTACCGGGCGAGGGACAGCCCGCTCACGGTGCCGGCCGCCAGCGCGCCCATGACGACCGTGCCGAGCAGGGCCAGGATCATCACCAGGCGGCGGCGCCGTACCAGCAGGTAGCCGAGGCGGCGCAGCGGGGGCACCGGCGGCGCGGCCACCGGAGGGGCATGGGTGCGGACGGTCATCTTGATCAACCCCGAAGTCGGTAAACTACTCGCATTTAGCGTCGGAACCAGAAATACAAGTAAAAGCTCGCATTTGTCAACGTGGACGGTGATCCGTGGTCGAGACACGAAAGCCTGTACGCCGCCAGGCGCGCGGCCTCAAACGCATGGAGGAGATCCTCGACGCGGCGGAGGAGGTGATCGCCGACATCGGCTACGCCGAGGCGACCACCAACGCGATCGCCGCGCGAGCCGGGATGTCGCCGGGCTCGCTGTATCAGTTCTTCCATAACAAGGAAGAGATCCTGGAGGCCCTGCTCGCCCGGTTCACCGACGGCAGGTGGCAGCACTGGAACGAGCGGCTGACGGGCGACGTGACGCGGATACCGCTGCCCGAGCTGATCGACCAACTCATCGATGAGATCGCCGACTTCAAGGGCAGCCGCCCCGCCTACTGGGCACTGCTGCACGGCTCGGCGACCGGCGACCGCCTGGCCTGGGCCTCCGAGCAGCTCCACGCGGACATCGCCACGCGCGTCGCGCAGGTCCTCTCGATACGCGCCCCGCACCTGGACCAGGAGCGCTGTCTCACGCTGGCCACCATGTCGCTGGCGACGGTGAAGGCGGTCATGCCGCTGGTCGCCTCGGCGCCGCCGCAGCGCTCCGCCGAGCTCATCGCCGAGCTGAAGACGATGCTGGTGGGCTACCTGACCCCCGCACTCGGCGAGTAAAGGGCGGGTTGGCGCTCGCCACGTTCTCGCCCACCCGCCGTCCAGACCGCAGCGCTCGGCCAGCCGCATCACCGACACCAGCCCCGCATAGGCGACCAGGTGCTCCTCGTCGAAGATCGCATGGGTCTTGGCCGGAGCATGAAAGACTTTCGTGTCAGATTCGGCTCGGTGGATCCAGGCTGAGGGACGGGGGTGTCACCTGCGGGATGCCAGGGGGAGGTTCGGTTCCCTCTACCATGATCCGCGAATTATGGTCCGACGTTAAAGGGAGCGGTCGTGTCGGGGCGTGAGCGGGTGCGTGCCGTTCTGGAGATGCCGGTCGTGCAGCGGGCGGTCATCGCGGTGATCGTGCTCAACGCGGTGACGATCGGGATGGAGACCAGTCACTATCTGATGGACCGGGTGGGAGGGGTGCTGCACCTGGTCGACCGGGTGGCACTGGCGGTGTTCGTCGTCGAGCTGGTGGCGCGGCTGTACGGGTACGGGCGGGAGTTCTTCCGGGATCCGTGGAACTGGTTCGACACCGTCATCGTGCTGGTGGCGCTGGTGCCGGCGTCGGGGCCGACGTCGGTGTTGCGGGCACTCCGGATTTTGCGGGCGCTGCGGCTGGTTTCGGCGGTGCCGAGCATGCGGCGGGTCGTGGGCGCGTTGCTGGCGGCGGTGCCGGGGATGGCGTCGATCATCGGGCTGCTGGTGCTGATGATCTACATCGCGGCCGTCATCGCGACCAAGTTGTTCGGGGACATCGTGCCGGAGCGGTTCGACGAACTGCCGCAGTCGTTGTTCACGTTGTTCCAGATCATGACGGGGGATGACTGGGGGAACGTCGCGCAGGACGTGATGGGGCACCGGCCGTGGGCGTGGGTGTTCTTCATCGTGTACATCCTGATGTCGACCTTCGTGGCGCTCAATCTGTTCATCGCGGTCGTGGTGAACGCGATGAACGACGCGGAGCCGTCGCCGGCGGAGAACCGTGCGCAGTCCGATCTGGACGTGATGCGGCAGGAGCTGGCGGCGGTGAACGCCAAGCTGGACCAGATCCTCATGCGGCAGCACGCCCCGGACCAGCGGTGACGTGCGCGGACAGCGTCCCTGTCCTGTGTTGATGGTGAACGTCACCGCTGTCCGTGTGTATGCCATCTTCATGGCTTTTGGGCCCCGGGGCCCAAAAGCGATTGTGAATTATCGTCTCACGATTTGGATTTGCGGGGATATTACTTTGCCAGTAACGCTGGCTTAACTCCATGATTGACGAGTAATGGGGTGATAGTTACCTACGGGAGGAGCCCCTTTGTCATTACGTATCAGGCGTCTGACGTCCGTCATGGTCGCCGCGGGCCTGGCCGTCGGCATGCTGGCGAGCCCGGCGCACGCCGTCTTCGACCCCATCGGCACCGAGGCACAGGCGCCGTACGCGCAGCCGGTGGACGCGAACGTGCCCAAGCGGGGGTGCACCACGACGCTGTCGGACCCGACGAACGCCTCGTCCAGCATCCCGGCCGTCCAGGTGATCTACGCCTGGCATGACGGCAACGGGAACAACTACGCGTCCTACGCCGAGCGGATCGCCAAGATGGTCGACCGCATGGACTGGATGCTCGACGAGTCGACGAACTACGACCAGCACATCAACCTGAGCTGCCGCACCGGCTACGACACCAGCACCTACTCCGGGTACGCCCAGGCGCTCGTCATACCGGTGAAGATCCCGAACGGCGTGATCAGCGGCGAGACCCCGCCGGACGTCATCGCGAACGACCTGGCGGCCGCCGGTTACGACAACGCCAACCGCAAGTACGTGGTGTTCGAGGACTTCAACGGGACCGCGACGGCGCACTGCGGCCCGGTCTGCGTGGCGACCACCGACGACTGGGACGCCGCCACGATGATGCACGAGCTGATCCACCTGTACGACGTGGACCACGCCAAGGTGAGCGAGGTGCCGAACACCTTCTCGCTCAACGACATCATGATCAGCCAGTACAACGACTGGCAGCTCGACCAGGAGTTCAACACCTATTACGACCCGAGCGAGACCACGGCCTCGTTCTACACGTCCAGCTATCCGGACACCCGTTACCTCAACCTGGCGAACTATTCGATGTTCACCACGCCCACCTGCTGTGACGTGGGGTACAGCAACGATCTGCTGACCGCGCAGGAACGCACGATCGAGGGGCAGACGCCGTACAGCAGCCCGTCCGGCTTCAGCGTCACCGGTGGCGGCTGGATGCAGGTCACGCCTCCGGGGCCGGACTCCGGCACCTCGGCCCGGTACTACGACGGCCGCCGTTCGCTCACCATGAACGTCCAGTCGTGGGCCGACGGCCTCGTCTCGGTCACCCGAAAGCCCGCGGTGACCGCAGGCCAGCGCTACAAGTTCTTCGCCCGCCTGACGACCGGAACCTCCGGCAACGTCAAGCTGCGCATGTCCTGGTACAACTCCTCCAACACCCTGATCTCCAACAGCGACAGCTCCCTGTACGCCCTCACCACGGGCTGGCAGGAGTACTCCGTCTCCGCCCTGGCCCCCACCGGCGCGACGTCCGTCCAGCTCTCGGTGGTCAGCCCGTCGGGCCAGACCTTCGCCTACATCCTGGACAGCCTCCAGCTCAACCACTGCAACAACGGCAAGACGACCGACGGCTGCCGCCTGAACGGCTGACCGCGCGCTTCCCGGCACCCGTCCACCGGCCAGGTGGGCGGGTGCCGTCACGTGCCGGCGGGCAGGAGGCGCTGCACCATCGTGTCGATGAGCGCGCCGAGGTCGTGGGGACGGAGCAGGCCGGGGACGGTGAGGTCGTCCAGGATGAGGCCGAGCATTCCGAGGTAGAGCAGGATCATGCCCTGGGCGTCGCCGGGGAGGCCGGCGCCGAGGTGGAAGTCGAGGTTGCCGTTCAGGTCGGCGGTGAGGAAGGCGGTCAGTTCGGACCGGAGTTCGGGGCGGCGGGTGGCCTCCAGGCGGAGTTCGAGCAGGGCGAGGTGGCTGCTGCGGTCGGCGCGCATGCGGTCCATGAGCTGGTGCATGAGGGTTCTGACCAGGTCGTGGGTGGGTTCCGCGTTCATGGTGGCGGCGAGGGCCTCGGGGTCGGGGGTGAGGCGTTCGCGGGTGCGGGTCATGGTCTGGGAGAGCAGGTCGGCGCGGTTGGTGAAGTAGTTGGAGGTCGTGCCGGTGGGGACGCCGGCCTCCTTGTCCACGGCGCGGAGGGTGAGGCCACGGGAGCCCTCCCGGGCGAGGACCTCGATGGCGGCGTCGAGCAGGGCGGTGCGGCGGGCGGGGTTCTGGCGCATGGACGGTCTCCGGAAAGCACGTTGACACCACTGCAGGTGCAGTACTAAGTTCAAACCACTTCAACCACAGTACCTCAATCGCAGTGCTCAAGGAGAAGGTGTATGCGAAAGCTCGTCTACTACGTGTCCGTCACCCTCGACGGCTACATCGCCGGCCCCGGCGGCAGCTTCGACTTCTTCCCGTTCGCCGACGACCTCGCCGCCGTCATCGTCGCCGAGAACCCCGAGACCATCCCCGTCCACGGCCGCGGGCCCCTGGGGATCGCCAACGCCTCCAACAAGCGCTTCGACACCGTCCTCATGGGCCGCCACACGTACGAGGTCGGCCTCCCCGCGGGCATCACCAGCCCCTACCCGCACCTCACCCAGTACGTCGTCTCCCGCACCCTCACCGCGACCGACCCGGCCGTGGAGGTCGTCACCGACGCGTCCGCCACCTTCGTCCGCGACCTGAAATCCCAGGAAGGCCTGGACATCTGGCTCTGCGGTGGCGGCAAACTGGCGGCCACCCTCCGCGACCAGATCGACGAGATCATCATCAAACGCCACCCCATCGTCACCGGCTCCGGCATCCCTCTGTTCGACGGCCCTTTCGCCCCCGCCTGCTACGCGCCGGCCTCGGCCCGCGACCTCCCCTCCGGCGTCACCATCACCACCTACACCAGGAAGCCGACTCGATGAGACCCGAGGCGGGCGCGATCCGCCGCGGCGAGCCCTGAGCGGTGCAGGATGGCAGGCATGGCCTATCTGGACCCCGGCGATCCTCTCGCCGTAGCAGTGACGGGTGCGATCCGCGGTGGCGACGTCGAAGGGCTGCGGCGTCTGCTGCACGAGCATCCCGGGCTGGTAGCCGTGCGTCTTGGTGCTGAGGGCGGGGTGTCCCGCACGTTGCTGCACGTGGCCACCGACTGGCCCGGACATTATCCGAACGGCCCCGAGGTCGTGAGGACGCTGGTGGGGGCGGGTGCCGACGTGGAGTCCCGCTTCGAGGGGTCGCACAGGGAGACCCCGCTGATGTGGGCCGCGAGTGCCGACGACGTCTCCGTCCTGGACGCCCTGCTCGACGCGGGCGCCGACATCGAGGCCCGCGGCGCCGTCATCGCCGGCGGCACCGCCATGTCCGACGCCTGCGCTTTCGCCCAGTGGAACGCCGCCCACCGCCTCCTCCAGAGAGGCGCCACCACCACCCTGTGGGAATCCGCCGCCCTCGGCCTCATGGACCGCGTGACCGCCCACTACACCGAGGGCACCCCGCCCTCTGAGGACACCACCCGTGCCCTGTGGGCCGCCTGCCACGGCGGCCGGCGCGCCCCCGCCGAATACCTCCTCACCAAGGGCGCCGACCTCAACTGGGTCGGCTACGACGACCTCACCCCCCTGGACGCCGCCCATCGAGCCGGCGCCACCGCCCTGACCACCTGGCTCACCACCCAGGGGGCCCGCTCGGCCGGCGACCTCGCCTGACCGCCACTGCGTCAGTTCAGCTCGGCCTTGATCTCCTGGCGGAGGGTCGGGAAGTCCAGGTGGGCGTCGGTGAGGACCTTGGCGGCGAGGCCTTCGCCCTCCCGGAGGATGCCGAGGAGGATGTGGCTGTTGCAGATGTAGTTGTGCTTGAGGGCTATGGCCTCGCGGAGGGAGAGTTCCAGGACCTTCTTGGCGCGGGGGGTGAAGGGGATGTGGCCGAGGAAGCGGCGGCGGCGGGTGGGGTCGGGTTTGCGGTCGAGGGCGCCGGGGCCGAAGGTGGCTTCCACCTTTTCGCGGATGGCGTCGAGGTCTATGCCGATGGAGTTGAGGGCTTCGGCGTCGAGGTCGTCGGGGGCGGCGAGGAGGCGGGCCACGGCGTCGCCGGCGCGGTCGTGGTCGATGCCGTGGCGGAGGAGGACGCGGGCGGGGGGTGTGTCGGACTGGCGGAGGAGGGCCAGGAGGAGGTGTTCGGTGCCGATGTAGTCGTGGCCGAAGGGTTTGGTCTCCTCTTGGGCGAGTTGGACGGTCTGGCGGGCGTCCTGGCGGAATCGCTCGAACATTGAAGGGCCTCCGGTTTTGGGGAGATGGGGGTTACTTGTCGCCGCGGCGGAGCAGGCTGCGGCCGCCGGCGTACTTCTTGTGGACGGCCTGCCTGCTGACGCCGAGGAGGACGGCGATCTCCTGCCAGGACCAGCCCTGGTCGCGCGCGTTGTCGACCTGGAGGGCTTCCAGGCGTTCGACCAGGACGCGCAGGGCCCGTACGGCGCGGAGACCGATGGCGGGGTCGCGGCTACCGGCGTCGGAGGCCAGTTGGGCGGTGTCGCTCATGGGTGTCAATATAGGTTGACGCAGGCCGCCGTGTCAACCTTGGTTGACGCCCGTCGGCGGAACGTGAAAGATCATCGCGACAGGCCGGATCCGGCGGGAGTTTCCCCAGGTACGACCGGGGATCGGCCGGAAAATGGTTTGCTGCCTCAGGTCCCGGTAGTCCAGCCTGAATGGGCCATGCGCTCCCTGCCTCTCGCCGATCCCGGCGTTCCCGATGCCCGCGGACCCTTCCACTTCCTGTGGTGGATCGCCCGCGGCCAAGCCGTGCCCCTCCTCGGCGGCACCGGCTTCGCCGTGTTGTGGTGGCTCGCCCAGGCCCTGGTCCCCGCCGGCATCGGCCGGGCCATCGACAGTCTCACCGTCCACGACACCGGCGGCCTCGTCCGCTGGTCGCTCGTCGTGCTCGGCCTCGGCGCGGTGGCCGCGTTCGGCGGCGTCATGCGCCACCGTTCGGCGGTCTACAACTGGCTGTGCGCGGCCTACCGCACCGTCCAGGTGACCGCCCGCCAGGCCACCCGGCTCGGCGCCACCCTGCCGAAGCGGCTGTCCACCGGCGAGGTGATCAGCGTCGGAAACTCCGACATCGCGCACATCGGCAACGCCATGGACATCCTGCTGCGCGGCGTCGGCGCCCTGGTGGCGATCGGCGCGGTCACGGTGATCCTGCTGACCACCTCCACACAGCTCGGCCTGATGGTGCTGATCGGCGTGCCCCTGATGGCCGCGGCGGTCGCGCCGCTGCTGCGCCCCCTCCACCGCAGGCAGCACGTCCAGCGTGAGCTGCAGGGCGACCTCGCCACCCGGGCCGGCGACATCGTGGCGGGCCTGCGCGTGCTGCGCGGCATCGGCGGCGAGCAGGTCTTCACCGACCGCTACCGCGAGGAGTCGCAGCGGGTGCGCGAGGCCGGCGTGCGGGTCGCCTCGGTGGACGCCGCGCTGGAGGGTGCCCAGCTCCTGCTGCCCGGCATCCTCATCGCGTTCGTCACCTGGCAGGGCGCTCACCTCGCTCTGGACGGCACCATCACCGTGGGCCAGCTCGTCTCCTTCTACGGCTACGCGTTGTTCCTGGTGGGTCCGCTGCGCACGCTGACCGAGGCCGCCGACAAGATCACCAAAGGGCACGTGTCCGCCCGCAGGGTGGTGCGCATCCTGTCCCTGAATCCCGAGATCGACGGCGGCACGGCCTCCGCGCCGTCCGAGGTGGGCGACCTCGCCGACGCCGCGTCGGGCGTGGTCGTCCGGCCGGGACGGCTCACCGCGCTGGCGTGCGCGGCGCCCGAGGACGCCATCGCGGTGACCGACCGGCTCGGCCGCTACGCCGAGGGCGACGTCACCTACGGCGGCGTCCCGCTGGGGCACATATCGCCCGCCGAGGTGCGTGAACGCATCCTGGTGGCCGACAACGCCGCCCGGCTGTTCAGCGGGCGCCTGCGCGACGAGCTCGACCCCACCGGGACGGCCACCGACGAGGAGGTGGCGGCCGCCCTGCACACCGCGGGTGCCGAGGACATCGTGGAGGCGCTGCCGGACGGCCTGGAGTCGCACGTCGCCGAGGGCGGCCGGGAGTTCTCCGGCGGCCAGCAGCAGCGGCTGCGGCTGGTGCGGGCGCTGCTCGCCGACCCCGAGGTGCTGATCCTCGTGGAGCCGACCAGCGCGGTGGACGCCCACACCGAGGCGCGCATCGCCGACCGGCTCGCCAAGGCCCGCGCCGGGCGCACCACCCTGGTGTGCAGCACCAGCCCGCTGATGCTGGACCGCGCCGACCACGTGGTCTTCGTCAAGGACGGCACGGTGGCGGCCGAGGGCGGGCACCGCGCCCTGATGGCCACCGAACCCGCTTACACCGCCACCGTCACCCGAGGGGAGGACTGAGCATGAGCCAGGCGACGATCCTGCCGGTCGCCGACGAGGCGCAGGTCCGGGCGTACGCGCGCCGGCTGACCCTGAAGTACCCCCGCCGCCTGGCGGCCGCGCTCGGGCTGCACGCCCTGGCGGCGGTCGCGGGCCTCGCGGCGCCGCGCCTGCTCGGCGAGCTGGTGGAGGGCGTGCGCGACGGTACGGGCGTCAGCGTGGACACCGTGGCGCTCAGCATCGCCGCGTTCATCGTGGCGCAGGCCGTGCTGATCCGCTTCGCGGTGTACAACTCCGCCAAGCTCGGCGAGGCCGTCCTGGCCGAGCTGCGCGAGGAGTTCGTGGACCGGGTGCTGGCCCTGCCGCTGTCCACCGTGGAGCGCGCCGGCACCGGCGACCTGGTCACCCGCACCTCCCGCGACGTCGACTCCCTGTCGCGCACGGTGCGGCACGCGGTGCCGGAGACGCTGATCGCGGTGGTGGCCGGCTCGTTCGTGCTCGGCGCGCTGGCCCTGGTGGGCCCGCTGCTCCTGCTGCCGTCGCTGCTGGCCGTGCCGCTGCTGTGGGTGTCCACCCGCTGGTACCTCAAGTGGGCCAGGGACGGCTACCTGCGGGAGAACGCCGCGTACGCCGAGATGACCGAGGGCCTGAGCGAGACCGTGGAAGGCGCCCGCACCGTCGAGGCGTTCCGCCTGCGTGAGCGCAGGCACCGCCGCACCGACACCGACATCGCCCGCTCGTGGGCCGCCGAGCGCTACACCATGAGGCTGCGCACGGTGTGGTTCCCCGCGGTCGAGTTCGGCTACGTGCTGCCGGTGGCGGCCACGCTGCTGTTCGGTGGCCTGTTCCACATCAACGGCTGGGTGTCGCTGGCCCAGGTCACCGCCGCCACGCTGTACGTGCAGCAGCTCATCGACCCGCTGGACCGCCTGCTGTCCTGGGTGGACGAGCTGCAGGTGGGCGGCGCGTCGATGGCGCGGCTGCTCGGCGTGGCCAACGTGCCGGACGACCGCGAGGCGGGCACCGGCCGCCCCGCCAGCGAGGAGATCATCGCCACCGACGTCCGGTACGCCTACCGCGAGGGCCGCGACGTGCTGCACGGCGTCTCACTGGACGTCGCGCCGGGGGAGCGGCTCGCCATCGTCGGCCCGTCCGGCGCGGGCAAGTCCACGCTCGGCCGGCTGCTGGCCGGCATCCACGGGCCGCGCACCGGCACGATCACCGTGGGCGGCGTGTCGCTGGTGGACCTGCCGCTGGACGACCTGCGCGGCCACGTCGCGCTCGTCACCCAGGAGCACCACGTGTTCCGCGGCACCCTGCGCGACAACGTGCTGATCGGCCGCCCCGGCGCGCAGGACGCCGAGGTCAGGGCCGCGCTGGCCGCCGTGGACGCCTGGGAGTGGGTGGACGCCCTGCCGGACGGCCTCGGCACGGTGGTCGGCTCCGGCGGCACCGCGGTGTCCCCCGCGCAGGCCCAGCAGATCGCGCTGGCCCGCCTGGTGCTCGCCGACCCGCACACCCTGGTGCTGGACGAGGCCACCTCACTGATCGACCCGCGCGCCGCCCGCCACCTGGAGCGCTCGCTGGCGGCCGTGCTGGAGGGCCGTACGGTGATCGCGATCGCCCACCGCCTCTACACCGCCCACGACGCCGACCGCGTGGCCGTCGTCGAGGACGGCCGCGTCAGCGAACTGGGCTCCCACGACGAACTGGTCGCCGCCGGCGGCGCCTACGCCGCCCTGTGGTCGAGCTGGCACGGTACCCCACGATGAGATGAGGCCCGTCCCCGTTCCGCGCTGCATCGGAACGAGGACGGGCCGGCTCGTCAACGGCCACCGGATTTTCCGGGCACGGCGATTTCACCCGTCCCTGTGGATTATCCGTGGCCGGTGCCGTCTCTTTGTCGCACGCCGTCGGCTTTCCCCTCCGTACTGCTCTGGCGCTGATTCCGAGAATGTCTATTACAAGGCAGAAGTTTATCCCGAGTCAACGATTCCGGGCTGATTGGATCGGGATTCAACCGGCGGGCCCTGGAGCGATCCTCCCGGGGAGTCGGTTCACACGGCAGATGTCGCGGCCTGAGATATTTCAAGGAATGAAACACTTCACCCCGTGCTCACCGGCGGGTGGTGCGGAACAGACGGCACCGGACGCCGGGACGCGGCCCCTGGCCCGGCCCTGCTTCAGGTGCCCAGCGGAAGCCGGCGCTCCCCCCGGCGCGCGCAACGTGATGCCGAAAGGGATGTGAAGCGCGAGCACCCGCGTTGCCGCCGCGGCAGGTGACGGCGATCCCGGAACCGGACACACCGCGCTCACCCGGACGTGAAATCCGCGGCACCGGTCCGGCGTCATTCATGTTCTCCGGGAATGAGAGCCTTACGGGCTTCCATCGGGCTCGAATTGTTGACTCCGGTGGATTTGCAGTCATGTGGTTCGGTCAGCCCGGTGGCCGCGCGCGACCACGCGTCGATGCCGTGTACTTCTCCTCCTCGCGGTGAACACGGACGGGACCCCGCCGTGGCGGGGTCCCGTCCGTGTCGCGGGGTCAGGTGGACAGGGCCTTCTTCAGGAAGTCGACCTGGAGCAGCAGGAGGTTCTCCGCGACGACCTCCTGCGGTGTCATGTGGGTGACGCCGGACAGGGGGAGCACGGTGTGGGGGCGGCCGGCGGCGAGGAGGGCTGAGGAGAGGCGCAGGGTGTGGGCGGCGACGACGTTGTCGTCGGCCAGGCCGTGGATGAGCAGGAGGGGGCGTTCCAGTTTCTCGGCGTCGGCCAGCAGGGAGGAACGTTCGTAGACGCCGGGCTGCTCGGCGGGGTGGCCCAGGTAGCGCTCGGTGTAGCCGGTGTCGTAGAGGCGCCAGTCGGTGACGGGCGCGCCGGCGACGGCGGCGTGGAAGACGTCGGGGCGGCGCAGGACGGCCAGGGCGGCGAGGTAGCCGCCGAACGACCAGCCCTTGATGGCGACACGGGACAGGTCGAGGTCGTCGGGGTGGAGGCGGGCGGCGCCGTGCAGGGCGTCCACCTGGTCCTCCAGCACGGGGGTGGCGAGGTCGCCTCGCACCTCGCGCTCGAACGCGGGGCCGCGCCCGGGGGTGCCGCGGCCGTCGGCGATCACGACGGCGAAGCCCTGGTCGGCGAACCACTGCGCCTCCAGGTAGGACCGCCCGGCGGCGATGGCGCGCTGGGCGTGCGGGCCGCCGTAGGGGTCCATGAGGACGGGCAGCCGGGCCGAACCCGGCACGTGGCCGCTCGGCAGCAGCACCGCGGTGGTCAGCTCACGGGTGCCGGTGCGCACCAGCGACACCCGGGGCTCCAGCCGCGGCCGCTCAGCGAGGGAACGCACGGTGCGGCGGTGCTCGCCGCTCACCACGCGGACGACCGTGGCGGGGGACTCGAGGGTCTGGCTCACCTGGACCAGCACGCCGTTGCTCAGACGGCCGTGGTGCACACCCGGGGTGTCGCCGGTGAGGGGCGTGAGCGTGCCGGACGCCCAGGTCCACAGGTGGATCTCGGCGGGGTCGGTGCTCGCCCGGAACAGCACGGTGCCGCCGTCCACGCCGATCACGTCGCGCACCTGCAGCTCCGGCGGCGTGACGGGCACGCCGTCGACGAGCAGGCGCCGCGCGCCGCCGTCCACGGCCGTCCACACCAGCTCGCCGCCGGGCAGCCGTGCGGGCACGCCGGGCACCACGTCCACCCAGGCGGGGTCGGTGTCGGCGCGCACCTCGGTGGTGGCGCCGGTGGCGGCGTCCACGGTGAGCAGGCGCATGGTGCGCTGGTCGCGGGACATCGTGACGATCATCGGGCCGAGCCGGTCCCACACCGCCGTCACGAGGTACTCGTCGTCGAACGGCACCGGGGTGCGCGAGCCGTCCACCCCCAGCACCAGCAGCTCCACCGCGGCGTTGGCCGTGCCCGCGGCCGGGTAGGCCACCGTGGCCGGGGTGCGGCCGGGGTTGGCCGGGTCGGCGATGTGCCAGCGGTCCACCGGCGACTCGTCGGCCCGCTCGGCAAGCAGCGCCGTGCCGTCCGGCGACCACCAGTGGCCGCGCAGCCGCTCCAGCTCCTCGGCGGCGATGAACTCGGCCAGGCCGTACGTCACACCGTCGGTCTCGGGCTCGGCCAGCGCGCGGTCCTCACCGGTGGCGATGTCCTGCACGCGCAGCGCGCCGCCGCTGACGTACGCCACCCGGGCGCCGTCGGGCGAGACACGCGGGTCGATCACCGGGCCGGGGGTGGTGAGCGCACGCGCCCGGGCGGCGGCGACGTCCAGCACGTACAGCGCGCCGGACAGCGCGAAGACGACCGTGGTGAGCGCGGTGTCGGCGTCGTACGCCACCACGCCGCCCGCCGACTCCCTGGCCCGCTCGCGGCGCGCACGCTCCTCGGCGGGGAGGTCCTCGTCGGCCGGCCCGAGGCCGGCCGGGTCCACCAGCAGCCGCTCCTCGCCCGACCCGAGGTCGAGCTCCCACAGGCAGGTCACCGCGTCGGTGCCCGACCGGCTGCGCAGAAAGGTGGCGCGCTCGCCGCCCGGGGCGACGGTGAAGCCCCTCGGCACTCCGAGGGTGAAACGGCGGGTGCGTGCGTACATGCGCGGGAAGCTCTCACTCATGCCCACATCCTGCCAGCCCGCCGTCCAGGGGCCACGCGGGCTGTGGAAAAGCGGACGTAGTCTCGGGGCATGACTGATCGCCGTTTGTTGCTCGTGCACGCACACCCCGACGACGAGTCGTCCGGCACCGGCGCCACGATGGCCAAATACGCCGCGGAGGGTGCCCACGTCACCCTCGTGACCTGCACCTTGGGGGAGGAGGGCGAGATCGTGGTGCCCGACCTGGCCCACCTGGCGTCCGATCAGGAGGACCGGCTCGGCGAGCACCGCATCGGGGAGCTGGAGGCCGCGTGCAAGGCCCTCGGTGTGGACGACCACCGTTTCCTCGGCGGCCCGGGGCGCTGGCGCGACTCCGGCATGATGGGGGAGCCGACCAACGACGACCCCCGGTGCTTCTGGCGTGCCGACCTGGACGAGGCCGCCGGGGAGCTGGTCTCGATCATCCGTGAGGTGCGGCCGCAGGTCATCGTGACCTACGACGAGAACGGTTTCTACGGGCACCCCGACCACATCCAGGCGTACCGGGTGGCGTGGCGGGCGTACGAGCTGTCGGGTGACCCGTCGTTCGGCACGGGGGAACCCTGGCAGGTCGCCAAGTTCTACTTCCTCACCATGGCCAAGTCCGGCATGCGGCGGGTCGCCGAGCAGATGCGGGGCAGCGACTTCGATTTCTTCACCGAGGAGAACATCGACGAGCTGCCGTTCGGGTCGGAGGACGCCGAGATCACCACGGTGATCGAGGCCCAGCCGTACGCCACGGCCAAACTGGACGCCCTGCGCGCGCACCGTTCCCAGATCGCCGCCGACATGCCGTGGTTCGTGATGGCGGAGCGGTTCGGCACCGAGGGTCTCGGCATCGAGTACTTCCGGCTGGTGGCGGGGAAGCGCGGCCCCGCGGGGCGGCAGATCCCGCCGGAGGAGTGGGGGCTCGGCGAGCCCTTCGACCGGGAAGACGATCTCTTCGCGGGCATCGGCTAGCCTTTTGACCCATGGAGGAAGAGCAGGTCGGCCCGGTGCACCCGGTGGTGTCCGCCGTGGTCGCCGGCCTGGCGTACGCCGTGCTCTTCGTCCTCGGTGTGGTCTTCGGCGTCGTGGCCGGGCTGGCGCACTCCTGGGACCCCGGCGGTGGCATTCCCCTCGTCCCCTTGGTGCCGATCGGCCTGTGCCTCGCGTTGTTCGGCCTCCTGTACGGCGCGGGGCGGCTGATGGCGTCCAAGCTCGGCGCGTTCGTGCCGGGCATGGGGTGGATGCTGGTGGCGCTGCTGTTCGCGGTGCAGCGGCCGGAGGGCGACCTCGTGATCGCGGCCAACGCGGCGGGTTACTGGTATCTGCTGGCCGGAGTGGTGGCGCTCGTGGCGGCGGTGCTGCTCATCCCCTCGACGGGGTCATGGCTGCTCCATCAAGGGAGCTACCCGAGCAAGCACCCGGTCAACTTCTCGGATGGCATGTCCGCTTAAGCTGGCGGCCGTGCGATCTGTGGACAATCAGGTGACCCAGGAACTGTTCCGCGCGGTGGCCGGCCGGTTCGCGACGGGCATCGCGATCGTCACCACCCACGGCGACGGTGTGGACCACGCGATGACGGTCAACGCCTTCTCCTCGGTCTCGCTGGACCCGCTGCTGGTGCTGGTCTGCGTGGAGAAGGTGGCGCGGTTCCACGACGCGGTCGTCGCGGCGGGGGAGTGGGGCGTGTCGATCCTCGGTGAGGACGGCGAGGAGGCGTCCCGCGCGTTCGCCACCCGCGGCCGCACCCTGGAGGGGCAACTGGACCGTTGGGCGCACCGGCGTGGCTCCCTCGGGCTGCCGCTGTTCGACTCCGCGATCGCCGCCATGGAGTGCCGGACCACCGCCGTGCACGACGGCGGCGACCACTCGATCATCGTCGGCGAGGTCGTCACCGTGGCGCTCCCCCGCGACGCGCCTCCGTTGATCTACCACGAGGGCCACTACCGTCACCTCGCCCCCGGCGCGCCTCCCGGGACGCCGCCGGATCCCGGCCCCTGAGGACGTGACGGAACGCCTCCGGTGAGTGACAATCGAGACATGCTCCGGCGGCATCGGGCACGGCAAGTGATCAACTACGTCAACCTCTCCACCCCGCTCGGGGTGATGATCGCGCTGATCGGCGGGGCCACCGTCCGCCGCGGCGAGGACGGCCTGCTGTACGCGCACGGCTACCGCCTGCGTTTCCCGGTCGCCGGCGCCTTCACCGTGGGGAACGTCGTGCTGACCGCCCACCCCGACGGCCACCTGACCGGCGCCCTGCTGCGGCACGAGTCCCGGCACGCCACGCAGTACGCCTTCTGCGTGGGCCTGCCCATGCTGCCGCTGTACGCCCTGGCCGTGGCGTTGTCCTGGGCGCTGTGCGGGCATCCCGCCGCGTGGAACGTGTTCGAACGCCTGGCCGATCTGGACGATGGAGGCTACCCGCGGCAGCCCTCACGGTGGCGGCGGGGCACCCTGGAGTAAGAGGGCTGGCACGTCCTCGGTACGCCTACTCCGATCGGGGGATTTCTCCACTTCAGGAAGGACAGGACGGATACCCCGTACGGCCGACGCATGTTTTTCGCGTACGGGGGATTATCAAGATCGAGCGTCTTGATCGTCATATCCGTCGCATGACTCTCGCCTGGCCTGGAAGACCAACAGGAGGGGTTGCATGTCGCAAACCGTCAGCCCTGAGATCTCCCCCTCGACCCCGTCCCGCAAGCGCACCTGGCCCGCCGACTTCAAGGACCGGCTGACGTGCCCGCTCCCCGACTTCCGCGAGGTGCTGAGCGTGGCCTGGCACGGCGGCATCCGGCCGGACATCGGCGACGCCGACCAGATTCCCGTGCTGCGCGCGGGCCTGCCGCCGGTCCTGCCCGTCGAGACGGCCGTGACCTGGGTGGGGCACGCCACGTACGTGCTGCGGATCGGCGGGCTGACCGTGCTCACCGACCCCGTCTGGTCGAGGAAGATCCCCGGCGTGCGGCAGCGGCTCACCCCACCCGGGCTGGCCTGGAGCGACCTGCCCCACGTGGACGCCGTCGTGATCAGTCACAACCACTACGACCACCTGGACGCCCCGACGATCCGGCGCCTGCCCCGCGGCACCCCGATGTTCGTGCCCGCCAACCTCGGGAGCTGGTTCACCCGCAAGGGCTTCAAGGACGTCACCGAGCTGGACTGGTGGGAGAGCGCCCGTGTCGGCGAGGTGTCGTTCGACTTCGTGCCCGCCCACCACTGGAGCCGCCGCGGCCTGCGGGACACCTGCCGCAGCCTGTGGGGCGGCTGGGTGCTCACCTCACCGCACCAGCGGGTCTACTTCGCGGGCGACACCGCGTACGGCGACCGCTTCGAGCAGATCGGCGACCGCTACCCCGGCATCGACCTGGCCCTGATGCCCGTCGGGGCGTACGAGCCGCGGTGGTTCATGCGCGTCACCCATGTGAACCCGGCCGAGGCCGTCCGGGCCTGCGGCGACGTGGGTGCGCGGCGGATGGCCACCATGCACTGGGGCACGTTCGTGTTGTCGGGGGAGCCGTTGATGGCCCCGGTCCGCGAGGCCCGGGAGGCATGGGAGGCCGCGGGCCGCGAACCGTCCGATTTGTGGGATATGGCCATTGGTGAGACTCGTGTGCTCAGTGGGGACCGCTCGCCGTTCCATACCGTTTGACCAGGGGGGTGGGTGTTCCCTGGCCCGCGGCGGACGGGCCCCCAGGTGGCGTGCGCGGCATCCCTGGGACGACCCCTGAGGCTCCCTGGCCCGGTGGGAATCGCTCCCTGGCACAGGCGCCTGACGAACGCCGGGGTGTGCTGACCCCCGCTTTAGGACTGTCCTGATGCGGACATTATCCGGAAAGTGACCGTTTTACGTGGTTTGGGGTGCCATGAATGCTTATACCCAGCTAAAAGGGGAGTTCGCCGTCCTGTGACGTGGTAATCGCCGGGCCGGAACAAGGCATGCGGTCGTCAACAATGAGCATTTAACATTTCTGACCTGCAGCGTCAAGGTATTGATCAGCCTTTCCCATGCATGAAATACCGGGGTGTCACCGTAATTCACCCTAGGAGGATCACCCCGGTGAATAACCCCCTGAGCACCCCCAGAGCACCGCGATTCCGCCAGTTGGCTGTGGCCATGGGCATCGTGATCGCCGCCGCCGGCATGGGCACCGCCCAGGCCGCCAGCGCGCCGGACCCGGTCAAGCCGCAGACCACGGGGGCCATCGAGCTCACCGGCGCGGTCCCGGGTGGCTTCGCGACCTGGAAGGACCTCCTGCTGTTCCAGGAGAAGATGGTCAAGGCCGCTGACCGCCTCACCGCCGCCACGGGCAACGGTGGCGGTTACGCCGGCATCGTCGCGGCGCCGGAGAACCGCGAACTGCGCGTGTACTGGAAGGGCAAGCCGTCCAAGGCGGTTAACGACCTTGTGGGCCAGTTGCGGCGCGACGTGGCGATCAGCGTCCTGCCCGCGCAGTACTCGGCTCGTGAGCTGGAGCGGGAGGCGAACCGTCTCATCCGCGACAACTCCGGTGTGATCACCTCCATCGCCCCGCTGCAGGACGGCTCCGGTCTGAAGGCCTCCACCAGTGTGATCGGCGCGGCCCGGACCGCGATCGCCGGCACGTCCGTCCCGGTCACCCTTGAGTACGGCGTGAAGCCCGAGCTGACCACCCGCTGGGACGACTCCCCGCCGTGGTGGGGCGGCGGCGCGTGGCGCAACGCCAGCAGCGGCGGTGGTTGCTCCACCGGCTTCGCCGTGACCTACGGCGGCGCCCAGAAGATGCTCTCCGCCGGCCACTGCGGTGCGAACGGCAACGTCGCCACCGACCCGACCGGTCAGACCATCGGCAGCATCACCCAGGACAACAACAGCCGTGACGTGCTGCTCATCGGCACCAGCGCCGGTGGCCGGGTCTTCAACAACCCGATCAACGCCAACGGGAACGCGATCATCAGCACGGAGTACAGCAACCCCGTGATCGGCACCAGCAGCTCCTACGCCGGCCTGTACATCTGCACCTCCGGCGCCTACTCCGGCACCAACTGCAACATCCGCGTCATCACCGTCAACGTCACCATCAACGTCGGCTACCTGATCTACGGCACCGTCCAGGCCGAGCAGCAGGCCCGCACCAACGCCGTCGGCCAGGGCGACAGCGGCGGCGCCGTCGAGGTCGTGAACCCGAACAACACCACCCAGGTGTACGCGGCCGGCGTCAACACCGCCATCGACACCAGCACCTCGGTGGCGTGCACCGGTTACGTCACCTCGGGCCGTATCTGCGCCTGGCGCACGTACTACTCCCCGTGGAGCAACGCCACCACCGCGTTCCCCGGCATCGCCATCATCACCGGGTGATCCACACCCTCTGATTGACACGATCAGGGGCCGGTGCGCAGGCGCCGGCCCCTTTTCGCTTACCGGCGGCCGTCCGGACCCTTCCGCTGCGCACGAGGTCCGGATCGGCCGCTGCCCGCATGAGAACACTTTGCGATTTGCTGAGGAGGATCGGTGAACAACCCCCAGGAGCCATCAGGTCACCGCGGTTCCGTCGTCTGGCTGTGGTGATGGGCATCGTGATCGCCGCCGGCATGGGCACCGCTGAGGCGGCGAGCGCGCCGGACCCGGTCAAGCCCCGGGCCACCGGGGCCGTCGAGCACACCGGGCCGGTGCCGGGTGGCTACGCCTCGTGGAAGGACCTGCTGCTGGCGCAGCAGAAGATGGTGAAGGCCGCCGACCGCATCACCGCCGCGGCAGGCGACGGCGGCGGGTACGCCGGCATCGTGCTGGCTCCGGAGAGCCGCGAACTGCGCCTGTACTGGAAGGGCAAGGCGCCCCGGCAGATTGACGGCCTCGTGGGTCAGTTGCGGCGTGACGTGGCGATCAGTGTCCTACCCGCGCGGTACTCGGTTCGTGAGCTCGAACGTGAGGCGAACCGCCTCATCGGTGCGAACAGTGATTTGATCACCTCCATCGAGCCGCTCCAGGACGGCTCGGGCCTGAGGGCCACCACCGCCGCGACCGGTCTGGCCCGCACGGCGATCGCCGGCGCGGCGGTGCCGGTCACCCTTGAGCACGGCGTGCAGCCCAAGGTCGCCAGCCGCTGGGACGACAGCCCGCCGTGGTGGGGCGGCGCCGTGTGGGGCACTCCCTCGGCCGCCTGCACGACCGGTTTCGCGGTGACCTACCAGGGCGTCAGCAAGATATGGACCTCGGCGCACTGCGCGAACGTCGGCCAGACCGCCGCGGACCCGACCGGCCAGGTCATCGGCACCGTCACGCACGACAACGCCTCCCGTGACTCGCTGCTCATCGGCGCGAGCGCCGCCGGCCGCGTCTTCAACAACCCCATCGGGAACGTGGCCACCGAGTTCAGCAACCCTGTGGTCGGCACCAACAGCTCCTACGTCGGCCTGTACGTCTGCACCTCCGGTGGCTTCTCCGGCACCAACTGCAACATCCAGGTCAAAGCGGTCAACGTCACGATCAACCCGGGCTGGCTGATCTACGGCACCGCCCGCGCCGAGCAGCTCTCCTTCACCAACGCGGCCGGCGGCGGCGACAGCGGCGGCCCGGTCGAGATCCCCGACGCCAGCAACACCAACCAGGTGTACGCCGCCGGCATCGTCACCGCCACCGACTACAGCACCCAGGTCCCCTGCACCGGCTACCGCCCCACCGGCCGGGTCTGCACCTGGCGCATCTACTACTCCCCGTGGACCAACGCGGTCACGGCGTACCCCGGCATCACCATGGTCACCTCGTGATCGACGCGATCTGACACGTTCTGATGCGAGTGATCAGGGACCGGGGCCATGGCTCCGGTCCCTTTTCGTCATCCTCCGTCCCTCCGAGAGGAGCCATCCGTGAGCACCCTCCGATCAAGCCCCCGAGCGGCACGATTACGTCACCTGGCCGTGGCGATGGGAATCCTGACGGCCGTCACCGGGATGGGCACCGCCCAGGCCGCCGGCGCGCCGGACCCGGTCAAGCCCCCGACCACCGGCGCCGTCGAGCACACCGGCCCGGTGCCGGGCGGCTACGCCTCTTGGGACGAACTGCTGCTCGATCAGCAGAGAATGGTCAGGGCCGCCGACCGGATCACCGCCGTGCCGGACAAGAACGGCTACGCCGGTGTCGTCGCGGCGCCGGAGCACCGCGAGCTGCGCGTGTACTGGAAGGGCGAGCTCCCCGCCCGCGTCGGCGACCTCGTGGAGCGGTTACGGCGGGACGTGGCCGTCAGCGTGCTGCCCGCGCGGTACTCGGCGCGTGAGCTGGAGCGTGCGGCGGACCGTCTGATGCGCGAGAACGGCGACGTGCTGACCTCCGTCGCGCCGCTGCAGGACGGGTCGGGGCTGACGGCCTCCGTCGCCACCGTCGGTGCGGCCCGTACGGCGGTCGCCGGTGCGGCGGTGCCGGTCACGCTGGAACACGGCGTGCGGCCCGAGCTCGCCAGCCGCTGGGACGACAGCCCGCCGTGGTGGGGTGGTGGCGTGTGGGGGACCGGCGGCTCGGCCTTCTGCACGACGGGGTTCGCGGTGACCTACCAAGGCGCCACCAGGCTGCTGTCCGGCAGGCACTGCGCGAACGTCGGCCAGACCGCCACGGACCCGACCGGCCAGGTCATCGGCCCCGTCACCCACACCAACAACCCGCGTGACCTGCTGCTCATCACCACCGGCTCCGCCGGGCGGGTCTACAACAACCCGGTCGGGAGCGTGGCCACGGAGTACAGCAACCCGGTGATCGGCACCACGAGTTCCCTCATCGGCATGTTCGTCTGCGTCTCCGGCGGTTTCTCCGGCACCACGTGCAACGTCCGGGTCACGGCGGTCAACGTCACCCTCAACGCGGGAAGCGGCTACCTGCTCCAGGGCATGGTCCGCGCCGACCAGGCCGCCTTCACCAACGCCGCCGGCCAGGGCGACAGCGGCGCCCCGGTGGAGGTCCTCGCCCCCAGCAGCACCTCTCAGGTGTCCGCGGCCGGCTCGATCAGCGCCATCGACGGCGGCGCCCGGGTCCCCTGCACCGGCTACGTCACCAACCGCCTCTGCTCCGCCCGCGTCTACTACTCCCCGTGGAGCAACGCGACCGCGGCCTTCCCCGGGATCACTGTTGTCACCGGGTGACCGGCACGTCCAGGAATAACTCTTACGAACGGATCAACGGCCGGCGCCCCGGGCGCCGGCCTCCTTTCGTGCCCATCGCCGTCATTCGGGTGCCACTATGATCGTTTATCGGAGGACCGCATGGTGCCTTTCCATGACCGCGTGAACGCATCGCGTCCACTTTTCGTTTTACAGGGAGTCGAGCCAGCGATCGGGAGGCGTTCACCATGAATCAGAACCGTCACCACCGTTCCACGGCCACCGTTCTCGGAGCGGCGTTCATCGGCTGCCTGATCACCGCCCTGACGGCCTGCGCCGCCCCCGGCTCCGGCGACACCGGCGCCTCCGCCGAGGGAGCCCCGGCCCCCCAGCCGAGCGCCACAGGACCCGTGCCCGGCCAGGCGGATCAAGTGCGGCTGACCGTCCTGGCCGGTCAGGTCGAGGAACACCTTCGCCAGAACCACCCCGACCAGTACGCCGGCGTGGTGCTCAACGGCGACAAGCTGCTCGTCTACCGCGTCCCGTCCAAGGCGCTGGACGCCTCGCTGAGTGCCGAGTTCCCGGACGCCCCCCTGCGACTGCGCGACGCGGCTCACTCCGCCCGCCGGCTGGAGGCCCTGGCCCAGCGCGTCACCGGCGACATCGACTACTGGACCCGTAAAGGCGTCCCCATCACGACCGTCGCACCGCTGGCCGACGGCTCCGCCGTGGAAGTGGGCACCACCGACACGGAAAAGGCGTCCGCCGAACTCCCCGAGCGCTACGGCCCCGTGCCGCTGAAATTCACCGAGGCCGACCCCGCCCTCCCGCTCCCCGGTGCGACTCCCAGTTAGTGCGTACTCGGCATTCAACAGTTGAGCCGTTCCGCTATCTTTGTACAGTGGGAACAGGTACGTCGTCGAACGTGGCAGCGACCCGATATCGGTCGGCCTGGAGGATTAACGCACTTCGCCGGTATCGGCACCGAGCACGTCAGATGGGCGACGTACCTGACGACAAGAAGAGCGGCTATATCCGGATTCGTCGTCGATTTCCTGACCCCCTAGCCGGAGAACCTCCCCGCGTGCTCCCGTGCCCACCGGGCGGCCTTCACCGCGTCCTCCCCACTGAAAGGCGCACCAGGCAGCCGCCCCAGCCGCTCCACCTGCTCGGCATACCGCAGATACTCCCGCCGAGCGTGTTCCCGGCACCCGAGACAGGTAACACTTTCCGGCCGCGTCGAGGTCATCACATAAGGCACCTGAACCCCACAACCGGTGACCACGACACCAGGCGAGTCCGGCGCCTTCCCGAAAATCGACACGACCAAGTTGCGATACCCCGCCCCCGCCCGCATCACGTCCCGCTCGACATGGATATGCGGATCGCTCTCACTCATCCACATCCGCCCTTCCTCCAAGCCACCCACAATCAGCCTAATGCGTCCCCCATTTGACCGGGAGGTGCTCAAGCGGCCCACACCCGGTTGCCGGTGCGTTCTCTGCCATGACTACGGGGACCGCGACCAGTGGGACGTCCTGGACCGGCACACCGTGGAGCACGTCCAGAGCCGGGGCCGGAGCGTGAAGATGATCCCTGAGGACGACGAGGGACGGCAGGGGGGAGGTCAGGCCCAGGTCTGGCCTTCTGGGGTGTCTGTCACCTTGACCCCCAGGGCGGCCAGGTCGTCGCGGAGGCGGTCGGAGGTGGGCCAGTCCTTGGCTTCTCTGGCTTTGGCGCGGGCCTCCAGGAGCTCGGCGGCGCCTTCGGGGAGGACGGGGACCTTGGGGGGCTTGCCTATGTCGGCGGAGAGGTCCAGGCCGAGGACGTGGTCGAGGTGGAGGAAGGTCTCGAAGCGGGAACCGGGGGGGACTGATTCGTCGCGTTCCAGTTCGCGCAGGACGCGGAGGGCCTGGGGGGTGTCCAGGTCGTCTTCGAAGGCGTCTCGGGCGCGGTCGGCGTAGGGCTTGTTCAGGGCGGCGCTGGGGGATTCGGCCCAGGTGGCCACCTGCTGGCGCCAGCGGCGGAGGGTGCGGTCGGCGGCGGTGAGGGTGTCCCAGGTGAGGTTCATCTGCTGGCGGTAGCGGTGTTCAAGCAAGGCCAGGCGGACGGACAGGGGGTCAAGGCCGGCGGCCTCGACGTCGGAGAGCAGGACGACGTTGCCGGTGCTCTTGGCCATCTTGCGGCCGTCGAACAGGACGTGCTCGCCGTGGACCCAGTGGCTGACCACGTCGTGGCCCACCGTCGAGTTGGACTGGGCTCGCTCGTCCTCGTGGTGGGGGAAGCGGAGGTCCTTGCCGCCGGTGTGGACGTCGATGTGGTCGCCGAGGAAGCGCAGGGACATGGCGGAGCACTCGATGTGCCAGCCGGGGAAGCCGCGGCCCCAGGGGCTGTCCCAGGTCATCTCGCTCACGGTCTCCGAGCCTTTCCACAGGGCCCAGTCGGCGTGGAAGTGTTTGCGCTCGTCGGGTTCTATGCGGTGGCCGGGCTTCAGCGCGTCCAGGCGGTTGCCGGAGATCTCGCCGTACGTGGGGAAGCTTGTCGCGTCGAAGAAGACCGAGCCGTCGCCGGACGCGTACGCGTGGCCGCGCTCGATGAGCTTGGCGATCATCTCGATCATCAGATCGATGCTCTCGGTGGCGCGGGGGGTGTGCTCGGGAGGCCGGATGTTGAGCTTCTCGGTGTCGCGGCGGAAGGCGTCCTCGTAGAAGCGGGCGATCTCCAGGGCGGAGCGGCCCTCGCGGCGGGCCTGGGCGAGGACCTTGTCCTCGCCGGTGGCGTCGATCTGGTCGTCGTCGGCCAGGTGGCCGACGTCGGTGATGTTCTGGCACACGACGACATGCACGCCGCGCCGCTCGAGGACCCGGCGCATGAGGTCGGGCAGCAGGTAGGAGCGGAGGTTGCCGACGTGGGCGTAGCGGTAGACCGTCGGCCCGCAGGTGTAGTCGCGCACCACGCGCGCACCCTCTGGAACGATCGATTCCGGCCGCCTGGTCCTGGTGTCGTACAGCCTCAACATGACCAAGAGCTTAGGACATGATCGGGCGCCTGTCCGGGGCGCCTGTGGACGGCCCGGGGGCGGACGCCCCCGGGGCGGCGGGTGTCAGACGGCCTCGGGGTCCAGGAAGGCGAGGATGTCGCGGTCGCCGCGCTCGCGCAGCCGGGTGAGGATCTCGTCGCGGGACGCGCCGTCCGGCAGGCCGATGCGGGCGCCGATCAGCCGCAGCGCCTCCGCCTCCGAGGCCACCGGCGCGGTGTACCCGATGAGGTGCAGGGCCATGTTGATCGGCGGCAGGCCGGACGCGGCCTGCGGCAGGTAGCGCGTGAGCAGTTCCCCGCCGTCCGACACGGTCAGGAAGATCGAGTCGCCCTCGCCTGCGCTGTAGTCGGCGAGGATGGCCCGGATCGACCCCATGGTCGGCTGGTTGTGCCAACTGATCACGACGTCGCCCGACGGCGTGGACGTGGTGAGCTGCCCGCCCGGCGCCATGCCGAGGTGGGCGGCGAACCCGGTGGGCAGCGGCGAGCCCGACCCGCGCAGGTGCTCTCCGTTGACGTCCACCCGGTGCCACCAGCGCCCGTCGCGGCTACGGAACGAGCGCCGCGTCATGGACACGTCCCGGCGGGGGCTGTACGGCTCGGCCTGCTCGGGGGCCGCCACCCGGATCCACCCGCGCTGGGTGCGCTCGAACCCCGGCCCGCCCGCGTACGCGCGCACCGAGCTCTCGCTGACCTCGTACTTGGAGGTGAGGGCGGTGACGACGCTGTTCACCGACGCCTCGCCGCCGGCCCGCTCGATCTCGCGCACGATCATCTCGCGGATGCCGATGTACTCCTCGCCGCCCCAGCGCGCCAGCCCGTACCGGTTGCGGTCCACCCGCAGGAAGCGGCTGTCGGCGGTGAGCTGGTTGCGGATGCCGACCAGGCTGTAGTCCTCGCCGATCCGCGTCTGGATCTCCTCAGGGCTGAGCGGCCCCTCGGCCACGGCCAGCACCGCCTCGGCCTTCTCGTTGACGCTGCGCGGCCACGGCACGACGTGCCCCTCAAGGATGCGCAGGTTCGGCACGGCGGCCAGCCACCGCTCCGCGACGTCCTCGCGCACGCCGAGCTGGGCGACCATGCCGACCGCCTCGGGCAGCTTCACCGGCCCGTCGGTGAAGAGCTGACGCGTCTTCTCCTTCAGCTCGTCGGCGCCGCCGGTGACCAGCCAGCCGTCCACCTGCTCGTACCCGGCGAGCAGCGTGCGCACGAACCGCCAGGCCGGCACACCGAGGGTCGTCAGCTCGGTGCGGTGCCAGGGGACGGCGGCGGCGAGGTCGTCGGCGGGCACGGCCGAGCCGAGCCGCCCGCGCAGCCACGTCAGGTGGGCGGCCAGCGGCGCGGCCTCCGGGCCCGCGAGCCGGGCCTGCACGTGGTCGCGCAGGTCCCGCTCGATCTGCCTGATGCGCTCGCGGGTCACGGAGAACCGCTGCGCCAGCTCGTCCAGCGTGACGCGCCGCTCGGCGTACACCCGGTCCCGGGCGATGGCCCGCTGCCGGTCGTCGAGCGCCGCGAAGATGTCGTCGATCAGTTCGGGGATCGGGCGGTCCTGCCGCACCGGCGGCGCGGGCGCGGCGGCCGGCTCACGCCCGGCGGGGGCCGTGGACGCGATCAGCCGGTCAAGCACGTCGGCGAAGATCGTGCGCACCGTCTCCCGGGAGTCGGGGGTGCGCGCGGCGCGCTCGGGGTCGATCATCCTGAGCAGCGGCAGGATGTCGCCGAGCGGTAAGTGCCCCCAGCAGGCCACGGCGAGGTCGGTCAGCCGCGAGGCCACCTGAGCGGTGCCCGCGATCAGGCAGGCCCGGTCGATGGGAAGCGCCTGCCACCACGCGTCCGGGAGACGGGGGTCGCTCGCGATCGGCTCGACCTCGCCGGGTGCGGTCCAGCGCAGGGGAGGCACGATGTCGCTAAGGCTCAGATTCATGGAGGTCCAAACCGGCATGGGGCGTGTGGTGGGATCAGACGGGGTCCATTCCGCGGGTTCAGGTTATTGGGTCAGGGTGGGAGAAAGGGACTTGCCCGCCCTGAATAGGACACATAAAGGCGCTCGCTGGCCCGGGTGCACGCCATGTACAGCAGGCCACGTTCCCGTTGCAGATCGTGCGCGCGGGCGGTCGGGTCCTCCTCGGCGGGCGTGAGCGAGCCGGGGGCGGGGACGACGCCCTCGGCCACGCCGATCAGGGCGACCCGGCGGTACTCCAGGCCCTTGAGCCCGTGCAGCGGGGTGACCCGCACGCGCAGGCCCGCCGCGCCGAGCGCCGCCTTGGCGTTCTTCACGAGGTCCGCCGATCGGGCCGCGACGGCCATCGCGCCCGCGGGCACCCCCTCGGCGAGCCAGTCCCTGATCTGGGCGACCAGCCCGGCGAGCTCGGCGTCCGGCGAGGTGTACTCCCGGACGGCCGGGCGCGGCCCCGAGTGGCCGGCGCGGAACCCGGCGAGCTCGGTGACGCCGTCCACCAGGCCGTCCACAGGGCCGCCGCCGCGCAGCCGCACCGCCCAGGTGAGCGTCTCCTGCGACAGGCGGCGCGACACGGTGAGCCGGTAGGTCTCGGCCTTCATCCCGAGGGTGCTGAGCGCGATGCGGGTGTCGAACACCCGCTGGTGGGGGTCGCCCACGATGAACAGGTCGTCCGGCCCCGGGGGCACGGCGGCGCGCAGCAGCCGCCACTGCGCCGGGTGCAGGTCCTGCGCCTCGTCCACCACGATGTGCCGGTACGGCTCGTGGCCGGGCGCGTCGTCGCCGAGCAGGTCCCCGGTGGTCCGGCCGAGCAGTGTGCTGGCCCGCGCGGCCAGCTGAAGCAGGGTGCGCCTGCCGGTCTCGCGCAGCCGCCCGGTGACGTGCTCGATGGCCCGCCACACCTCGGCCCGCTCGCCGCGGTCCAGCTCCACGCTGCGGCCCGGGCGGGACGCGGCGAGGTACTCCTGCATGGTGCACAGGTTCTGCGCGAGGATCACCTGCTCCCACTCGCGCATCAGGAACGCGGGGCTGTGCGGCGCGCCGTACAGCTCGGCGGCCTCCTGCCACAGCGTGGCGACGTCGGGGGCGCCGACCAGCAGCGGCGGCCGTCCCTCGGCCTCGGCGACGATGCGGTGGGCGAGGCGCTCGACGTTGCCGACCTCGATGCGGGCCCGCACCCGCGCGTCGTCCACCAGCACGTCCAGCTTGGCGGCGACGTCCGCGACCGTGGCCTGGGAGAACGTCACCACCAGCACCCGGCCGCCGCCGGTGCGCGCCAGATGCGCGGCGCGGTGGAGCGCGAGCACGGTCTTGCCGGTGCCGGCCCCGCCGGTCACCAGCACCGGGCCGTCGTGGCCGTCGTGGTAGGCGATGCGGTACTGGACCGCGTACGGGAAGCCGCACCACCGCGGGCGGTCCAGCAGGTGGTCGAGCTCCTCGGCGTCCACGACGAACACCGCGCTCCCCGGCGTGCGTTCGAGCGCGGCGGCCAGGTCGCTCACGTCCACCGACGTCGCGGGGACGGCCGCGCACGCGTCGAGCGCCCGCCACGCCTCGGCGACCGACCCGCCGTCGGCGAGCACCGACAGCGGCGCGTACTGGCTCTCGGGGATCAGCGGCTCCAGCGCCTCCAGGGTCGCCTCACTGGCCATCAGCCGCACCAGGGGCAGCAGCCAGGTGTCGATGCCGAGCCCGAGCAGGTCGGTGTCGCAGACGTGCGCGAACAGCCGCCGCCCCCCCGACTCCGCGGCCCGGCGCAACGCGGGCTCCACGGCTTCGAGCGCGGCGGCGTCCCACACCTCCGCCATCCCGCCGGCGGCGTTGACCGCGAAACGGTGCCGCTGGGCGTACGACCAGGCCTCGGCGTCCGGCAGCACCGCCAGCATCCAGTAGACGTCGCGCTGCCGCACCACCACGCCCCGGTGGTGGACGGTCAGCCGCATCGTCGCCACCCGGGGGTCGCGGGTGTTGCGCACCCGCTCGGGATGCGGGGCCGAGGTGGCGCCGCGCAGGAACCGGCGCAGCGACACCACCGCCTCCTGGCGTGCCGCGGGCGCCAGCGCACCGAGATCCCGATGGACCTCTGGGGCGATGGCGAGCCGGGGCACCGGGGCTCCTGTCAGACCATCAGGGACAGCAGGTCGCGGTCCCCGCGTTCACGTAGCCGGTTCATCAGCTCGGGCAGCCCGACCGGGCCGGTCATGCCGATGCGGGTGGCGAGCACGCGGATCGTCTCCTCGAGCGACTCGGTGCCGCCCGACGTGTGCCCCGCCAGCCGCAGCGCCATCGCCCCCTTGTCGGCGTCGCCGGACGCCGCGGGCACCAGGCGGGTGCGCAGCACCTCGTCCTCCTCGGCGACGGTGAGGAACAGGTGGGCGCCCGGTGTGGCCTCCATGTCGGTGAGCAGCCCGCCGAGCGACTCGATGACGGGGCGGGTCTGCCAGCTCAGCGTGATGTCGCCCGTCGCGCTGTTCACCGTGCGGCTCTCGCCGGGGGACATGCCGAGGTACGCGGCGAACCCGCTCGGCAGCGGGCACTCGCCGCCGTTGATCTGCTCGGGCGCCACGTCCACCCGCAGCCACCACAGGCCGTCCGGGTGCCGGAAACACCTGCGGGTCATCGACACGTCCTTCAGCCGGCCGTCCGGCACGGAGTGCGCGACCTCCTGCTGCCTCGGCCGCTCCGCCTCCTGGCCGGCCGCGGGCTTGGAGCTCTGGATGCGCAGTTGCGGCACGCTCTCCAGCCACTCCTTGGCGACCTCCGGGTGGATGCCGAGCGTGGAGACCAGCTCGAGGGCCCGGGCCACGGTGGGCGGGCGTTCGGCGTCCAGGATCAGCGCGCAGGTGCGTTCACGCAGCTCGTTGACGTCCTCGGAGACCAGCCAGCCCTCCTGCACCGTGTAGCCGGGCAGGGTGGCGAGCACGAACTGCCACGCGGGGACGTCCAGCGAGCGCAGCTCACGGGTGTGCCAGGGGGCCGCGGCGACGAGCCGTGACCTCGGGGCGGCGACGCCGAGGGTGCCGGGCAGCTTCTCCAGGTACTGCGCGTAGGGGGCCGCGTCGGGGCTCTCCAGCCACTCGGCGAGCCGTTGCCGCAGCTCCTGCTCCAGCGCGACGATCTCCTCGGCGGGGACGGCGAACAGTTTGGCGAGCTCCTCGGGAGCGGCGGGGGCGTCGGTGAAGACGTGGTTCTGCGCCACCGTCCAGGTCTTGTCGTCCAGGCCGGCGAAGGCGGCGTCGATGATCGCGACCATGTCGCGCTCCTCGCCCGCCGTGCTGAGCTCGTCGGTGCTGGTGCCCACCGGGCCGGCCGACTCGCCGGGTTCGGTGCCGGCGCGCTCGGGCTCCCCGGCGTCGCCGTCCTGCCGGTCGAGCGGCCCGTCCTCGGCGGCGGGTTCGGCGGCGGTCTCGCCGGTCTCGCCGGGGCCGAGCGGGTCGGGGCCGAGGGGATCGGGGGACGGCTCACCGCGGCCGAGGGGGTCCGGGGACGGCTCGTGACGGGTCCGGTCGGTGCCGAGCGGATCGGGGTCCGGCTCGCCGGCGGCGGGCGCCGGAGGCGTCGGGGACGGGGGCATCGAGGACGGGGCCGGAGGCGTCGGGGACGGGGCCGGGGGCATCGAGGAGGGGGCCGGAGGCGTCGGGGACGGAGCCGGGGGTGTCGGGGACGGTATCGACGCCGGCGTCGAGGGCGGGGGCACCGGGGTCTGCGACGGGTCGTACCGGGGGGCGGGGGACGGGCGCTCGGGGCGGGGTGGCGGGGTGAACATCGACGGGCGGGACGTCGTCGGGCTGCCCGCGACGGCGTCGCCGAACACCCGCTGCTCCAGCGCGGCGGTGGCCAGGCGGGCCGCGGCCAGGCCGAGCGGGTCGCCGGGGTCGATGGCCTGCCGCGTCTGCCGTTTGGGCAGCGCCGGGCGGCGCACCGGCAGCGGCTCACGCTCAGGGACGGCGGGCATGGGGGCCCGCGGCGCGGCGGGCACCCGCTCGTCCGGCGCCTTCTCCGCGGGGGCCTTGGCGCCGGCGGTCAGGCGGGTGAACACCGTGCTGAACAACGCGGCGAGCACCGGGCGGGGACGGATGAACGGCTGGTCCGACAGCTCCCTGCCGGTCAGCGCCAGGAGCCCGTGCCAGGAGCCCACACGGTCGAGCGCGATGGAGACCTGGGGCTCGTCGGCCTCCTCGGGATCCATCACATGCAACGCCGGCAGCACGTCGCCCACCGCGGCCGCCGGCCAGTGCTCAAGCGCCAGCTCCGTCAGCAGCTCACCGAGCGCCTCGGGCCCGAGTACGGCGAACACCTGGGTGACGGGCAGCGAACGCCACCACGCGTCCGGCAGCCCGGGCAGGTCGCGAAGCTGCGAGAACCCCGCCGCGTCACTCCAGCGAAGCGGAGGCACGAGATCACTCAGGCAGAAGTTCATCCCGTTTCCTCTCCGGTGATGTCAGGACCAGAACATAGTCTGGCAAATCGCACGATCGTAGACGCCGTTACGCCCGTACGGCCGCGAAGCGCAACCGCACGTAATCGGCCACCCACCCCGATTCCCGGCGCAGCGCCGGGGCCGCCAGCTCGTTGACCCGCCGCAGCAACGGCTCCACCGTCGCGGGCGGCACGCCGTCCAGCAGGTAGCCCGCGAACATCCGCACCCAGTCGGCGGCGCCGTTCGGGCACTCGTCCAGCGGGGTCGGCCGGTCGAAGTACTCCAGCAGCCGCACGGTGAAGCCGCACCTCTCCAGGCGCACGGCGTACTCGGCGGGCGTCGGGAAGTACCACGGCAGGTCGGGCTCGCTCAGACCGTGCTCGCGCCACGCGGTCAGCATCGCGGACGTCAGCGCGGCGCAGTTGCCCGCGCCCCCCATCTCGGCCACGAACCGCCCGCCCGGCGCCAGCGCCGCCCGCACGCAGCGGATCACCGCGTCGGGGTCGCGGCCCATCCAGTGCAGCGCCGCGTTGGAGAACACCGCGTCGTAGGAGTCGAGGACCCGGAAGTTGGCTCCGTCGCCCACGATGAAGTCCAGCCCCGGGTGCTGCGCGAGCGCCACCTCGATCATCGCGGCCGAGCCGTCCATGCCGAGGACCGTGGTACCCCGGGCCGCGATGTCCGCGGTGAGCACCCCGGTGCCGCAGCCGAGATCGAGGATGCGCTCGCCGGGCTGGGGGTCCAGCAGTTCGATCAGCGGCGCGCCGTGCGCCGAGACGTAGCCGAAGGAGCTGTCATAGGCGCGAGCGTTCCACCGCATCAAACTCGGCGTGTCGTATCGCAAGGCCATCAGCTCGCATTCTCCGACATCGCTTGTCCGTGTCCTTATGGGTACGGACACTTTAAGGCTTTGATGTCCGTGCCACACATCGGTCGGAGAGCTTGCTCTGGCCGGCTCGCGAGCGCGCGGGGTCAGCCCACCGCGGTGGTCCAGTTCGCCTTGAGATAGGTCTTGGCGGCGTCGGCCTGCGGGATCGTCAGCATCACGGGCCTGCCGGTGACGGCGGGCAGCCGGGCCGCGGCCTGGCGGTCCAGCACCCCCTTCATCTCCAGCGCCTCCATGCGCGCGGGGCGTGCGAAGCCCTTCAGCAGGAGGTTCTGCGCCTCGTCGCTGAAGAGGAACTCCTCCCACAGGCGGGCGGCCGCCGGGTGCGGCGCCTTCTTGTTGATCGCCTGCACGTAGTAGGACGCCAGCACCGCGCCCTTCGGGATCACGACCTTCCAGGCCGGGGTGTCGTCGCCCGCGGTCTGCGCGGCCTTGGCGGCGTTCACGTAGTCCCAGTCGACCAGGGTGTTGGCCTTGGACGGCTTGCTGAACCCGCCGGACTTCTTCAGCTTCGCGAACAGCTCGACGCCCCGCTTGGCCTCCGGCGTGCCGTTCTGGAGGGAAGCCGCCATCACGCCGTTGAACGCCGCGGCGGTGCGCAGCGGGTCGCCGGCGAGCGCGACGGCGTACCCGGGGGCCAGCAGGTCGGCGAACGCCCGCGGCGCCTTCACCTTGCGCGGGTCGTAGCCGATGGACATGTAGCCGCCGTACGCGCCGTACCACCGGCCGCCGGAGTCCTTGAGCGCGTCCGGCACGTCCTGCCACGCGGTGACGCGGTACGGCGCGAAGCGCTCGGCGTTGGCGACGGCGACGTCCATGCCGAGGTCGAACACGTCCGGCGCGTCCTGCGGCGGCGCCGCCTTGGCGATCTCGATCTCCCTGCGGCTGCTCGCCTTGGGCTCGGCCACGTTGATCCTGATGCCGTAGTGCCCGGTGAAGCGGTCCATCACGGCGCCGAAGTTCACCCAGTCGCGCGGCACGCCGACGAGGTTCAGCGCGCCCTCGCGCCGCGCCGCCTCCACCAGGCGGTCCATCGTCCCGAAGCCCTCGGCCAGCCCGGCGGCGCGCGGGTCGATCGGCTGCTCCTTCTTCGGCTCGCGCGGCGAGGACGAGCACCCGGCCGCGGCGGCGGCGAGGAGCGCGAGGGTTGCTGCGACGGCTGCGGCACGTATGGTCACACCATGAATACTCGGCGTCACGGGTGCGCGGGTCGAGGAGGCACGCGGGGCTTTGACCGGTGTTGGGGCGGCGCCTGCCGGGCCGTGGCGGGCGGCCGGGGATCGTCAGCGGGAGGCGGGGCGGTTCACGGCCGGCGGGTCGGGGACGACCTTGGCGGCCACGACGGACGACTCGGCGATCTCGACGAGGGTGCCGTCACGTTTGCGCACCCCGATCACGCCGCGGTCCCAGGAGGTCAGAACCCCTACCGTGTCGCGGAATCCGTCGGGATCGGCACGCCTGATCGTGACGCGGCGGCCGATGTCGGACGGGGTCACCGCGATGACCAGCCTGCCCGCGAAGCGCGCCGTCAACAGCTTTGCCCCCCTCCGTTTCGGACACGTGGCCCTCGCGGCAATACTAGGTCTAGCAACCCGCGGTCGTCGTCGTGCGGAAAGAAGGAGTCCGAGGTGACCTACGTCATCGCGCAGCCTTGCGTGGATGTGCTGGACAAGGCGTGCATCGAAGAGTGCCCGGTCGATTGCATCTACGAGGGCAACCGCATGCTGTACATCCACCCAGACGAGTGTGTGGACTGCGGCGCGTGCGAGCCCGTGTGCCCGGTCGAGGCGATCTTCTACGAGGATGACACGCCCGACCAGTGGAAGGACTTCTACAAGGCCAACGTGGAGTTCTTCGAGGAGCTGGGCTCGCCCGGTGGGGCGTCCAAGGTCGGTAAGATCGACCGGGACCACCCGATCGTGGCGGCGCTTCCCCCGCAGGCGGAGGAGCACTGATCGCCCGCCCGTCTGCACGTGGTGCCACGGGTACCGTGACCTCGGTCGCGGTACCACCCGTCCATGCCGTGTCATGGCCCCGGGCCGGCGCCGTTGGAACGTTCGCACCTCAGGAGTGATGCGGTGATCGGCCTGCCAGATTTCCCGTGGGACCGGCTGGCGCCGTACAAGGAGCGGGCGCTCACGCATCCCGGCGGCATCGTGGACCTGTCCATCGGCACCCCGGTGGACCCGGTGCCCGCGGTGGCCCAGGAGGCCCTGGCCGGCGCCGCCGACAGCCCCGGCTACCCCCTCACGTACGGCACCGCGCGCCTGCGGCAGGCCGCCGCCGGCTGGCTGGCCCGCCGCCACGGCGTGACCGTCGCCCCCGAGGCCGTCCTGCCCACGATCGGCTCCAAGGAGCTCGTCGCGTGGCTGCCCACGCTGCTCGGCGCGGGCCCCGGCGACCACGTGGTGCACCCCGCGCTGGCCTACCCCACCTACGACGTCGGCGCCCGGCTGGCCGGCGCCACGCCGTACGCTTCCGACGGGCTGCTCGCCCTCGGCCCCGAGCGGGTGCCGCTGGTGTGGGTGAACTCCCCGTCCAACCCCACGGGGCGTGTGCTGCCGCCCGAGCATCTGCGCAAGGTCGTCGACTGGGCACGCGAGCGCGGCGCGGTGGTGGCGTCCGACGAGTGCTACATCGAGCTCGGCTGGGAGGAGCACCCGGTCTCGATCCTCCACCCGGACGTCAGCGGCGGCTCCCACGAGGGGCTGCTCGCGGTGCACTCGCTGTCCAAGCGCTCCAACCTCGCCGGGTACCGCGCCGGGTTCGTCGCGGGCGACCCCGCCCTGGTCGCGCGGCTGCTGGAGGTGCGCAAGCACGCGGGCATGATCGTGCCGCAGCCGGTGCAGGCCGCCATGGCCGCCGTGCTGGACGACGACGCCCACGCCGCCGCGCAGCGCGAGCGGTACGCCGCCCGGCGGGCCGCGTTGCGCCCCGCGCTGGAGAAGGCGGGCTGGCGGGTCGACCACTCCACGGCCGGGCTTTACCTGTGGGCGTCCGACGGCCGTCCGTGCTGGGAGCAGGCGGGGGCACTGGCCGAACTCGGCGTCCTGGTGGCCCCCGGCGACTTCTACGGGCCGGGCGGCGGCTCGCACATCCGGGTCGCGATGACGGCCAGTGACGAGAGGATCAATGCGGCCGTGCTCCGGCTCCAGTAATATCCCGCGGCATGACCGTTGCGGTCGTGCTCGCCGTGAGCGCAGCCATCCTGGTCGTCGTGCTGGGCACCTACCTCGGCACCCGGCGCAGCGAACGCGGGGCCCGTTCGGCTCCTCGCGCGGCTCCGCCGTTCGCTGAACCGGTTCAGCCGGACCCGGCCCCCCGGGTGGAGCCGGAGTACCTCGACCCGCGGACCATCAAGGTGGGGGACACCGTCGACCGGCGGGGGGTGCGGGCCCGGGTCATCGGCGCGCTCCACCTGTCCTGGCAGGGTGACCAGTGGATCGAGTACCTCCTCGAGGAGGGCATGCGCCACTACCAGTGGCTCTCGGTCCGCGAGCGGGGCGACGCGCACGGGGACCTGTCGCACCTCGAGGTCCACCTGTGGACGCCGGTGCCGACCGAGGGCATGGTGCCCGCCAAGAGCATGCTGATCATGCAGGGCGTGGAGTTCTTCCCCATCGAGCGGGGCACGGCCGCCTTCCGGTCCGAGGGCCTGACCGGCTACCCCGAGCGCGGCCTCATCGATTTCGCCGACTACCGCGCGGGCGACGGCCGCCTGCTCACCTTCAACCGCGTGCAGGGCCAGGCGTGGACCGCCGCGTACGCCCAGCCGCTGTCCCCGGGCTCCATCCAGGTGGACCGCCTGATCTGACCACGACGGGGGCCGTCCGGGTCAGGCGATCACGACCTGGCCCGTGCCGGCCTTGGCGTCGGTGAGCCAGCCGTCGTGGCCGGCGGCGGCGGTCCAGGAGAGACCGGCGTAGCGCACCTGGTGGAGGCCGAACTTCTGCGCGTGGGCCACCGACCAGGCGGCGATCAGCCAGCCCCGCCGCTCGGACGCCGCGTCGATCTGGTTGCTCTGCGGTGCGTCGCCGAGGGCCCGGCCGAGCTCCTTGCGTGCCTTGGTGGCCTGGAAGGTGACCGGCTTCTCCGGCGGCGGGTACCAGCAGTGCACGGCCTTCGGCACCCGGCCGGTGAACGCGGCGGCGAGGATGCGGGCGTCGGTCTCGTGCTGGGCGTACGCCGAGCCGTCCGCCGAGCGCTGCACGGCCTGCGCGGCGTCGTGCAGCGGCAGCTTCTGGTAGCGCTTCACCTTGACCAGCGCGGAGAAGAACTTGCCGGTCGCGTACACCGGGTCCTGGAGCTGGTCGACGGTGCCCCAGCCCTGCGAGGGCCGCTGCTGGAAGACCCCCACCGAGTCGCGGTCCCCGAACGGAAGGTTGAGCAGCTTGGACTCCTGGATCGCGGTGACGTACGCGATCTGCACGGCCCGCTCGGGCAGTTTGCGCCGCGCGGCCACGGCGGCGATGGTCGCGGAGATCTGGGCCTGCTCGATCTCGAGGTCGAGGGTGCCGAGGGAGGTGGTGACCTGGCAGTGCTCACCAAGGGCGAAAGGCTTCGCTCTGTTCAAAAGGTGATAAATGCCGAAAAATATCGCCACGCTGAGCACGACAACGATGGCGATGATCGTCAGAACCGCTCGTGAGAAACGCCGTGCCACGCTGAAGAACCTACCGGCCCGATCGCGGTCCGCGTGCGGCACTAAGCTCCCGTTCCATGAGCGAGACCTTCGAGAGCCCCTTGCCCGCAGCCGTCGAGGACCTGTGGAAGCGCCGCGACGAGCTGTCGCCCGGCGACGCCGAGGCGCGCGGTGTGATCGTCGGCGCGGTGGACATGCTGGACACCGGCCAGGCCCGGGTCGCCTTCGTGGACGACGCCTCCGGCGAGGTGGTCGTGGACGAGCGCGCCAAGCGCGCCATCCTGCTCGGCTTCCGCGTGCTCGGCATGGCGGAGAGCCAGGTCGGTGACTTCCGGCACCACGACCGTGTGCCGCTGAAGTCCACGCTGGACGGCGTGCGCGTGGTACCCGGGGCGATCGCCCGGTGGGGCGCCTACCTCGCGCCAGGCGTGGTGCTCATGCCGTCCTTCACCAACATCGGGGCGTACGTCGACAGCGGCACCATGGTGGACACCTGGGCCACGGTGGGCTCCTGCGCCCAGATCGGCAAGAACGTCCACCTGTCCGGCGGCGTCGGCATCGGTGGCGTGCTCGAGCCGCCGAACGCCGTGCCGGTGGTCATCGAGGACGAGGCGATGATCGGCAGCCGCTCGATGATCGTCGAGGGCGCCCGGGTCGGCAAGGGCGCCATGGTGGGCGCGGGCACGATCCTGTCGGCGTCGGTGCCGGTGATCGACGTCGAGACCGGCGAGGAGATCAGCCGCGGCCACATCCCCGACTGGTGCGTGGCGGTCGGCGGCACCCGGCAGCGGGAGTTCCCCGGCGGCACCTTCGGGCTGCCCTGCGTGCTGGTGCTCAAGCGCCTGGAGCCCGGGCGGCGCCACAGCAAGTCCGAGCTGAACGACGTGCTGCGCCAGCACGGTGTCAATGCCTGACACGCCGCCGCTTGACCTGTCCTCGGACGTCCGGGACCTGACGGCGGCCCTGGTGGACGTCGAGTCGGTCAGCGGCGGCGAGAAGCCCCTCGCGGACATGATCGAGGCGGCGCTCGCCCCGCTGCCCCACCTGTCGGTCGTGCGGGACGGCGACGCGGTCGTCGCCCGCACCGGCGGCGGCCGCGCCGAGCGGGTCGTGATCGCCGGGCACATCGACACCGTGCCGGTGGCGGGCAACCTGCCCTCACGCGTCGAGGACGGCCTGCTGTACGGCTGCGGCACCTCGGACATGAAGAGCGGTGTCGCGGTCGCGCTCAAGCTCGCCGCCGCGCTGGAACGGCCGTCCCGCGACGTCTCGTACGTGTTCTACGAGTGCGAGGAGGTCGACGCGTCCCGCAACGGCCTCGGCCGCCTGAGCCGCACCCGGCCCGAGTTGCTGGCCGGCGACTTCGCCGTGCTGATGGAGCCCACCGGCGGCGAGATCGAGGGCGGCTGCCAGGGCACGCTGCGCGCCGAGATCGCCACCACCGGCCGCCGCGCGCACAGCGCCCGCTCGTGGCTCGGCGTGAACGCCATCCACGCCGTGGCGCCCGTGCTCGACCGGCTGAACTCCTACCGGCCGAGGGAGCCGGTGGTGGACGGCCTCGCCTACCGCGAGGGCCTGAACGCCGTCGGCATCACCGGCGGGGTGGCGGGCAACGTCGTCCCCGACGCGTGCGTGGTGACGGTGAACTACCGCTTCGCGCCCGACCGGTCCCTTGACGAGGCCCAGGACCACATCAGGGAGCTGTTCGACGGGTACGCCGTGCGGTTCACCGACGGCGCCCCCGGGGCCCGTCCCGGCCTCACGCACCCGGTGGCGGCGGCCTTCGCCGAGATGATCGGCGGCGAGCCCCGGGCCAAGCTGGGCTGGACCGACGTGTCGCTGTTCTCCCGCCTCGGCGTGCCCGCGGTCAACTACGGCCCCGGCGACCCGCACGTGGCGCACCAGCAGGGCGAGTACGTCGAGCTCGAAAAGATCGTGGCATGTGAACGGCGTATGCTGCGCTGGCTGGGCACCGGGGCCTAAAACCCCCTCAAAACCCATTTAGGGCCCGTACCGCTCATGTCGCTCATGCAGCTCCAAGCAGGGACGGCACAAAAGAAAGTGGCTTTCCTCGCCGGCCATTTGGCGGGGAAAGCCACTTTCAGTCCCGAGCAGCACCCTCGACTCTTAGACGTGGCGTGCCGGACAACCGGTTCCCCGGTCCTTCGCAGATTTTTCAAGATTCTTTCATGACCCGGGCAACCTGGGGACGTCCCGCGCGTCCCCCAGGCCGGTTAGCGTGAACCGCATGAGCGAACGCACACGTGAGGAGCGCCGTCAGGGCCCCGCCTTGGTCCGGGGCAAGTTCCTCCCCGAGTCCACATACGACGAACGGCTCCTCGACCAACGAGGCTCCACCGAGTGGCTGCACATGGACCCCTGGCGGGTCCTGCGCATCCAGGCCGAGTTCGTCGAGGGCTTCGGCCAGCTTGCCGATCTCCCCCCCGCCGTCACGGTCTTCGGCTCCGCCCGCACCCCCGCCGGCACCCCCGACTACGACCTGGGCGTCCGCCTGGGCGGCGCCCTGGCCAAGGCCGGCTACGCCGTGATCACCGGCGGCGGCCCCGGCTGCATGGAAGCCGCCAACAAGGGCGCCCGCGAAGCCGGCGGCATCTCCGTGGGCCTGGGCATCGAGCTCCCCTTCGAGCAGAAGCTCAACGACTACGTGGACCTCGGCATAGAGTTCCGCTACTTCTTCGTCCGCAAGACCATGTTCGTCAAGTACGCCGACGCCTTCGTCGTCCTCCCCGGCGGCTTCGGCACCCTCGACGAACTCTTCGAAGCCGTGACCCTCGTCCAGACCGGCAAGATCACCCAGTTCCCCATCGTGCTGCTCGGCACCACCTTCTGGCGTCCCCTCCTCGACTGGATCAACGAGACCCTGCTGGGCAACGGAATGATCTCCCCCGACGACCCCAAGCTGCTCCACCTCACCGACGACCCCGACGAAGCGGTGCGCTACATCGTGGACGGCCGCCGCCGGGCAGAGCAGGCCGTCGTCGAGGCCCGCGTCCAGGCCGCTGCCGAGCAAGGGGCGGAGTTCTGATTCCATGCTCGGCGCAGGCGTCGGCGACGCCGCGTCAGGTGATGGTCCACTGGTTGTTGGTGCTGGCGTTCGGGGTCCACAGCTTCACGGTGGAGCCGACCGTGGTGGTGCCGGCGCCGTCCAGGGCGGTGCCGGTGCCGCGGTTGACGATCTGGTAGCGGCCGTTGCCCATGCTGTTGAGCCGCCATTGCTGGTTGTTGCCGCCGTTCCAGGTCGTCTGCAGGCAGTTGGCGCCGTTGGCGGTGTTGCCCCAGCTGTCGGCGACCATGGTGTTGGTGCGGTTGACGATGCGGAAGTAACCGTTGCCCAGGTCCACCAGCTGCCACTGCAGGTTGGTGCTGCCGTCCCAGCTCCACTGCTTGAGCGCCGATCCCGAGGCGACGTTGCCGCCGCTGTCGAGGACCAGGCCGGTGGTCACGTTGCCGATCCGCACCCAGCCCGTGGGTGTGCTCCCGCCCCCGATGTTCCAGTAGACGTTGTAGTTGACGCCATGGGCGTCGTGGAACGGGATCAGGTTGACCGCCGATCCGCCGGCGGTGGCCGTGAAGGTGAGTGCGGTGCCGCTGGTGCGGGTGACGGTGGCGGGGTTCAGCACCGGTGGGGCGTTGAGCGTGGTGTTGCCGTAGTTGCCGGCGAGGACCACCGGGCCGTACGTGATCGCCGCGATGCCCGCGTTGTCGTTGGCCGGGCGGGTGACGGGCTGCATGGGCAGACGGACGGTGACGGTGTCGCCGGAGACCCAGGTGCGGGTCAGCGTGGCGTAGGTGCCGGGAGCGGTGGCCACGTCCTGCTGGACACCGTTGACGCCGATCGTGGCTCCGGCGGCCCAGGAGGGGATGCGGACGCGCATGGACCACGACCCGCCGGCGTTCCCGGTGACCTGCAACGTGGTGGTGTCACTCACCGGGTAGGCGGTGGTCTGGGTGACGGTGATGCCGCGCTGGGTCCAGTTCAGCACCGACGGCGCGAACAGGTTCACGGTCAGCGTGGAGTCGCGGGAGAAGTAGATGGAGTCCGCCAGCTTGGTGTGGGTCTCCAGGCCGGTGCCCTGACAGCACCAGAACGAGTTGTAGTCGGTGCTGTAGCCGCTGTTGACGCCACCGACACCCCGGCGGCCGCCGGGGTTGAGCGGGGTGAAGTAGACGACGTGGCCATGGCCGTCGTTGGGGTTCTGCTGGCCGATCATCTGGTTGATCAGGCCGCGCTCGTAGTAGTCGAACAGGTCGGCCCGGTCGGGGTACAGCGTGAACAGCTCCCGGGTGAGCTTGAGCATGTTGTAGGTGTTGCAGCTCTCGCAGGTGTCGTTCGACAGGTACGCGGCGATGGCGTTGGGCGCACGGAAGTATTCGGCCTGGCTGTTGCCGCCGATGACGTAGGTGTGCGCGCCTACGGTGATGTTCCAGGCGTTGGTGGCGATGTCGCGGTAGCGGGTCGTGCCGGTGGCCTTGTATTCCCGCGCCGCGCCGATCCACTTGGGTACCTGGGTGTTGGCGTGCAGGCCGTTGAGCTGGTCGTTGCCGGACGCCAGCGGGTTGAACACCGCGGCGTGGTCGAACCGCTGCGCGGCCGTGAGCCACCGGCCGTCGCCGGTCTGCTGGTAGAGGTCGGTCAGAGCGGCGTTCATGCCGCCGAACTCGTTGTTCAGAGCGGACTGCATCTGTGTGTAACTGAGCCTGCCGGTGCGCCAGTCCACCCAGCCGGCCATGTTGGTGGCCACGGTGAGGGCCTGGCTGTTGCCGGCCAGCACGTACTGGTCGATCAGCCCTGCCAGGATCTTGTGAAGGGTGTACCACGGTGCCCAGACCTGCTGGCCGCTCTCCACCCGGTCGAAGAAGTTCTCCGGGAACGCCGAGAGGTAGCCGGTGTGGTACCCCCGGCCCGGTGAGGCCGCCTGGCAGGCCGCCAGCGCGTTGACCAGGTAGTCGCCCTTGGACTTGCAGGCCGAGTCGCCGGTGTTGGCGTACGCCTGCGCCAGTGCCGACAGCACGTGGCCGATCGTGTGCCCGCGCAACTCCATGTTCGGCGCCTCCCACCCCCCGCACGGCTGGGCCGAAGTGGGAAGGCCGGCGTTGAGACGGAAGGTGTGCAGCAATCGGTCCGCGTCGACGAACCGCAGATATGACAGCGTACGGTTCTGGTTCTCCAGCCAGCGACCGGTCGTCAGCCGCACCTGCCCGAGCTCGAACGGGTACGCCGACACCCCGATGTCGGGCCGGGCCGCCGCGCCCGCGGTCGTGGCCACCGAGGAGTCGAGCACCGGCCCTGCCGCGGAAGCGGCCACGGCCACGCCGGCGGCTCGGAGAAGTTGACGGCGGCTGAGCGGGGGGAGCGACATGTGGCCTCCGTAAGACGATCTGTTAGCGCTAACAATCCGAGGATGCCTGGAGGGAGCGATCCGTCCGCTCCCCAGCCGGTGATGGGCTCCCGGTGAGGAGGCCGAGGCGGGGAGTGCCGAGCGGCGCCCGTCTGAAGTCGTCAGACGGGCCGGCGATGTGCGTTTCTGTTTCCGAAGTTGCGGTGTTTCTGTTTCTAGGGACTGCGCACGTTGATGTGCAACACATATGACGTATGATGTCTTGTCGGAGATGTCGTGTGAGGCTCACCACCTCCCCGGACTGCGGGAGGGCCTCTTCCCGAGAAGGGTGCGGTCGTGAAAGTTCCATCGCATACCCGGAAAATAGGCCCTACTGATCTGCCGTCCCTTCTCCGGCCGGAAGGCCGAAGCCACCGGCGCCGTCGCTCGCGCATGCTCGGCGCGAGCGGCACGCACGACAGCCGGCCCGGAAAGTTTCCGCCTTGACAGCGGAAAACCGATCCTTACCGTGTGGGCCAGAGGCGATCGAATCGATACGACCGCACCATCGACGGGAGTCAGCGTGCGCCCCATCAAGCTGTCGCGGCTACGCAAACAGACCGCTCTGGCCGGTACCGCTCTGCTCGCCGGGGCTCTCCTCACCGTTCCCGCCGCGGCGGGAACGGCGGAGGCCGCTCCCGCCGTCTACGAGCCCACATGGGCGTCGGTCGACCAGCATCCGGCCGCTCCGGACTGGTTCCAGGACGCGAAGTTCGGCGTCTACTGGCACTGGGGCGCCTTCGCCACGCCTGAGTACGGCACCGAGTGGTATCCGCGCACCATGTACATCAACGGTTCGAACGAGAACAACCACCACAAGAGCGTCTATGGTGACCCCTCGGCGTGGCCGTATCACAACTTCATCGACGGCGCGCGCAACAAGGCCGGCAACTGGGTGCAGTTCACGCCGAAGCTCAAGTCGCAGGGCGGCAACTTCGACCCCGCCGAGTGGGCGCAGCTGGTGGCCGACTCCGGGGCCAAGTTCGCCGGGCCGGTCGCCGAGCACCACGACGGCTTCTCCATGTGGAACAGCCAGGTCAACGAGTGGAACTCGGTCGCCCGCGGGCCGAAGCTCGATCTGGTGCGGCTTTTCGCCGACGCGATCCGCGCCAAGGACCTGAAGTTCCTGGTCACCCTGCACCACCTGTACAACTTCACCGGCTACTACGACCACGTGCCTTCCCAGCCGACCACGACCCTGAAGAAGCTGTACGGCCAGCTCGGCTCAGCCGCGGAGCAGCAGCTGTGGTACGACAAGCTGAAGGAGGTCATCGACAAGTACCAGCCGGACATGATCTGGCAGGACGGCGGCCTGTACCTCGTCGAGGAGTCCAAGCGGCTCAATTTCCTGGCGTACTACTACAACCAGGCCAACGCGTGGGGCAAAGAAGTCGTCGTCGCGTACAAGGACGGCTTCAACACCAACGGCGAGGTGTTCGACTACGAGCGCGGCGGCCCCGCCGACATCCGTTATCCCTACTGGCTGACCGACGACGCCGTCAGCAACCCGTCCTGGTCCTACACCAACGGGATCTCGTACTACAGTCCGGCCGCGCTGCTCCACGCGCTGATCGACCGGGTGAGCAAGAACGGCAACATGCTGCTGAACATCTCCCCCAGAGCCGACGGTTCGATCCCGCAGGCACAAAGGGACCTGCTGAACGCCATCGGTACCTACCTGCGGCGCAACGGCGAATCGGTCTATTCCACGCGGGCCTGGGCCACTTACGGCGAAGGGCCGACCAAGATGGGCGGCGGCAGCTTCGTGGAGCCTCGGGCCGGCACGGCGCAGGACGTCCGCTACACCCGGAGCAAGGACAACACCGTGCTCTACGCGACCGTGCTCGGATGGCCAGGCTCCACCCTCAACCTCGCCTCGCTGGCCGGCGGACGGATGGATCTGTCCAATCTGAGCAAGGCCGAGCTCATCGGCAACACCGCCGGCACCTACATCAACCTGCCCAGCCGCACCCAGGACACCGCCGGTCTGCACATCGGCATGCCGAGCCAGCCCTACTCGGCACTGGCATACGTGGTGAAACTGACCTTCAACGGGCCGATGAAGCCGCCGACCGGCGCAGGCGCGCTGAAGGGTACCGGGTCGGGGCGATGCCTCGACGTGAACGGCGCTTCGCAGTCCAACGGTGCCCTCGCGCAGATCTGGGACTGCAACGGCCAGGCCAATCAGCGGTGGGCCGCCACCGACTCCAATGAGCTGCGGGTGTACGGCAACAAGTGCCTTGACGTCAACGGTGCGGGCACCGCCGACGGCACCGCGGTCCTCATCTGGGACTGCAACGGCCAGAACAACCAGAAATGGCGCCTCAACACCGACGGCACCATCACCGCCGTCGGGTCCGGCAAGTGTCTGGACGTGTCCGGCGCGGGCACCGCCAACGGTACGAAGGTGCACATCTGGACCTGCCACGGCGGCACCAACCAGAAATGGACCCGGGTCTGACACCGTCCGGCGACCCTCCCCGTCCCCCCGAGAGGACGAGGAGGCTCCAGCTGATCGAACCGATTCGTACCGACGTCTGTCGCAAGGCCGCGCGGGCCGACCCCTTCCGGGCCTGGCTCGCGCGGCGCACGCTCGACCCGAGAGGTACCGCACATGCAGACTCCAGATCCAACCGCGTCAGGCTGCGCGTCACCAGCTCCCGCGCCGCCCCCGCCATCGCCGAGTTCAGCCTGCACCTTCGCCCCTCCGGCAGCACTTCGCCGGCGTCCACGGTCAGAGGCGTAGGGTCGGGCCGATGCCTGGACGTCAACGGCGGGGGATCAGCGGACGGCACCGCCGTGATCATCTGGTCATGCACCGGCCAGAACAACCAGAAATGGACGCGCCCCTGATCCAGTGACTGGCGGGCCCTACCCGGATCATTCCGGAGGCCGGTCACCGGCGTGCGCTCCAGCCCCTGCCTGGAGCGCACGCGGGCGTCGAAGCCGGCGTAGGCGAGGCAGGGCAGTTCCCCCCGTTCGGGGGCCTGCGCAGCGTTCGGTCCCCCGTCGTCCGCTCTCACGGTCGCAGCTCCGGGGACTCCGATCCCGGGCCCTGGTCATCGCCGGGCTGGGGGTGGTGGCTCGTCCGCCGGCCGCGCGGTGCTTTCCCGGACCGTGAGAGTGGTGGCGAGTTCGAGGCCGACCCGCGACGGCTCCTCGCCGCGTCCCAGAGCGAGGGCCAGTTCGGTGGCGGCGGCGGCCATCTCGGCGAGCGGCTGGTGGACGGTGGTGAGCGGGGGATCGACGAGAGCGGCGATGGGCAGGTCGTCGAATCCGACCACGCTCAGGTCCGCGGGGATGCGAAGCCCGAGTTCCCGGGCCGCCTGATACACCCCGAGCGCCTGCGGGTCGTTGCACGCGAAGATCGCTGTGGGCCGTTCGAGCCGGTTCAGCAGGCCGAGCGCGGCGACTCGCCCGGCCTCCCTGGTGAGGTTCGTGCGCACGACGAGTTCGGGCAGCATCGACAGGCCCGCGGCCTCAAGTGCGGAACGGTGACCGTCCAGCCTGGCCCTGCAGCACAGCACGTCGTCCGGGCCGGCGACCATCGCGATCCGGCGGTGCCCCAACTCGACCAGGTGGCGAGTGGCCGACCGGCCGCCCGCCCAGTTCGTGGCACCCACGAACGGGACGCCGTCCGGCAGTTGGCTGGTCGGGTCGAACACCACGAAGGGGATTTCCTTGGCCTGTAACTGGTCGCGCTGTTCCTGGGACAGCTGGGCCACCGTGACCACGCAGGCCGGACGGCGGGCCAGCGTGTCGTTCATAGGATGGTCCAGCGGATCGTGACTCGGGCCGAACTCGGTCAGCACCACCCCGACGCGTTGCTGCCGGGCCACCCGCTCGACACCGCGGATGATCTCCATGCCCCACATGTCCTCGAGCTGGCTGAAGACGAGTTCCATGACGTTCTTGCGGTTGGTCCTGCGGTAGCCGTACTCGCTGATGAGCGCCTCGACACGAGCGCGAGTGTCGGCGGCCACACCGGAACGGCCGTTGACGACCTTGGAAACGGTCGGGATGGACACCCCGGCGGTCTCCGCGATGTAAGAGATCGTCACAGGTCGGGACGGGTCGCCTTTCTGCGGCTCCGGGCCGACGACCGGTCCGCCCGAATCGGCGTACGACAACTCAGCCCCTTTCGTCGCTGCCCCTCCCGGTCGACCACGCGGGGGCCGTGTACGGCGTCAGGATAACCCGTTGTGTCGCGCCGCAGGTCGGACGCAGGCATCGAGGGGACTCGTGATGGATCCCGTCGAACCGGACGGGCCCCGCGGCGGTGCACATGCCGATCAACCGGCCGGTGCGGCCGACGGTGACTTCGCCGGCCGAGACCGCGGATCCTGGCCACGGCCCACCCGGCCCTGACGCTGAAACATTCAGCTCGCAGGGAGAGAAAGTTTCCCGGTCTGTTTCGAGATGATCATTAGATCGCCTGTTCATCGTCACTCCCGGCCCGCGTGCGCGCTCGCGTCCAAGCGAAGCGCCTGTGCCGGAGCTGGCCCAAGCCCCTACCTATGCCCACATCATGTTTCCGGTAACAACGCGGAAAACTTTCTACGTGCTGATCGGCGTGGTCGAGTGCTGACGCGCCCAAGGGAGTGTGAGATGCACAAGTTACGGAGGGTCCGCCGGTGGATCGGCGTGGTCGCCGGTGCCGTCGCCGCGCTGTCGACGATGGCGACCGTCAACGCGGCCGCGGCTACCGGCTGCCGGGTGGCTTACAACGTCTCGGCGCAGTGGGCGGGCGGGTTCACCGCCGACGTGAGTGTCACCAACCTCGGCGACCCCGTCAACGGCTGGAGGCTCGCCTGGACCTTCCCATCGGGCCAGCAGGTCACCCAGGCGTGGAACGCGACGGTCACCTCCTCCGGAGCACAGGTCACCGCGGCGAACGTGAGCTGGAACGCGAGCATCGCGACCAACGCGTCGGTCTCGTTCGGCTTCAACGGGTCGTGGTCCAGTGCCAACACCACGCCGGCTTCCTTCACGCTGAACGGCGTCCAGTGCACCGGTGGCGTGGCGAGCCCCACACCCACGCCGTCGCCCACTCCCACCCCCAGCCCGTCCCCCTCGCCCAGCCCATCGCCGTCGCCGTCGCCGCAGCCGGGGGACGCGATGGCCACCGTGGCCGCCATGCAACCCGGCTGGAACCTGGGCAACACGTTCGACGCCATCCCCGACGAGACGGCGTGGGGCAACCCGCTCACCACGCAGGCCCTGCTGCACCACGTGCGGTCCCAGGGCTACAAGAGCATCCGGATTCCCATCACCTGGAGCAACCACCACGGCCCGGCACCCGACTACACCATCGACTCCGCGTGGCTGAACCGCGTGCGCCAGGTCGTCGACTGGTCGTTGGCCGAGGGCTTCTACGTGCTGATCAACCTGCACCACGACTCCTGGCAGTGGATCAACACCTACCCCACCGACCAGACGACGGTGCGGAACCGCTACACCGCGCTGTGGCGCCAGATCGCCGGGACCTTCCGCGACCATTCACCGAAGCTGCTGTTCGAGAGCATCAACGAGCCGCAGTTCGCCGGTACGTCCGGTGACGACCAGGGCGATCAGGTGGTGAACACGCTCAACACCGAGTTCGTCCGCCTGGTGCGCCAGACGGGCGGAGGCAACGCCACCCGAGTCCTGGTACTGCCCACGCTGCACACCAGCAGCGAGCAGGCCCGCCTGGACGCGCTGAGCGCCACCTTCACCGCCCTGCGCGATCCCAACCTCGCCGCGACGGTCCACTTCTACGGCTGGTGGCCGTTCAGCGTGAACATCGCCGGCGGCACCAGATACGACAGCAACGTCGAGCAGGACCTGATCAGCGCATTCGACCGGGTGCGCAACACGTTCGTCTCCCGCGGCATCCCGGTGATCATCGGGGAATGGGCGCTGCTCAGCTGGGACCACACCCGACCGGGCATCATCGAGCGCGGCGAGTTCCTCAAGTTCCTCGAAGCCGTCGGGTATCACGCCCGCACACGCAACCTCACCACCATGGTCTGGGACGCGGGCCAGTTCCTCAACCGCAACGAGCTGCGATGGCGCGACCAGGGCGTGTTCGACATGATGAAGGCGAGCTGGACCACCCGCTCCGGCACCGCCTCCTCCGATCAGGTGTACCTGCCCCGCACCGGCACGATCCCCAGCCGGACGCTCACGCTCAACCTCAACGGCACCACGTTCCAGGGACTGCGACAGGGCACCACCACCCTGCGCCAGGGCACCGACTACACCGTGTCGGGCACGACACTGACGCTCACGTCGTCCGCCCTGACCCGGCTGGCCGGCAACCGGGCGTACGGGGTGAACGCCACCATCGAGGCCCGGTTCTCCCAGGGCGTGCCATGGCAGATCAGCATCATCTCCTCCGACACCCCCACACAAGCCGCCGCCACCGGGACGACGGCATCGTTCGCGATCCCCACCCAGTTCCGCGGTGACCAACTCGCCACCATGGAGGCCAAGTACGCCGACGGCAGCGCCGCCGGACCGGCCAACTGGACCACGTACAAGGAGTTCTGGAGCTCCTTCCAGCCCGACTACAGCGCCGGCACCATCATCTTGAAGCCCGACTTCTTCGCCGAGGTCAACGACGCCCGCGTCACCCTGACCTTCCACTTCTGGAGCGGAAAACAAATCACGTACTACATCACCAAGTCCGGCACCACGGTGACCGGCACCACCACCTGACGACCACCGGAGCGGGTGCCACGCCGGAATGGCGTGGCACCCGCCCCGAAGTGGCGCGCCTTAGCTGGAAGCGGTTCTTGCTGTTGCGGCGGTGGAAGTGCGGGTATGCGCACTCTCTTCCTGCCGGGTCGTGAGCTGGTTCTCGCGCCTCATACGCTTTCCGCGGTCATCCCTGAACCGCCGGCAGGGGTTCCGCCCCGTCCGGTGGCCGGGTCTCGGGGGCGGGACGCGGGCCGACCTTCGCGCGGAAGCGCACCGTGCGGCCGTTCACGGTGAACCTCGCGCGGCCGGCCAGGGGGCCCTCCTCGGTCTCACCGGTGAGGGTGAACGTCGCGGTGAGGGACTCGCCGGGCTCGATGACCTCGGCGCGTCCGCCGGTGCGGGTGCTGCGGCGGCCGGAGGAGTCGAGGGTCAGGCGTACGTCGCGCCACGGCTTCGTCGAGCCGTTCATCAGGGTCACCACCACCTGGCCGCCCTCTTCGTAGGCTTCGAGGCCGTACGGCAGGCGCGGGTCGGGGCCGATGGAGGCGTCGAGGAGGTCGTTCAGCTCGATGACGAGGCCTGAGCGGATGGTGGAGACGTCGTGGCGTTCGCCGCGGTCGCCCCGCAGGTTGTAGAGCTCGATGCGGCCCTCGGGGCCGGCGCCGGCGATGTGCGGGGCGAAGCGGATCATCTTCCAGTTGTCGCGCCTGATCGCCTGCATCTTGCGCGGGCGGTTCCACACCAGGTGGTCGTGCCCGGTGTAGGTGCCGCCGGTCAGCAGGCCGTGGAACGACTTCCCGTCGATGTTGGCGGGGACGGGGACCCGCACGATGTCGGCGACCGTGGGCAGGACGTCCCACAACGCCACCGGGTCGTCGACGACCTTGGGGGCGATGAACGGGGCCCAGGCGATCATGGGCACCCGGATGCCGCCTTCGTAGAGCTGCCGCTTGACGCCACGGAACGGCCCGTTGGAGTTGAAGATCTCCGGGGTGACGCCCTTCTCGTGGTGCGGCCCGTTGTCGGCGGTGAACAGCACGATCGTGGAGTCCGCCACACCGGCGTACTCGAGCGCGCGGATGATGTCGGCGACGTGGGAGTCCATCCGCGTCACCTGGGCGGCGTGGCGGCGGTTCGGGCGGGTCCACGGCTCGTCCGCGTAGCGGCCGGCGTCGCCGGGGATCTGGCTCGGGGAGTGCGGGAGGTTGGTCGCGAAGTGCAACAGGAAGGGCCGGCCCGCGGACTCCTTGATGAACGCGACGGCCCGGTCACGCAGCACGTCCGGCGCGTACTCGCTGCCGTCGAACGGGACCGTCTCCTCGTTGTGCCACAGGTAGGTGGGCCAGTACTGGTGGGCGTGCGCGTGGGTGATGTAGCCGAAGAACTCGTCGAACCCCCGGGCGTTGGGGTGGGAGGCCTGCCCCGGCAGCTCGGGCCCGAACCCCCACTTGCCGATGCAGGCCGTCCGGTACCCGGCGAGCCGCGCCAGCTCCGCGAACGTGAGGTCGTCGGCGCCGAACGAGAGCTGCGGCCCGCCCTCGGGGTTCTCCCGCACGGTGCCGTGCCCGGTGTGCAGGCCGGTCATCAGGGCGCACCGGGACGGGGCGCAGAGCGACGACCCGGCGTAGGCGTTGGTGAACCGCACGCCGTCCGCGGCCATGCGGTCGATGTTCGGGGTGACGATCTTCCGCTGCCCGTAGCAGCCGATCTCCCCCCAGCCGAGGTCGTCCGCGAGGATGATCACGAAGTTGAGCGGTCCGCGGCTCTTCGCCGCCGCGGGTTCCGCCGCGCTCGCGGAGGCGAGCCCGGCCGCGAGCAGGCCTCCGGTGCCCGCGAGGAATCCACGTCTGGTGGTGGGCGGCATCGATCCTCGGCTTCTGGTGGGAGAGGGGGCGTTCACAGCGTCACACGCGATTCCGGGCAGGGCACGTATCGTGCAAGATCTCGTCTACCTTGTCGGCGGCCGGGAACGCGGCCTGTCGTGCTGGACCGTACCGAATCTGATCTTCTCTCGCCAAGTCATCTCGTGACGATGTTCGGCGATCTCACTGTGACATGGCGCACTTGATCGGAGGGAAGCCCAGAATCCAGGTCGATAGGGTGGCCACGTGGCATTGGCTATCTGTGTGTTCTGCTCGTCCAGTCAGAGGATCGACCGCCGCTACCTGAAACTGGCCGCCGACGTCGGCACCGAGATCGCCCGGCGGGGCCACACCCTCGTCAGCGGCGGCGCCGTGGTGTCGAGCATGGGGGCCGTCGCCCGCGCCGCCCGGGAGGCGGGCGGCCGTACCGTCGGGGTGATGCCCCAGGTCCTGGTGGACATGGAGATCGCGGACACCGATTCCGACGAGCTGATCATCACCGGGGACATGCGGGAGCGCAAAGGCCTGATGGACGCCCGCTCCGACGCCTTCCTCGTGCTGCCCGGCGGCATCGGCACGCTGGAGGAGCTGTTCGAGATCTGGACGTCCCGGGTCATCGGCATGCACGCGAAGCCGCTGGTCGTGCTCGACCCCTGGGGCCTGTTCACCGCGCTGCGGCACCTGGTCACCGACCTCTACGACGCCGGCTTCACCCGAGCGGACGTCTTCGACGCCATCACCTGGACCACCACCATCGACGAGGCCATGGACCACCTGGAGGCCCCCGCCCGCGCCATCTCCCCGGCCCCCGAGGAGATCGGCGAGTCCGCGGCGGGCTGACCCGGGGGCAGGGGAGGGCCGGCCGTACCCCTCGCCGGGACGGCCGGGACGCGCTAGCGGGCCATGGGCGCCCGCCACATGGGGTACATCACCGGGCCGGCGGGCAACTGGAGCCGTTCCGGCATGTCCACGTAGCCGTGCCGCAGGTACAGCCGGCGGCTCGCCTCGCTGCTGGCCTCCAGGTAGGCCGGGATGCCGTGGTCGTCCAGCCGCCGGTGGTGCTCCTCCAGCAGCAGGCTGCCGAGGCCGCGCCCGGTGCGTCCCCGCACCAGGGCGATGAACGCCAGGTAGTGGTGCGGCTCGTGCGGGTGGAGCTTCTCCATCTCCCGGCCGAGAGTCGCGTACCGCTCGGCGTGCTCGCCGGCGAACGTGGCGATCGCCTCGTCCTCACCGGGGATCGCGGGGAACGGCGCGGCGAACCAGACCGCGACCCCGGAGAGCTCACCCGCCTCCGTGATGCCGTACACGTCGCCGTGGTCGAGCGCGTGCGTGGCGTACATGGTGAAGAAGCGCCGCTGGATGGGCAGCCGGTCCGCCTCCGGCGGGATGAGCCAGCGGCTGATCTCGTCGACGCTGAAGGTGTCCGCGATGATCTCGCCGGCGACGGCGGGGTCCTCCATCCGGATGATCTCGATCACTTGGCGCCACCGCCAACCGCCTGCGCGCCGAGGCCGATGTTGGCGTACACCTCGGGCCGGGTCGCCTTCAGCACCCGGGCCCACACGACGCCGAAGACGATCGCGACGGGGAAGATGCCGGGCAGGATCCACCGGATCGCCGAGTCGGACGGCACCCCGAGCACCGTGTCGAAGTTGATCAGCGTCATCCCGATGATCACGCTCAGCGCCACGATCGAGAGGACCGGGGCGATCCGCGTACGCCACGCCGTCTCCCCGGCGGGGTTGCGGGAGAAGAAAGCGATCACCGCGATCGAGGTGACGGTGAGCAGGGTCAGCAGGCCGAGGCCGCCGAACGCGCCGAAGGTGAAGAACAGCTTCGTGACCGGGTCGGCGCCGCTGATCGCGTAGACGGTGATCACGATGAGGCCGAGCGCGGTCTGCAGCAGCGAGCCCGTCACCGGGGCGGCGGTGCGGGCCGAGGTGCGGCCGAACACCGAGGGCAGCACGTTCTCGCGGCCGAGGGCGAAGATGTAGCGGGCCGTGGTGTTGTGGAAGGCGATCATGCAGGCGAGGCTGCTGGTCACGAACAGCACCGAGCCGAGCGTGGAGACGAACGCGCCCATGTGGGTGGCCGCCTGGTTGAAGACGAGCAGCGGCCCCTGGTCCGTCGCCGCTCTGACGATCCCGTCCGGCCCGGTCGGCACGGTCTGCGCCCAGGCGGAGAAGGAGTACAGGATCGCGATGATCCCGATGCCGAGGTACGTGGCGACGGGCACGGTGCGCCGGCGGTCCTTGGACTCCTCGGCGAAGACGACCGACGACTCGATGCCGGCGAAGCCCGCGACCACGGTGGCGAGCGCGGCGCCGACGCCGGTCACGAACAGCGCCCCGGGGTTGAAGCCCTCGAAGCTGATGCCGCTCGGGGCGGCGTTCAGCAGGTCGCCGAGGTCGAAGAGCAGCACGACGGCGATCTCGCTGACCAGCAGCACCGACAGGACCTTGCCGTTGATGTCCACCCGCAGCAGCCCGAGCAGGCCGGTCAGCCCCCACGCGAACAGCCCGATCACCCACCACGGGGGTGAGGCGCCGAACCAGTCGCGCAGCAGCGGCTCGGCCCCCGACCCGATGATGCCGTAGAGGCCGAGCTGCAACGCGTTGTACGCCAGCAGCGCCACCCACGCCGTCGCCACGCCCGCCGTCTTGCCGAGCCCTTGGGCGGCGTAGGCGTAGAAGGCCCCCGCGTTCACGACGTGCCGCGCCATCGTCACGTACCCGACGGCGAACAGCGCGAAGATCGCGCCGAGCAGGAGGAAACCGAACGGCACGCCGATGACGCCCGTCACCGCGTACGCCGTCGGGACCGAGCCCGCGACGACCATCAGCGGCGCCGCCGCGGAGACGACGAAGAACACGACCGATGGGACACCGAGCCGGTCCTTGGCCAGCGCGGCGGACACGGCGCTCGGCCGTTGGTCTGTGAGTGGCATCCGTTACTCCGGGAGGGGAAGTGGGCGTGGCGTCACCGGCGGCTGATGACCGCTTTGCCGACGGCGACCTCGGTCTGGACGATGAGCCTGCGCAGCGGCACGGGGAGCGTGGCGATCGTGGTGGCCACGAACGCCGGGTCGTGCTCCCACAGGGCCCGCTGGGCTCCGCCGGTGGCGGCGAAGAGCCCGTACAGGACGCTGTCCGGGAAGACCGGAGGCTGGCGCTGCTGGACGGCGAGGTTGAGACGGGCGAGCGGCCAGGCGGCCGTGTTCGTACTCACGGGGACGGGGGGATGCTGCTTGAACATGTGCTTCGACGGCGGGTTGAGCAGGTTCGCGGCGATCATCCGGTCGGTGACGTCGTTGAGTATCGTGCGGGCGAAGAAGACGAGCCAGGTGAGCACCGGATGTTGCGGCTCGGCGATGACCTGGCTGAGCACGCCCTGGGTGAGCGGATCGCCGGTGGGGGCCCGGGAGGTCACGTAGAGGCGGTCCTGAGCGGACGCCAGTTCGATGGTGACGCGTTCGGTGAGCATCAGTTCGCCGATGACGGCGCCGGCCAGGCCGAGGCTCGCGAGGCGGGGGTGTAGTCGCGGTCGGCCCGTCACGTCGTCATGCATGACAAAGTACAGATCGTCGGCCAGCGACGGGCGCGAAAGATCACCTTTAGCCACGAGCCGTGATGATATAGGCGAATTGTGTTTCCGTCATCGACGAAAGTGCTGATCGTTATGGGAAATACCCCTGACCAGATATGGAGTGGAACATAACTCTTCCGCTTTACCGTTTTCTGGCCGGTTTCCCGGAAACATGCGGACTGTGATATCGCCCATCAGGCATGGAAACGGGCGCCCGTGGCCGGGCGCGGGCGGGTCAGGCGAGACCGCGACGGGTGAGGGCGGGCGGGCGGCGGCCGGCCAGGGATTCGACCATGTCGAGGGCGGTGCGGACCTGCGCGGGGCGGGAGGTGCGGAACACGCGGGCACCCACCCAGGCGTAGACGGACGCCGTGGCGAGCTGGGTGGCCTCGTCGCCGTCCAGCACGACCAGCACGGTGCGGCCCTCGCCGGCGTGACGCACGGCCTCGTCCGGGGAACGCGCCTCGACCCACGACGGGTCGGCGGGCTCGTCCGGGCCGATCACCTTCACCGGGGTCATGGCCCCGATGGTGTCACATCACCCCGCTACCCGCGTCAGCCGCGGCACCCGCACGAGGGTTCCCCGTGGCCAGGGTGAGCGGAGATCTGTCCTTGGGGCAACGGCGCGCGGCCAAAGGCCGCGATGTGGCACGATTCGTATGTGCTGGTCCTTCTAGCGATCGCCGCGCTGGCGGTTCTGTACTGCGTGGTGATGGTCTCCCAGGGACGCGGCGGGCAACTCGCGGAGTTCGCCCCCGACGTGCCCCCCTTGGACCTGCCCGAATCCGGGCAGCTCACCGCCGTGGACGTCATGGCGCTGCAGCTACCGGTGAGCCTCGTGGGGTACCACACCCCGAGCGTGGACGAGACCCTGCATCGCGCCGCGACGGCACTCGGCGAGCGCGACACCCACATCGCGGTCCTGGAGCAGCGGCTGGCCGAGCTCATGGCCGACCGCGTCCAGGCGCGCAAGGAGTCGCTGCCCCGCCCCGAGTGGGCTCCCGTGCCGCCGCGGGGGGACGAGGAGGCCGAGGCGTCGGGTACGGTGCCGGAGAAGGCGTCCGACGACCTGCCCGCGAGCGGCGACGCCGCCACCGCGAAGCCGGAGGAGGACGCGGAGGCGTCACGTGCCGGGGTCAACGGGGCGGATGTGCCCGCCGGTGAGCGTCCCGCGTCGAAGGAAGCCTGAGACCGCACGGCTCTTTCGAAGGTGTTGCCCGACATGGGAGAAATCGAGGTCGTCCGCTGCGGCTGGGCGACCGGTTCGCCGGACTACATCCGCTACCACGACGAGGAGTGGGGGCGGCCGGTGCGCGGGGACGACCAGGTGTTCGAGCGGCTGACCCTGGAGGGTTTCCAGTCGGGGCTCTCCTGGCTCACCATCCTGCGCAAACGGGAGAACTTCCGCGCCGCGTTCGCCCGGTTCTCCATCCCGGCCGTGGCCGCGTTCGGCGACGCCGACGTGACGCGCCTGCTCGCCGACCCCGGCATCGTGCGCAACCGTGCCAAGATCGAGGCCGCCGTCGCCAACGCCCGCGCCGCCGCCGCCCTGCCCGGCGGCCTGTCCGACCTGGTCTGGCGCTACGCCGACCCCGGCGCCCCGGTCCCCGCCACCCTGGCCGATGTGCCCGCCACGACCCCCGCCTCCACCGCCCTCAGCAAGGAACTCAAGCGCATCGGCTTCCGCTTCGTCGGCCCCACCACCGCCTACGCGATGATGCAGGCCATCGGCCTGGTCAACGACCACCTGGCCACCTGCTGCACCCGTGACGGTCAGTGGCCCTCGAAGACCGGGGTCTGACGGGACAGGAAGGCCTCGGTGGCGCGGGTGTGGTCGGTGGTCTTGACGCAGGCGTCCTGCAGGTCGGCCTCCATCTCCAGGGAGTCCTCCAGGGGATGCGCGGCGGAGTGGTCCAGCGCCCGCTTGATGGCGCCGTACGCGAACGTCGGGCCCTTCGCCAGCCGTACGGCCAGCTCACGTGCGCTCGCGGCCAGGGTCTCGCCGGGGACGACGGAGGTGACCAGGCCGAGCTCCAGGGCGCGGGCGGCGTCCACCTGGTCGCCGAGCATCAGCAGCTCGCGGGCCTTGGCGGGGCCGACGAGGCGGGGGAGCGTCCACGAGGCGCCGGAGTCGGGGCCGAGGCCGATGGCGGCGAACGCGGTGACGAAGCGGGCCTCCTCGGCGGCCACCCGGAAGTCGCAGGCGAACGCCAGCGAGGCGCCGGCCCCGGCGGCGACGCCGTTCACCGCGGCCACCACCGGCTTCTCCATCCTCATGATGGTCATGATGATCGGGTTGTAGTGCGCCCGCACGGTGTCGTCCAGCCCGACCCCGGCCCGCAGGTTGGCGGCGTGCTCGCGCAGGTCCTGTCCTCCGCAGAACGCCCGCCCGGCGCCGGTCAGCAGCACCGCGCGCACCCCGTGATCGTCCCTGACGCGCTCCAGCGCCTCCAGCAGCCCGGCCTTCATCACCAGGGTCAGCGCGTTCATGGCATCGGGCCGGTTCAGCGTGATCGTGGCCACCTGGTCCGCCACGGTGGTGACCACGTGGTCGTGGCCGTGCTCGTCGGCTGTGCTCGACCGGGGGTTCGACGCGGTGCCCGGCGACGTGGCGGGTGGCTGATCCATCAGTGGACTCCCTTGTCCAGGTTTCGGTCGACGAAGTGGGCCGCCGCGGGGAGCAACCGGGCGGCCTCCTGCTCGAAGTACGCGCGGGCCCTGTCGCCCGGCCACCCCATCGGTAGCAGCTCCTGCGGCAGGCCCGGGTCACGGAACAGGAAATTCCGCCACCCGTGGACAAGTCTGCTACGCACGGCGAACACGTGGTCGTCCGGGGCGTCGGCCGGCAGCTTGCCGATCAGGTCGGCCGCGGACGTCATCCACTCCTCGTACGCGTGGGCGAGAGCGCACAGGTCCCACGCGCGGGCCACCAGCGACCGCGGGTCCCCGTCCAGCGTGCTGTCGAACCGGTCGGCGGTCAGCGACTGGCCCTCCAGCAGCGCGTCCAGCTCGGGGGAGGGCCGCGGCCCGATCCAGGTGTTCTCCGACAGGGAGGCGTACCCGAGGAACGACAGGTCGGCACGCAGCCGCTCGCGCCGGCCGCGCTCGCGCACCGGCTGGAACACCAGCACATGCCAACGCCCCGACCAGGGCGCCGATCCGCTCCGGTAGATCCGCAGCGCCGTCTCGTCCAGCCGCCGCGCGCACTTCGGCGTCAGCGCGTACCCGGGGCCCTGCGGCAGCCGCACCGGCGTCAGCCAGTCCTGGCGCACCATGCGGGAGATCGCGGTGCGGACGGCCGGCGGGGCGATGTCGAGCGGCGCGAGCAGCCGGACCAGGGCCGCCACGGACGCGCGCCCGGCACGCATCCGCAGGTGGTCCCCGTAGAGATCGAATAGTGCGGCGCGGGCGTTCACACAGTCCAGTCTCGTCGGAGTGAGGGGTGCGGACAACGCATTCTGGGAGGAGATCGTTACCCATGTGCGCTCGCGAGGCGGGATAATAGGACGTCACAGAAGACGTGAAAGCGGCGAGCGGTCGGATGCGAGGAGCGCGTTCGGCGTCGCACAGGCCGAGGCAGGAAGGGAACAGACGCATGGCGGCGATGAAGCCGCGGACTGGCGATGGTCCGCTGGAGGTCACCAAGGAAGGACGGGGCATTGTCATGCGGGTCCCTCTGGAGGGTGGCGGCCGGCTCGTCGTCGAACTTTCACCGGATGAGGCCAGAGCCCTTGGCGACGCTCTGAAGAACGTCGTCGGCTGACATACCCCTGACACAACCATTTCGATACAGGCGAGTTGACGGCCCCGGCGGCCGGGCCGCGCGCCCCCCAGCCGGGGCCGTCGCATATCCAGGCAGGGGGAGGACCATGCCCATCGAGACCGCGCTCCACTTAACGGAAGCACCGGCTGACGAGAAGGACGACGCCGAGCTGACCGCCGTCCCTTTCGGGGGCGACCTGACCGTCGACGTGCGGCTGCCCGTCCCCGTGCCGGCCCTCCTGGCGCACCACGAGGCCAAAGGTGAGGCGGGGGAGATCGTCGAGGTCCCCGTGACACACGGTGACGCCGTACGGCGCGTGCTGCTCTACGGCGTGGGGGACCGCTCGCCCGCCGCGCTGCGCAAGGCCGGCGCCGCCGTCGCGCGCCGCGCCAAGGGCCGGCGCGCCCTGGACGTCACGCTGCCGCGCGGCGCCGGCCACGAGGGGTGGACGGCGCTGCTTGAGGGGGCCCTGCTCGCCTGCTACACCTTCCGCATCGGCGCCGACCGCACCAAGGCGGTGGCCGAGATCCGGGTCCGGGGGCCCGAGCAGGCCGCGCAGGCGCTGCGCCGGGCCGAGGTGACGGCCCACGCCACCGCCCTCACCCGCGACCTCGCCAACATGCCGTCCTCGGAGAAGAACCCCGCCTGGCTGGCCGCGCGCGCCGTCGAGGTGGCCGAGCGCTCCGGCCTGACCGCCCGCGTGTGGGAGCCGGACGAGCTCGCGGCGGGCGGTTTCGGCGGCATCCTCGCCGTCGGCCAGGGCTCGGCGAGCCCGCCGCGGCTGATCGAGCTGTCCTACGTGCCTGACGACCCGGACGGCGCGCACGTCGTGCTGGTGGGCAAGGGCATCACGTTCGACAGCGGCGGCCTGTCGCTCAAGCCGACCGACGGCATGAAGTTCATGAAGACCGACATGGCGGGCGGCGCGGTGGTCATCTCCGTGCTCGGCGCGCTGCGCGACCTCGGCGCACGCACCCGGGTGACGGGCCTGGTCGCGGCAGCCGAGAACATGCCGTCCGGCTCGGCGCAGCGGCCAGGGGACGTGATCCGCCACTACGGCGGCAAGACGGTCGAGGTGCTCAACACCGACGCCGAGGGCCGGCTGGTGCTGGCCGACGCGCTGGCGTACGCCGACGACGTGCTCAAGCCCGACACGGTGATCGACCTCGCCACGCTGACCGGCGCGATCAGCGTCGCGCTCGGCCGCGACCTCGGGGCGGTGTTCTCCCAGCACGAGGACCTGGTCAAAGAGCTGATCGCCGCGGGGACGGCCAGTGGCGACCCGCTGTGGCACATGCCGTTGATCGACGAGTACCGCGCGGCGCTGGACTCCGCGGTGGCCGACATCGCCAACATCGAATCCGAGGGCAAGTACGGCGGCGGCGCGATCACCGCGGCGCTGTTCCTGCGGGAGTTCACCGGCGGCCGCCGCTGGGCCCACCTGGACATCGCCGGCGTCGCCCGCAGCACCGCCGACGACGGCGTGTACACCAAGGGCGCCACCGGCTTCGGCACCCGCCTGCTCCTGGAGTGGCTGGCCGGCGCCTGAGCGTCAGTCGGAGATCTTCACGGCGGTCAGCAGGCCGTCGCCGAGGGGGATCATCAGCGCGCGGAGCCGCTCGTCGGCACGGATGAGCTTGCCGAGCTCGCGGATCGCCACCGTGTCGGGGTCGCGCTGCGCCGGGTCGGCGACGCGGTTGTGCCACAACGCGTTGTCGAACGCCACGATGCCGCCCGGCCGCAGCATGCGGACCGCCTCGGCCAGGTAGTCGCCGTACTCCTGCTTGGCGGCGTCGCAGAAGACCAGGTCGTAGCCGCCGTCGGCGAGACGGGGCAGCACGTCGAGGGCCCGCCCGCTGATGAGCCGCACGCGGCTGCCGGAGAACCCCGCCGCCGTGAACGCCTGGCGGGCCAGCCGCTGGTGTTCGTGCTCGACGTCGACGCTGGTCAGCGTGCCGTCCGGCCGCATGCCGCGCAGCAGCCACAAACCGGACACCCCGCAGCCGGTGCCGACCTCGACGACCGATCGCGCGCTGATCGCCGTCGCCAGGAAACACAGAGCGGCCCCGCCGCCCGGCAGGATGGGGACCGCCCCCACCTCGGCGCCGTGCCGCCTGGCGGCGAGCAGGATCTCGTCCTCGGTATGGAACTCCTCGGCGTAGGCCAGCGTGGCCTGCACCGGACTGGTCGGTGTCGGGGCCATCGGCCTCTCCTTCCCGCTCTCACCTTGCGACACGTTTTGGTCGCAGCCTAGGGGAGTCAGGGCCGAACGGGAACTCACGCCACAACGGGTACGTTGCACGCTTTGAACGACCTTTGTTCGAGACAGTCCACGGACATGGTCCGGCGTCATTGGACTTCGGGTACGCGGGAAGGGACGAAAGCAGGCACTATGGCTGTAGCGGTGGTCCCGGAGAGAGGAGTCCTGGTGGACGATCACCACCAGACCGGTACTCCTGACAGTGCCTACCCAGGGGGTGACCCCCGGCTGCCAGGCGCGGACTGGACGCCTCCCACATGGGAGGAGGTCGTCCGCGAGCATTCGGCGCGCGTCTACCGCCTCGCGTACCGCCTGACCGGCAACGTGCATGACGCCGAGGACCTCACGCAGGAGGTCTTCGTCAGGGTCTTCCGATCGTTGTCCAGCTACACCCCCGGCACGTTCGAGGGGTGGCTGCATCGCATCACGACGAACCTCTTCCTGGACATGGCGCGCCGCAGGCAGCGCATCCGGTTCGAGGGCCTCGCCGACGACGCCGCGGAGCGGCTGCGCGGGCGGGAGCCGTCCCCGGCCCAGGTGTTCGACGACGCGCAGATGGAGCCGGACATCCAGGCGGCGCTCGACGCGCTCGCCCCGGAGTTCCGCGCCGCTGTGGTGTTGTGCGACATCGAGGGCCTGTCCTACGAGGAGATCGCCGCGACGCTGGGCGTGAAGCTGGGCACAGTACGCAGCCGAATCCATCGCGGTCGCAGTCAGTTGCGCGAGGCGCTCGAACACCGGGCGCCCCGCCGCGACGAACTCCCCCCGACCGTAACCAGGGAGGGAGCATGAGTCATCTAGGAGAGCGCGCCTCAGCGCTCGTCGACGGTGAACTCCGGCACGCCGAGCGTGAGCGGGCGCTGGCGCACCTGACCTTCTGCGCCGAATGCCGCGCGGAGCTGGACGCGATCCGGGCGCTCAAGAGCCGCCTGCGGTCCCTGCCGCCGCCCGGCATGCCGGGCGACCTCACGGCGTCCCTGCTACGCATGGCCGAGCCGGGGGGCCCGCTCCCGCCGAGGGTGCGCCCCTTTCCGGCACCTGCCTCTTATTCGCTGAACGGATCCCCGGCCGACAACCGGCCCCGGCGCGGCGCGACCTTCCGAGGCCCTGGCCGCACCGGTCCAGGCCGCCGCGCCGGGTACGTCGCGGTGGGCGTGGCCTCGGCGGCCGTCGCCCTCGGCACGTTGTTCATGGTGGGCGGCCCGGAGAACCGCCCGTCGGCGCCGGTCGAGATGTTCGCCAACCAGCACAGGGTCACCACGACCCCGTCCGGTGGCGTCTGGCAGAGCCGTGCGGGAGTACCCACTCCGCGGCACTGACATCCACGCACGAAACCACGAGCCCTCGTCTGTCCACAGGCGGGGGCTCGCTCGTTCCCACGCGGGCATACGATCGGAGAGGGCCGCGCCGGCCCTGGCGTTTACGCCGCGCGTATGAGGTCACACGGAAAATCTGGCGTAGCCGAGTCGACTGTGTTCCGGGAGTGAGCGATCGATGAGCGACGACACACGTGCCTTCGAGGACGAGGACGTGGCCGGTCCATCGCACCGCTCGGGGGGTGGCGAGACGCAGCCCGCCGGGGACGGCGATCGAACCGGGCGGCCGGGTTTCCTGCCCGCCGACCAGGTGGTGCCCGAGCGGGCCTCCACCGGCGCCCGCTCCGGGTCCGGTTCCTACGCCGGCGACGACCCCTTCACCACGGGGTCGTACGCCCCCGCGCCTGAGATCCTCGCCAGCTCGGACGACCGGGGGTCCTGGGGCAACCCCGCGGGCGGGCCGCTGCCCGCGTACCCGAGCGGCGGCCAGGAGTCCTACGGCCGCTCCGCCGACCCGTACGCCGGCTACACCACCGGCGCCTACCAGGTGCCGGAGACGTTCCCGCAATCGCGCGGCGACTCCTACGGCGGCTCCTACGGGGGCCGCACCGAGTCGTACGGCACGCGCACCGAGTCGTACGGCTCCACCGACGTCTTCGCCTCACCCTCCGACACCGGCGCCTTCGCGCCGCCGCCGCCGCGCGCGGCGTCCGGCATGGGGCGCGGCTGGGCGCCGCCGCCCCCGCCCGGCCGTCCCTTCGCCGAGCCCGGCGGCATGGGCCCCGGGCTCCCGGGCGGCGCCTCCGGCGGGCCGGGCGGCCCGGCCCCGCGCGGGCCGCGCACCGGCACGCTGACCGTGCTCGCCCTGGTGATCGCGCTGGTGGCCTCCGCCGCGGGAAGCCTCGGCACCTACCTGCTGACCCGGGGCGACGGCCCAGGGCGCGACCCGTCGTACTCCCTCGGCACGCCGACCGGCGCCATCGTCAACCGGGCGCCCGACTCGGTGGCGGGGGTCGCGTCCAAGGTGCTGCCGAGCGTGGTGTCGCTGGACGTGCGGGGCAACAGCGAGGCGGGCACCGGCTCCGGCTTCCTGATCAAGGGTGGCTACATCGTCACCAACAACCACGTGGTGGCCTCCGCGTCGTCGACCGGCACCATCAAGGTCACCTTCAGCAGCAAGAAGTCCACCCAGGCCCGCATCGTCGGCCGCGACCCGAGCTCCGACATCGCGGTGGTCAAGCCCGACACCACCTTCGGCGCCCCCGAGATCGCGCTCGGCAACTCCGACAAGGTCGTCGTCGGCGACCCCGTCATCGCCATCGGCTCGCCGCTCGGCCTGACCGGCACGGTGACCACCGGCATCATCAGCTCGCTGAACCGTCCCGTCACCGCCGGCGGCGAGGGCGGCTCGGAGTCGTCGTTCATCAACGCCATCCAGACCGACGCCGCGATCAACCCCGGCAACTCCGGCGGCCCCCTGGTGAACGGCGCCGGCGAGGTCATCGGCGTCAACTCCGCGATCGCGACCCTCGGCGGCTCCCTCGGCGGCCAGAGCGGCAGCATCGGCCTCGGGTTCTCCATCCCGATCAACCACGTGCGCCGCATCGCCGAGGAGCTCATCACCACCGGCACCGCCAAGAAGTCGCGCATCGGCATCCAGCTCGACGAGAACTTCCAGGGCGAAGGCGTCCGCATCGCCACCGAGGCCGTCCAGGGCCAGGAGCCCGTCGTCCCCGACGGCCCCGCGGACAAGGCGGGCCTCAAGGCCGGCGACATCATCCTGGAGATCGACGGCGTCCCCATGACCCAGCCGAGCGAACTGATCGTCACCGTCCGCAGCAAGGCCCCCGGCACCAAGGTCGCCGTCAAGTACCAGCGCGACGGCCAGGTCCGCACCACCACCGTCACCATCGACGCCGTGTCGGTCCCCAACCCCCAGCCGTCCTGATCCATCCGCACCACGTGGCGTTCCCGCCGGCCAAGGACATTAGTCTGGTTGTTGCCGGCGGGCCGCCGGTGCTGAAGATCTTGAGGAGTGTGCGGTGTTCGGACTCGGCTGGGCTGAAGTCTTGGCCCTGGTAGTCATCGCGCTACTGGTACTAGGCCCCGAAAAACTCCCCCAAGCCGCCGCCCAGGCAGGCCGTGCCCTACGCCAGCTACGCCAGATGGCCACCAACGCCCGCAACGACCTCCAAGACAACCTGGGCCCCGAGTTCTCCAACTTCGACCCCACCGACCTCCACCCCAAGAACTTCGTCCGCAAACACCTGCTCTCCGACCTGGAAGACGACTGGAACCGCCCCACCACCCCCGACCCAACCCCCAGCACCTACCCCGAGCCCTACGCCACCACAACCGTCCAAGAACTCGGCTACGGCGAAATCCCCCCCTACGACCCCGAAGCCACCTGACCCCGGCCACCCCAGCAACCCCCTCCCGCAGGTCCGCGTTCCCCCGGCCCACGACCGCCTCCGGGTCCACGACCGCCTCCGGGTCCGCGACCGCCTCCGGGTCCGCGACCGCCCGGTCCGCGACCGCCCGGTCCGCGACGCCTCCACTCGTCCGTAACCGCCCTTCATCGGCGCCGACGCGGCGGGACGTGGTACGGCGAACCCGGCGCCTCCGTACGGTCCTCAACCCGCGATCGGTGCCGACCGCTCACGGCATGGTCCTCCCCTCCAGGCGCTGGCGCGCCTTCCGGCTCGGGCTGTATTTCCCAGGGGGCTCTGCCCCCTCGCCCCCCGCCCCCCCACGACTGCTCACCGCAACGTACGTGAGCACGGACGCCAGGCCGGCCCAGCAACCCCACAGCGGCTCACCGTCCAGTTGAGGGGGCATCAGATCGGCCAGGGGAATTGACCTCAAGTTAGGTTCAGCTCCTACCGTGCTCGTACTGATGGCCGAGGACAAGGAGCACGGCGACGTGAGCATCAAGGAGTACCCCGAGGAGCAACTCAACGCACAGCCCCTCGGGTACTGGAGCGGTGAGGGGTATCGCAGGGTGGTCGGACGGATCCGGGCGGACCTGGCGGTGGAAGGGCTCACACAGCCGCATTGGTGGACGCTGAACCACGTCGCCGGTGCTCCTGGTCTCTGGAGCCGATCGACGCTCACGGCGAAGCTGCGGCCGTTCGATGATCTGGGGATCGATCTCGACGACGTGTTCCTCGACCTGATCGATCGTGGCTGGCTCAAGGAGGACGGCGGGACCCTGACACTGACCGAGACGGGAGAGGCCGGCCGGCGCCGTGCCTGGGACCGGAGCGCACAGGCACAGGAAGTGATGCGCGACGGCATCACGACGGCGGACTACGTGACCACCATCAACGTCCTGCGCCGTGTGATCGGCAATCTGGGCGGCGAGAGCGACCTCCCCGGCTAGAGGTGATCGGGCCGGGGCCCGCGCTCCCCGCACGACGAACCGGAAGAGCGCGGAGTGAGGCGCCTCGACGCCACCACGCCCGCCGTCACGTCAGCGGGGAGAACTCAGGGGCGCCGCACCCCGCCTTCACGGCTCCCGTACGCCGGTGGCCGACCTGGAACCACACGGTACGGCCCCCATCGTGGTCGTGAATCCCCCATGCCTGCGCGATCGCCTCCACCAGCCACAACCCCCGGCCGCCCTCCGACAGCGCGCCCGCACGTACCTGAGGCACGCCCACCCCTCCGGCGTCCACCACGGCCACGTGAACATGGTCCGGACAGTCCACGAGTGCGACGGTCACGGACCCGCCCCGTCCGGAGTCCGAGTGCAGCACGGCATTGGTCACCAGCTCGGAGACCAGCAGCGTCACATCGTGCAGCACCGGATGAAGGTCCCCCAATCTCCTCTTGGCGAACTCCCGGGCCAGACCCACCGACTCAGGCACCGCACTCAGAACCGCGACTCCGGGCAGCGCTCCCCGCCTCGCGTTCTCAACAGCTGTGGACAGGGTCTTGGGATCTGCCATCGATCACACCTCCAGCGTGCGGTTCCAGTGGCTGTACGGCACGACGAGACGCCCGTGGTCGCGTCTGTAGCTTCTCGCGAGCAGTTATGGCTGGTCGTGTCATTTCTATGGGTTCGGCCGTTCGGTCATCGGACGGATGGACAATTCCCCTATCGAGTCCGTGCGCCGGTATTAGGCGTCCACCGGAAATCCGTTCCAGGGGGCATAACTCAGAGCAGGAACAGTGCCCGAGTGATACGTGTAAGGCGTCGTCGCTTAAGGGCATGACGGATGAAGCGCCGGTACGGTGATATTCGTCATGCGACGGCTCCGCCCTGGCCTGAGAGTGCGACTCAGTCAGGGAGGCGTAGACCTGTGGACCGCGCCATCGATGAAACGTCCGGGCCGGAATTCACACTTGGGCGGCGTATCCGACACCTACGGAGGCGGCGGGGTATGACCCAGGAAGTTCATAGTCCGTCAGTTGGGTTAACCAGGTAGAATCCGGGCGGCTTCAGGCCGGTCCGCGGCTGCCGATATTGCTCCAACTGGCCGAGGTACTCCGGGTCCGGGACCTGGCCGAATTGACCGGTGATCAATCCGTGCCCGTCCGGATGTTCACCGGGCCCGGACACCCGGCGGCTGGATGCCGTGCGAGAGGCCGTGAACACGCTGCCTGTGCAGATGACCGGTGTTGTGTATCCTCAGCGTGGCCACGAGGCCGTCTGCGGCTCGCGCATCAGACCGCCCCTGAGACGATCCGCTACAACGGTTACGCCCGGCGGATGACTCGGGAACTGGCGGGGAAGGGGCCGGAGCGCCGGCGTGCGCAAGTTCGTGAGCTGGCCGACGAGATCGGACTGCTGCTCTGATCCCACCAAGGGGCAGATTCCCTGCCTCTTGGTAACGTATCGGTGACTTAACGTCACGGTCCTGCTTTCCCGTTCAGGTGGCTTGCCCCACCTCCAGGCCGGCCGCATCGCTTCCGGAAGTACCGCGTGGTGACGGTGGCAACGTGGTGTGGTTCGTCAGGTGCTGGTGATCTACAGAGACGGTAGTTTGTCGGTTCATGTCTGGTAGATCGCGGTTGTGGTGGGCCTTCGCGATGGTCCTGGCTGTTGTGGGTTTTTCGGGGATTCTGGGGCGGCGGGGAGGGGAGGTCGCGCTCCTTTGGCGGTTGGGGTTTTGTTCGGGGGATGGGCTGGGGGTGGTGTTTCGGTGGTGGGAGCCGTTGGTGGTTGTGGGGGTTGGGGGGTTGACGGTGGGGTTTGGGATGCACTGGGTGGGGGTGCGGGGTG
>NZ_JBDPMD010000027.1:0-109113 GCF_039871875.1 Sphaerisporangium sp. B11E5 | reverse complement strand
GTGTTAAGCACGCCGCCAGCGTTCGTCCTGAGCCAGGATCAAACTCTCCAAACAATGTCTGAAAAGAAACCCCAGCGAGAAACCCCTCGGCTAAAAGAGGCCTCTCATCAAAGGAAAACCATCCCCGGACACGCCGAAACGAGCCCCAGGGGACGGGGTTAATGCATATTCATGCACTGGCTTTTAGCACACTGTTGAGTTCTCAAGAAACGGACGCGTACACCGGCTGAAACGGATCTTCGATCCGGCCCGCCGGGGCTCATTTCCGTTCGCTCTGGTGTCAGAGCAACCCCTCGAACTTACCCAAGTATTGGAGTCTGGTCAAACCGCGACGCAGCGCTCTGAAACTCGGACGAGTCATCGGGAGTGCAGGAGACCGAACACTGCGAGAAACCTGGTCGGTTCCTGGCCTCCGCCCGGTGGGGCGGGGGCCGTGATCGCCCTGCGGATAAAACTGTAGCACCGGTGAAGGGGTGCCATGACCAACTTCCCCGGACTGCTAGTCCTTCCCTGCGGTCCGGGGGCCAAACCTGGAAATCACCAGCGATCCGCGCAACCTGGAGAACGCTGTGAGCCCGCGACCGGGGCAACGCCGGTCGCGGGCTCACGGGAGACCTTCAGCGGGATGCTCAGCCGGTCGGCAGGGCGGCCAACTGGGCTTCCAGGCGGGCGATGTCGGCGTCGGCCTGGGCGGCGCGGGCGCGGACCTTGGTGACGACGTCGTCGGGGGCCTTGGCCATGAACTGCTCGTTGGCGAGCTTGGCGGCCACCTGGGCGGCCTCCTTGCGGGCGGCGGCGAGGTCCTTGTCCAGGCGCTTGCGCTCGGCGGCGACGTCGATGGCGCCGGCCGTGTCCAGCTCCACCGCCGAGGTGCCCACGGCGAGGCGGGCGGTGGCGGAGAAGGTGGGGCCGGGCGCGTCCAGGCGCAGCAGGGTGCGCATGGCGCCCTCGTGGGCGGCGAGGGCCGATCCGTCCAGGGAGAGGCGCGCGGCGACCCGCTGGCCCGGTTTGAGGCCCTGGTCGGAGCGGAAGCGCCGCACCTCGGTGATGAGCTCCTGCACGGCCACGATCTCGCGCTCGGCGGCCGGGTCGGCGTAGCTCGCGTCCAGCGCCGGCCAGGACGCCACCACGACGGAGGGGCGGGCGGTCAGGGCGCGCCAGAGCTCCTCGGTGACGAACGGCATGAGGGGGTGCAGCAGCCGCAGCAGCGCGTCGAGCACATGGCCGAGCACGACACGGGTGCGCTCGGCGCGGTCGCCGCCCTCGGCGATCTGGATCTTGGCCAGCTCCACGTACCAGTCGCAGACCTCGTCCCACGCGAAGTGGTAGAGCTGGTCGGAGATCTTGGCGAACTCGAAGTCCTCGTAGGCCGTGTCCACCGCGCCGATGACGGTGTGCAGGCGGGAGAGGATCCACCGGTCGGCGACGGTGAGGTCGCCGGGAGCGGGCAGCGGGGACGCGACGGTCGCGCCGTTGAGCAGCGCGAACCGGGTGGCGTTCCAGATCTTGTTGCAGAAGTTGCGTGAGCCGGCGGCCCAGTCCTCGCTGATCGCGACGTCCGAGCCGGGCGACGCGCCCCGCAGCAGGGTGAAGCGGGTGGCGTCCGCGCCGTACCGCTCGATCCAGTCCAGGGGGTCGACCACGTTGCCGAACGACTTGGACATCTTCTTGCCGAACTGGTCGCGCACCATGCCGTGCAGCGCGACGGTGCGGAACGGGGTCTCGCCGTCCATGGCGTACAAGCCGAACATCATCATGCGGGCGACCCAGAAGAACAGGATGTCGTACCCGGTCACCAGCACCGTGGTCGGGTAGAAGCGCTCCAGCTCGGGGGTGCGCTCCGGCCAGCCGAGCGTGGAGAACGGCCACAGCGCCGAGGAGAACCAGGTGTCCAGCACGTCGGGGTCCTGGGTGTAGCCGGGCGGCGGCTCCTCGTCGGGGCCGACGCACAGGACCTCGCCCTCGGGGCCGTACCACACCGGGATGCGGTGGCCCCACCACAACTGGCGGGAGATGCACCAGTCGTGCATGTCGTCCACCCAGTCGAAGTAGCGCTTGGCGAGCTCCGGCGGGTGGACGCGGGTACGGCCGTCGCGCACGGCGTCGCCGGCGGCCTTGGCGAGCGGCTGGACGTTGACGAACCACTGCAGGGACAGCCGCGGCTCGACGACGGTCTTGCAGCGCGAGCAGTGGCCGACGGCGTGGAGGTAGGGGCGCTTCTCGGCGACGATGCGGCCCTCGGCGCGCAGCGCGGCCACGACGGCGGGCCGCGCCTCGAACCGGTCGAGGCCCTGGAACGGGCCGTGCGCGGTGACGACAGCGCGCTCGTCCATGATGGTGAGCGACGGCAGGCCGTGGCGGCGGCCGATCTCGAAGTCGTTGGGGTCGTGGGCCGGGGTGACCTTGACGGCGCCGGTGCCGAACGAGGGGTCGACGTGCTCGTCGGCGACGACGGGGATCATGCGGCCGGTGAGGGGCAGTTCGACCATGGTGCCGACCAGGTGGGCGTACCGCTCGTCGGACGGGTGGACGGCGACGGCGGTGTCGCCGAGCATGGTCTCGGCCCGGGTGGTGGCGACCACGATGGACGCGTCGCCCTCGCCGTACCGGATGGAGATCAGCTCACCCTCGTCGTCGGAGTGGTCGACCTCGATGTCGGACAGGGCGGTGAGGCAGCGGGGGCACCAGTTGATGATGCGCTCCGCGCGGTAGATCAGCCCGTCGTCGAACAGGTGCTTGAAGATGGTCTGCACGGCGCGGGACAGGCCGTCGTCCATGGTGAACCGCTCGCGGGTCCAGTCGACGCTGTCGCCGAGCTTGGCCATCTGGCCGAGGATGCGGCCGCCGGACTCCTCCTTCCACTGCCAGACGCGCTCCACGAAGGCCTCGCGGCCGAGGTCGTGGCGGGACAGGCCCTGCTTGGCGAGCTCGCGCTCGACGACGTTCTGGGTGGCGATGCCGGCGTGGTCCATGCCGGGCAGCCAGAGCGTCTGGTGGCCGCGCATGCGGGCGCGGCGGATGAGGACGTCCTGGATGGAGTGGTCGAGGGCGTGGCCGATGTGGAGGACGCCGGTCACGTTGGGGGGCGGCAGCACGATGCTGTACGGCTCCCCCCCGCCGCCTACGTCCGCCGTGAAGTAGCCCTCCGCGACCCAGCGCTCGTAGCTGCGGGTCTCGACGTCTGCGGGTGCGTACTGTGTCGGCAGATCAGGCGTTGTCACAGCGACAATTCTAGGGATGTCCTGACGCTGTCTGGGCCCACGTACAGCCGCGCGCACTTAATCCGCTATTCGGACAGGCCGCCTGTTTACCGTGATCTGTCACCAAAACCCACTTTTTGTGTGGCACAAAGGGGGCCTCACTACGGAATGTAATCTCCGGTGCGGGTCCCCCGGGCCGGTCCGGCCGCAGTTCGGCCCGCCGCGGCACAGGCCGGGCGGGCCGGATGGATCACGCCACGTGAGGAGTCAGGCCGACTTCTCCCGCGGGGTGCGCTGCTGCTTGGTGGCGTTGAGCTGGTCGCGGGGCACCAGCGTGGGGTTGACGTGCTCCAGGACCGACTCCCTGGTGATGACGACCCGGGCGACGTCCTGGCGGGACGGCACCTCGTACATCACCGAGAGCAGGACCTCCTCCATGATGGCTCGCAGGCCGCGGGCGCCGGTGCCGCGCAGGATCGCCTGGTCGGCGATGGCCTCCAGCGCGTCGTCGGTGAACTCGAGCTCGACGTTGTCGAGCTCGAACAGCCGGCGGTACTGCTTGACCAGGGCGTTCCTCGGCTCGGTGAGGATCTGGATGAGGGCCTCACGGTCGAGGTTGTGCACGCTGGTGATCACCGGCAGACGGCCGACGAACTCGGGGATCATGCCGAACTTCAGAAGGTCCTCAGGCATGACGTCCGCGAAGATGTCCGAGGCGTCGATGTCGTCCTTGGAGTGGATGATCGCGTTGAAGCCGATGCCCTTCTTGCCGACCCGGGACTCGATGATCTTCTCGAGGCCGGCGAACGCACCGCCGCAGATGAACAACACGTTGGTGGTGTCGATCTGGATGAACTCCTGGTGGGGGTGCTTGCGGCCGCCCTGCGGCGGGACCGAGGCGGTGGTGCCCTCCAGGATCTTCAGCAGCGCCTGCTGCACGCCCTCGCCCGAGACGTCCCGGGTGATCGAGGGGTTCTCGCTCTTGCGGGCTATCTTGTCGACCTCGTCGATGTAGATGATGCCCGTCTCTGCCTTCTTGACGTCGTAGTCGGCCGCCTGGATGAGCTTCAGGAGGATGTTCTCGACGTCCTCACCGACGTACCCGGCCTCCGTGAGCGCCGTGGCGTCCGCGATGGCGAACGGGACGTTCAGCATCTTGGCCAACGTCTGCGCCAGCAGGGTCTTGCCCGAGCCCGTGGGGCCGAGCAGGAGAATGTTGGACTTGGCCAGCTCGATGCCGTCGTCTCGGCCGCGCTCTCCGGACTGCACACGCTTGTAGTGGTTGTACACCGCTACCGAGAGCGCCTTCTTGGCCTTGTCCTGGCCGATGACGTAGGCGTCCAGGAACTCGTAGATCTCCCGAGGCTTGGGCAGGCTGTCCCACTTCAGCTCGGACGACTCGGAGAGCTCCTCCTCGATGATCTCGTTGCAGAGATCGATGCACTCATCGCAGATGTAGACGCCGGGTCCGGCGATGAGCTTCTTGACTTGCTTCTGGCTCTTCCCACAGAACGAGCACTTCAGCAGGTCTCCGCCGTCGCCGATGCGTGCCACCCCAGATACTCCTTTGCGTGGGACCGCCTGCTCCGCGATCCGAATCTTGCGGACTCGGTCCGAAAAGTCATCCCGCTCAGGTTTCGACGTTACCGTCTTCTGGGCCCTCAGTGCGCCCCCTAGCGGTGAGTCGCACCGGAACGTGCCCAATTGGGCACCGTTCCGGTGCGATCCGCGTCCTCAGGAAGCCACCGCTTGAGCGCGCTTCTTCCGTGAGGGGATGATGTCGTCGATCAGGCCGTATTCCTTGGCCTCGTCGGCGTTGAGGATCTTGTCGCGCTCGATGTCGCGACGGACCTCGTCGGGCGACTTGCCCGAGTGCCGGGCGACGATCTCCTCCAGCAGCGCGCGCATGCGCAGGATCTCGCGCGCCTGGATCTCGATGTCGCTGCCCTGGCCGCCGCCCTCGGTGGACGGCTGGTGGATCAGCATCCGGGCGTTCGGCAGCGCGAAGCGCTTGCCCGGCGTGCCGCCGGCCAGCAGCACGGCCGCGGCCGAGGCCGCCTGGCCGAGGCAGACCGTCTGGATCTCCGGCCGGACGAACTGCATCGTGTCGTAGATCGCCGTCATCGCGGTGAACGAACCACCGGGCGAGTTGATGTAGATGCTGATGTCCCGATCGGGATCGAGGGACTCCAGCGTCAGCAACTGCGCCATGACGTCGTTCGCCGACGCGTCGTCGATCTGCACCCCGAGGAAGATGATGCGGTCCTCGAAGAGCTTGTTGTACGGGTTCATCTCCTTCACGCCGTACGTCGTGCGTTCGACGAACGAAGGGATGATGTATCGGCCGTTGATGTCTCCCGGCCGGATCAAGTCGCTCACTGTTGCCCCTTAGGAGACGGCGCCCTCAGAGGGCACCTGCCGCGCGCTGCGCACGACATGGTCGATGAAGCCGTAGTCCTTGGCCTCCTCGGCCGTGAACCAGCGGTCCCGATCGGAGTCCTTCTCGATCTGCTCAAGCGGCTGGCCGGTGTGGAACGCGATGCGCTCCGCCAAGGTCTTCTTGACGTAGAGCATCTGCTCGGCCTGGATCGCGATGTCCGCGGCCGTGCCGCCGATTCCGCCGGAGGGCTGGTGCATCATGATGCGGGCGTGCGGCAGTGCGTACCGCTTGCCGTGAGCACCGGCGCACAGCAGGAACTGCCCCATGGAGGCAGCGAGCCCCATGGCCACCGTGCAGATGTTGTTCGGCACATACTCCATCATGTCGTAAATCGCCATGCCGGCCGTCACCGAACCGCCCGGCGAGTTGATGTAAAGCCAGATGTCCCGATCGGCGTCGTCCGCGGCGAGAAGGAGGAGCTCGGCGGTGATGCGGTTGGCGACCTCGTCGTCCACCGCGGTGCCCAGCACCACGATGCGCTCGCGCAGCAGACGGTTGTACAGCTGGTCCTCAAGGCGGTACGCGCCGTTTTCACGGCCGCGCCCCTGCGGCCCGAAGCCGATGGGCGAATGTGAGGTCGGCGGGCTGGTCACAGCGTCACCTTCCGATGCGTCGTAATCGATGGGCTTTGCTTGTGACCTTAACCCGGCACACCGACCGGTTACGCCTCGTCTCCACCCTGTTCGCTGACGGCGCAGGTCCGCCGGGTGGTCAGGCGGGGCCCGAGCGGCGGCGGTGCTCCAGATCCAGTTCGTGCGTCAGCCGCCTGCGGACCTCCACGCTGATGCGGCCGCTCTCGTAGAGGTTGTCGAGCTTCTCGCGCTGGGCCCTGGCCAGTTCCTCGCGCACCTCGCGGGCGCCTTCGGCGTCCTCGTCGTCCTCGTCGCCCAGCAGGGCGCGGACGCGGTCCAGGCGGAGCTCCAGGAGTTGCCGGAAGACGTCGGCGGTGCGCTCGTCCACCTTGTCGTCGGCGGCGAGCTCGTCCAGCCTGGCCAGCGCCGCCTCGGTGGTCTCCCGGCGGGCCCCGGCCTCCTCGGCGGCCTCCTCCTCCGACTCGCCGAGCCTCAGGCGGCGTATCAGGCGCGTCAGGGTGGTCGCCTGGCCGAGCAGGGTGACGAGCACGACCACGGCGGCCAGGAAGAGCAGCAGGGGGCGGTGGCGCACCGGCAGCGGGATGGACAGGGCGATGGCCAGGGTGATGGCGCCCCTGATGCCCGCCCAGCCCATCACCAGGCGCTCGGAGCGGGCGATCCTGTCGAAGGACAGGTGGCGGCCGGGGAGCCACCTGGCGAGGGGGAACACCGCCATCGTCCAGCCGAGCCGGGGCAGCACGACGGCGGCGACCACCACGGCGGCCACGCCGGCGAGCACCGGCACCGGGTAGCCGGCGACGCCCGCGACGACATGACGGATCTCCAGGCCGAGCAGGACGAACAGGCTGGACTCCAGCAGGAACACCAGGACGTCCCAGAAGGCGTTCCCGGTGAGCCTGGAGGCGGGCTGGAGCAGGCCGTGGGCGCGGACGCCGAGATAGAAGCCGGTGGTGACGACGGCGAGGACCCCGGAGACGCCGAAGTGCTCTGCCGGGAGGTAGGCGAGGAACGGCGTGATCAGCGAGACGACGATCTGCGCACCGGCGTCCGTGATGCGCACACGCACGCGGGCCATCACCCAGCCGAGCACCAGTCCGTACAGCACGCCGCCCGCCGCGACCCGTACCAGCGTCACGGCGCCCTCGGCCGCGCTCACTTGGGTCTCCAGGGCCGTGAGAGCGAGGCCGAAGAGCGTGAGGGCCACCGCGTCGTTGACGAGGCTCTCGCCCTCCAGGATGGTCACCAGGCGCCGTGGGGCGCCGAGGCGCTTCATCACCGAGGTGGCGGAGACCGGGTCGGTGGGGGCCACCGCCGCCCCTATGGCCAGCGCGGCGGCCCATTCGAGCTCGGGTACGGCGAACTTCACGGCGGCCGTCACCGCCACGGCGGTCACGCAGGTCAGGCCGAACGCCATGACCGAGATGGGGACGGCGTCCTCTCTGGTCTCGCGGGGAGCGGTGAGGAACGCGGCGCGGTAGACCAGGAGGGGGAGGTAGATGTTGAGGATCACCTCAGGTGGGGGCACCGTGGCGTCCAGGCCGGGGAGGAAGCTGGCGCCGACGCCCAGCAGTACCAGCGGGATCGCCTGGGGCAGGCCGAAGCGGCGCGCGGTCACCCGCCCGGCCAGCATCAGGACCGCGACGAGCATCGCTATGAAGAGATACTCCTCAACCATCGGCCGGCCGGATCGCGCATGTCACAGCCCGACAGTTGCCCACGAATTCGTAAAAATCACGCTAAAGCTGACCGTCGTCGGACAGCCTCAGGAACCGCGGGGGTGCCCCGCCATGCGAACTGCCGTTGACGGCCGTCCCCGCCCCACCAGGTGCGCCACCCAGGGCTCGGCGGGGACCAGCAGGTGACAGAGAAGCCTGGGCCCGGGAAGTGATGGGGCCGTCCGGAGCCTTCCGGCTCGGCGGACGGCCCCTTTCGTCACTGGGCGGGCTGTGCGGTGGGCTCGGGGGGCGGGGCGGCGCCCTCCTGCTCGGGGTTGAGCTCGGTGTAGATGGACTTGAGGTCCACGTCGTTGCCGGACTCGTCGGTGATCTTGGCGGAGTCGCCCACCACGGTCTTGGCCTTCTCGCGGACGATCTCGACCATGGCCAGGGTGAGCTGGTCGTTGTCGGCCAGGTGCTGGGCCAGGGTGTTGGGGGCCACGCCCAGCTGGGCGGCGCGGCGGACCACGAAGTCCGTGAGTTCCTGCTCGTTGACGCCGAGCTCCTCCTGCTTGACGATCTTGTCCAGGACGAAGCCGGTCTTGATCGCCTTGCGGGCGTTGGTGTCGAACTCGGCGAAGCGCTCTTCCTCGGTGGTCTGGTAGAGGCGGAAGTACGCCTCGCGGCTGAGGCCGCTCTCCGCGATCTGGTGCTCGAGGTTGTGCTTGCGGGCGTCGATCTCGGCGGTGAGCGCGCTCTCCGGCAGCGGGATGTCGATCTTGTCGAGCAGGGCCGTCACGGCGTTCTCGCGGGCCTGCACGACCTGGTCGATGAGCTTGTTGCGGCGGGCCTGCGCGCGCAGGCTCTCGCGGAGCTCCTCGAGGGTGTCGAACTCGCTGGCCAGGCCGGCGAACTCGTCGTCCAGCTCGGGCAGCACCTTCTCCTTGACGCTCTTGACGTGGATGGTGACGTCGGCCTCCTCGCCGGCGTTCTCACCGCCCACCAGGGTCGTGGTGAAGGTCTTCTCGTCGCCGGCGGCCATGCCGACCAGGGAGTCGTCCAGGCCCTGGAGGACCGAGCCGGCACCCACCTCGTAGGAGACGTCCGAGGCCTGCTGCTCCTCGATGTTGCGGCCGTCGATGGTGGCCGCGAGGTCCATCACGACGTAGTCGCCGGTGGCGGCAGGCCGCTCGACCCCGGTGAGGGTGGCGAAGCGCTGCCGCAGGGCGTCGATCTGGGCGTCGATGTCGTCGTCGGTGACCTCGGCCGAGGGCACGGTGATCTCGATGCCCTCGTAGTCGGGGACGTCGAAGGTCGGCCGGACGTCCACCTCGGCGGTGAACTCGACCTCCTTGCCGTCATCGATCTTGGTGACCTCGATCTCGGGCTGGCTCACCGGGAAGACGTCGCTCTCGTCCACGGCCTGGCCGTAAAGCTTGGGCAGGGCGTCGTTGAGGGTCTCTTCCAGGACCACCGCGCGGCCGAAGCGCTGCTCGATGATGCGGGCGGGAACCTTGCCGGGGCGGAAGCCGGGAACGCGCACCTGCTGCGCGACCTTCTTGTACGCCGCCTGCATGCTCGTTTCGAGCTCCTCGAACGGCACCTCGACGGTGAGCTTGACCCGGGTGGGGCTCAGCTCCTCGACAGCGGTCTTCACGGGGTGGTCTCCTTGATCAAGCTTCTGGTGATCGCGGGCGCGTCATGCCGTACGGCCACCGCGACATGCTCGCGCGCCGCGCCCACTTGGGCGGCTCAGTGCACGGGCCGAACGGGCACATCCTGTGGGGCATGCGCTACCGCGGCGGGTGTCCAGCGCCGCCTGCCAGTCTAGGGCAGGTGGGCGCCTCCGGCGTCATCGACAGGCGTCAGAGTCTATCAGAGATGATCTTCTGCAGGATCTCGACGGTCGCCTCGGGAGTGGTGCTGACCGCGCACAGCCGCTCCATGACCTCGCTGTAACGGTCCACCTCCTCGCGTTTGTCCAGGTAGAGCGCACTGGCGAGCTGCTCGACGTAGACGACGTCCGGCAGTTCCTTGTCACCGAAGCGCAGGATGCTGAACGCCCCGCCCTCGGCGCTGTGGCCGCCGTAGCTGAAAGGCATCACCTGAATGGTGATCCCGGGGAGCCGCATCAGCTCCAGCAGGTGCTGGATCTGGCCGCGCATCACCTCGGCGCCGCCGATGGGACGCCGCAGCGCGGCCTCGTCGATGACGGCCCAGAAGATCGGCCCGTCGGGACGGTCGAGCACGCGTTGCCGCTCCATGCGCAGGTCGACGCGGCGGGCGATCTCCGCGGGCCCGATGCCGGCCGCCCCGGCGGTGATGACGGCGCGGGCGTACTCCTTGGTCTGCAGCAGGCCGGGCACGAACTGCACCTCGTAGGTGCGGATGCGGGTCGCGGCCTCCTCGAGACCGACGTAAGCCTGGAACCAGGACGGCAGCAGGTCGTTGAACCGGTGCCACCACCCGGGCTCGTTCGCCCGCTCCACAAGGTCCATGACGGCCGTGCGCGCCTCGCCGTCCGCGACGCCGTACAGGGTGAGCAGGTCGGCGACGTCACGCTCCTTGAAGCCGACCCGTCCGAGCTCCATGCGGCTGATCTTGGACTCGGAGCCGCGGATCAGGTGACCCGCCTCCTCACGAGTGATGCCCTTGTTCTCCCGCAACCGGCGCAACTGTGACCCCAGCATAATGCGGAGGGCCGTGGGACCGGATCCGGTCTGGAATGAAGTCATGCGCGCCCTCCTTTCTTCGGTTCACTCGGGCCCAGCCCACACAGTGTCACCACTTCCGGCCCTCGTGACAAGGGCTGGTCACCGCAGCGTTTTTCCGGACGCACCACCAGAGGGTGTGCGTCTGCACGCTCCACATGCACGTGCATTTGGGTCTTGCACCGAACCGAATACTCGCCCATGATGGCCTAGTGCATATTGGGTTAAACGTGCACCGACCCATATAACAGCCATGTGGCCGCGGAGACTCAAGATGACAGCGGGAGGTATCGGCACCATGCTGGAGCCCGTATCCGCGGCCCACTGCCTGGAAGTGACGCGCGAGGTCGGATTCCAGAAGCTGCTGCGCTCCACCGGCAGGGAGGACACCACCACCTGCCCCCTGCGCCCGCAGGCCGACTCGGTGAAGACCGCCCGGGACGTCACCCGCAGCACGTTGCGGCGATGGGGCTTCGAGCAGATCGGCGACGACGCCGCGCTGGTGGTCTCCGAGCTCGTCACCAACGCCGTCCGCTACGCCCCCCACAGTGCCCGGCACCACGACGGCCACCCGATCGTCTTGATGCTGCTCAGGCTCGCCCCGCACGTACTGCTCGCGGTCTCGGACCCGAGCGACGAGATCCCCCGCCCCAAGGAGCCGGATTTCGTCTCGGAGAACGGCCGCGGCCTGTACATCGTGGAAACCTACAGCACCTGCTGGGGCTGGGACGTACTGGACGAAGGCGGCAAAGCCGTATGGGCGTTATTTCGCAGCCCCAGCTGATCGCCCGCAACAGACCGTTTCGCGCCCGCTAAGCGCCGGACGGCTTAGGCCGGTGGTTTTCGGGCCTCTCCCCGACCATTTTCGGCGGCCCCATCCGGCGGCCGTTCCGGCGGCGCCCGGTGAAACTTTCCCACCTGGCTCGCCGCCCGAAAACCGACCCGTCGGGGTGACCGGATTTGAACCGATGATCTCCTGCACCCAAAGCAGGCGCGCTACCAAGCTGCGCTACACCCCGGACCGCCGGCCGCTCGCGCACCTGGAATCTCCGGTACGCTTACGTCCTGACGACCGGCAGAAGTCTAGACCAGACCAACACCGGCTCGCGCGGACGTAGCTCAATGGTAGAGCCCCAGTCTTCCAAACTGGCTACGCGGGTTCGATTCCCGTCGTCCGCTCTCACCACGAAGGCCCAGGCCGGGGGCATGATCCCCCATCCAGGGCCTCGTTCGTTTCCGGCCTACTTCTGATGTCGTGCCCGTTGCGTGCCCGTTCCCTGGTTCGTGCCCCTCACCTGCCGGCCAGGGTGCCCTTTCCCGGACCGCCGCTTCGGCCCTTCGCCACGGGCTACCTTGAGCGCCTGGCCCAGGGCTTCCGCGATGGCCTTGTCCCGGTCCTGCGTCGCATGCTGGTAGATCAGGGCCGCCCGGGGGCTGGCGTGGCCCATCCTCGCCATCAGCTCCTTGAGGCTCGCGCCGGACGCCGCCGCGAGGGTGTTGCCCACGTGACGGAGATCATGAAAGTGAAGGCCCGGTAGCCCGACGTCTGCTCGGGCCTTGTTCCAGATCCGCCGGAAACCCGATCGACGCAGCCATGCCCCTTTGGGACCGACGAACACCCGGCCGTTCTCCTCCTGCTCCGCGAACCGGTCGAGGTGGTGACGAAGCTCCGGGATGATCTCCTGCGGTATGGAGACCACCCGGCGCCCGGCCCGAGACTTGGGGGTGTCCTCCATGAGCTTGCCGCCGTCGAGTTCGGCCAGTTCGCTCACGACTCGCACCACTCCCCCGTCCAGGTCGAGGTTCGGACGGCGCAGGCCGGCCAGCTCACCCCATCGCAGGCTGGTGAACGTCCCGAGGAGTACGAGGGCCCGGTACCGCTCGGGGACCTTGCCCATGATCTCCAGAACCTTGGCGAGCGGGATCATCTGCCGCTCAGGCGTATCCGGGGTGCCAGCGCCTTTGATCCTGCACGGGTTCTTGCGGATCAGCTCATCTTCGACCGCCGTACTCATGATCGATTTGAGGAGTTGGTACGCCTTGGCCACGGTCGACTGTCCGACCACGCCGAGCCGTTCCTTACGCCACCGCCGTACGTCCGCCTCCTTGAGGTCGCACACGTTGTAGTTGCCGAAAGTCGGTACTAGGTGGTTCTTGAGGAGGCTCCGATACAGACCCTCTGTCCGCACCTTGAGAACCCGGTCATCGATCCACGATTTCGCGTAGACCTCGAAGAGGACCTTCCCGGCGTCCGGGCTCATCCAGTCGCCCCGCTGGATCTCCGCCTCCTTGAGGACCAGCCAACGCTCAGCCTCCCTCTCGCTGGTGAAGGTGTACGGGGCCGGATGATCGACCCCGTCAGGCCCGGGGTAACGCGCCTGGAAACGTCCTGAGGGCAACTTGCGCACGCGACCGAACCGCCGCTTACGCTTCTCGGCCATCACGCGGCCCTCCCCCGCCGCACCGTGATGGGTTCCACGACCCCGGCCCGGATGAAGTCCTCCAAAGCGGATTCAGGGATGCGGACGTTCCGCCCGACGCGCACGAAGAGGATGCGCCGCTCTGCGATCAGCCGACGAGGGAAGCGCGCCGAGGTGTTGAGACGCTCCGCCGCCTGATCAACGGTGAGAAGGGCACCGCGGACCCGGTCCGAGGTCTCCTGCCTTACGGTTTTCCGGGTCATGCCGCCCTCCCGCCCCTCTCGGTTGCCGAAAGATCTCGCCCCGCCGCTTCGGCCTGGAGTCGCTGCAAGGTCGCGCGCCAGCGCTGGCGTTCCGCGACGGAGCGCAACAGCCGCAGGGTGAGCGGCGGCACATTGGCGTCCCCGTTGGGCACAGGGCGCCATATATAGCGGTCGGGATGCGTGGCCGTTCGGTCGTCCAGCCCGAGCGCTTCCAGAACCCAGGTACGGCGGTCCTGCTTGTGTTCGGTCAGGGTCTTGTTCGACCACTTGCGTGAGACCAGGACGCGACGTCCCGCGTAGCCGAGGTGTTCGGGCTTATGGGCCTTGCCCTTGCAGCCGCCCGGCCGCATCCCCGATCTGGCGCACTTGGGCTGTATGCCATAACGCAGCCAGTTCGGGCAGGTCGGAGAGCATGGTTCGAAGCGCAGGGCTTCCGCCATCCGTGCCGCATGGTCGCGCTGTGCCGGATTGTCGGGGTCGAGGGTCTCGCCGATGGACTTGGTCAGGTACTTGGACAGGTACCGGATGCACTGGTCGACATCCGGGGTGCCGGCCAGCACGCCCTGAACATCGACCTGGGCACCGAAGCGGACCACATGCAGGGGTTCGGCACCGGCGTCGAGCCGATCGAGCGCCTCATCCCAGGTGGGCAGGATCTCCCCGGTCATCGGGTCGAGGTAGTCGCCCGCCCGCTGGTCGACGTCACCGGCGTCGTCATCCCGCCCGGCCCACACGGGCAGGTGCTCCCCCTCGAAGACGACCCGGTCCGCCTGAGGCCACCACACCTGGTGATAGGTGGCCGCCACGACGGCTTTGACGTCCGCGCGTGGCAGGGTCCCCCGGACGGCCATGTGCAGGTGCGGAGCCAGCCGCTTCTGAGGTTCGACGCTGGCGAAGTACTGGACGTCGTAACCGGCCACACGGCGAAGGTTCTGCACGAACCGATCCACCAGCTTGGAGAAGTGCAGCGCATCCCGAGCGGCCCGCCGGTAGTCGTAGGTGGAGGGGTCGAGCGGTACGCCGTTGCTCACCCGCCCGTACGAGGGAAGCGTGAGGGTCACGAACAGCGACGGCCGGTAGACCTTGCCGTCCGAGCCGGTGAACGTCCGGCCCAGAGTCGTGTTCCGCCTGGCCCGCTTGGGCAGGTCGGGAGCATCGTTGCGCCGCCTGGTGGACCGGTTCCGCTTCGGAACGGTACGGCCGAGCACGTTGCCCCGCATCCCCGCGCCTCTGATCTCCTCATCCAGTTCTGCGATGGCCGCGTCCAGGTGATCGACGGGTTCGCCGGCCGACGCGGCCCGATCGCGTTGCGCCTGGACGTCGGAGCGGAACTCGACCAGCCAGCATTGATCCGCGTCCGGCTCGTCCGGGGTGATGACGGGTTCGTGGTCGAGGTGCCAGCCCTCACGGCACTGGGCCATCCGCAGGTGCCGGTTCCGCTTGGCGCACGAAGGACACTTGCTCGCCAGAGTGGCCCCGCAGGGCACGTCGATGATCTCTGCCTTCCCGGTCCCCGTGTCGATGCGCTTGAGCGGCACGGGCCGGATGCATACGCCGTGCTGGACGGCCACCAGCTCGACCACATCACGGGCGAGGGGTTGCGCCATTCGTACCGCCCGAGGCGTCTTGCGATCAACGATCACGCCGCCTCCCCGGATTCGGGGACGCACCGGGCCGTCCCACCACATTCGCGGCACTCGACCGTGCCCCGGACGGGGTCCAGCCAGAGCAGGCCGAGAGCACCGCAGAGCGAGCAACGCAGCCCTTCGAGGAAGTAGGCCAGCGTCATCGACCACCGCCCGCCCCGGCGAACTCAGCCGCCATGGCCCGGATGTCGGAATCCGTGACGTAGGCCGCCCGGACGCGCACCGGATCGGGATCGGCCTCCAACCGGACGTACCCGATGCCCGCACCGCGTGTGTGATCGGGTGAGATCCGATCGGCCAGTGCTCCCCGGTCGCGTGCCCCGTCCCCCAACACCATGTCGACCTGTTCGGACTCGTCGAGCCGAAGAGCGATCTTGTCCGGGAACAGGTTACGGATGTTCATGACTTCCTTGCGCGGATCTTGAAGTGCCGCCATGACGCCGACGCCGACCGCGCGGCCTTGAGTCGTCAAGGTGGCAAGGGCACTGGTGATGCGCTGGCGAAGCCCCTTGTCCGATTGGTAGGCAGTCAGGAACGCCACCTCGTCGACCAGCACCAGCACGAACGGATCATCAGCGCTGGGAGCGTGAGAGCGCCGGATACCGGCGAACCGGTCGGCCCGCTCCTGCATCAGCGCCACAGCCGCCTCCAACAGGTCAGCGCACTCGCCAGGCGTCGCGGCGTACCGGTCACCGAACAGGGCCCGCCCGTAGGACAGCTCCATCCGCTTGGGATCGAGTGCCCACAGCTTGACCAGCCCGGCCCCGGCCGCAGGGAGCAGACCGCGAATGGCCGACCACAGATAGGAGCCTTTGCCGGCCCCGGTCGCCCCCGCGATCAGCACATGAGTGCCATGAACCTTGAGCCGGTAGGGTTCGCCGTCCTCCCGTATACCGATCTCGACCGGCCCCACTGATGCCGTCTCGGGCACCGGTAAAGCTGGTATGGGCACGGCCAGCGGGTCACGACGCGGGAAGGTCAGGATCAGCCGCCCGGCCCGCTGGACCGTCACCCGGCACGACACCGAGCCGAAGCCGTGCGCCAGGTGCTCGATACGGTCGGCCCAGTCCTTCACCGCCTGCCCCGACAACATCTTCACCGTGACCCGGTCGGCCCAGGAGTCGCACTCGACCCGGACCAGGTGAGGAAGATAGTCGCGCCCCTTGAGGTGACGACCTAACCCGGAGACGATCATCACGGGTTGCCAGTGCCGCCGGTAGATCCAGAACCGGCGCCAGAAGGCCAGTAATCGCCACGTCATCCAGCGGGTGAAGGAGACCCGATCGGCGATGAACCAGCCAGTCAGGGCGGAGGCCAGCACGCCGAGCGTGACGACGACGGCTAACCAGCCCGCCAGCCGCCAGAGCACGAACAGCGCCGACAGCGAGACCGTCGCGATCGGGTGAACAAGGATCAGCCGGACCAGTCCCGCCAGGCAGCGCCAGACGAAGATGATGATCGTGATGATCGCGGGAGTCTGGACGACCGCGGGCCGGAAGACGACCGCAGTGTCCGGGGTGGTGGAGACGAGATTGCGTGTCTCATCCCCAGGGAGCCGCTTGAACATAAGCTTGGTGCCTCTCGTGATGTGGAGTCAGGGGAGAACCAGGGGCCGCCGGAAGTTGCTGCTTCCAGCGGCCCCGCCTTGCGCCTCAGGCCGCTTTCTCGCCGGGGTCGGCCTGTTTGCTCTGGTCGTGGTCCGGGGTGTGTAACCGCTCGCAGTCAGCGAGGTAGCGAGCGGCGGCCTGGAACAGTTCGTGGGCGACGGACAGGTCCCCCGCCGTGACCGGACCGGCGCCCGTGGTGGAGATCGAGACAAGTCCCTGGGGCGTCTCCAAGAAGAGATGCGGACGCGTCTCGCTGACCACCAAGGCACTGACATGGAGGTCAGCGGTACGGAACGAGACCGAGACGCGGGGGTCGTGTTCCGGCTCGACGGCCACCGTGATGTAGGTGTAAGGGTCGTGTTTCATGCCGGTGCGTCCTCACCGGTCGAGGAGCGGAGGAACATGCGCTCGACCGAGACGGCGAATGCGTGCGCCTCACTGGCGAGTTCGCGAGCGAAGTCGACGTCCGAGGCGGTCACCGTGTCACTGGCCGTGGTGGTGACGAGGACCGACGTCGCCCCGAAGTCGAGCATCAGCACCGGGGTACGCGCCGGGTAGGGGTGGTTACCGGCCTTGGCTCCGTGACCGGTGTTGAGGTTGATCACGCTGGACGCACGGCGCCGGCGGTGACGGGGCATCAGATGTTCTCCCTACTGGGGTTGGGGGTGTTCTTCGCCGCACCCGCCCGAAGCCCGCGCATCTCACGGACCCGGATGGAGTACGCCAGCCGTCCCTGTCCGTTGACGTACGGGGTGACAGTCACGCCGTCGAACTCCACCGGGGTGAACGGCGAACCGGACGTCGGAGCCGGGGGAACCGGCTGGACCGGCGCCAGGATCTTGACCGCCACCGTCTTCTGAGCGGGCTTGAGCGTCGGGTCACCGTCCATCACGGCGACCTGCCAGACGAGTTCCCCCGTCTGCTTGTCACGCGCCTGGACGAACCGCCCGTTGGTCGAGGCGTCGAAGTCCTTGACCTTCTCGACCTCCCCCACGACGTAGCAGCCGTGCGGGAAGACCATGCCGAAGGTGACCGGGATGGGGCCTTGCAGTGCCATGGGATCGCTCCTGACTTGGATGACAGACACTTAACCTGTCAACTGACTAGAGCATAAGAAAACCCGCTTGATAGGTCAAGTGCCTAAGCGGGTTTTCTTGGACATCTCCGGTCAACTGATCGCGTAGGCGTCCTCCAACTCGTGACGGTCGGCAGGAAGCAGCACGTCAACCACGGCCAGGGCACGGCCGGCGGCATCTCGCAGCGAGGCGAACACCACGAGCAGCGGCACGCTCTTCGGCATGCCGAGCTGGTGTGCCTCATCGGCGGTGGGCATCCGCGCGATGATCTGCTCTAGGACGTGATCGAACCGGACGCCCTTACGTGCTTCGATGTGCTCGCGTAGCCCCTGCGACAGTGGCTCAGCACTGGTCAGATCGGTTCCCTCCGACAGGTCGAGGGGCAGCCAGACCGAGACGATCTCAGAGGGCTCATCCCCATGGGAGAGAAGGCGACGACGAAGGAAGACCCTGCTCTTGGGCTTGAGACCGAGCAGCACGGCTATCCGGTTCGGCGCGGTGACCGCCGCCACGTCGAGCACCTGGCCCGCCGTACTGGTTTCCGGACTGCTCACGTACGCCTGGCCCGGCCGAGGCTGCTCCATCGTCGTCATCACCGGACGGCCCCGTACGAACCGGCCCTTACCTTGCTGTGATTCGACCCAGCCCTGTTCCCGCAACATGCGCAGGGCCGCCACCACCGTGGGACGGGAGACGCCGAATTCTTGGATCAGTTGGTTCTCGCTGGGCAGCAGCGAACCAGGCGGGTAGGTTCCCGCATCTATGCGCCGCTGAAGTGTCTGCACAAGCTGTGCGTACTTCGGCGGCACCGACTCTAGCGACATCACGACCGTCCAACACCCGACAGGTTGTTTTACCAAGCTGAGCGTAGACCTGCACCATGCCACCTGTCACGCGAACGGAGGCTTACCACTCAGCCAGGGGCCCGGACCAGTACAGAGGGCGAGCACGCAAAGGGCGCGACGAGACAGGGGGAAGTTTCCTCCCATACCTGTTATGGGAGGTCGCCTGTCTCGCCGCGCCGGTCCTAGAAGACCCGTCCGACGATGTAGTCGGAGAGGGTCTGCGCCGCACCCTTCACGTCATTGACCGGGTGCCGCTTCTCCGCCGACTGCCAGGAGTAGAAGGCGCCGCCGTACCCGACGAAGACCCACACCGGCAGTCCGTTGTACGGGCGATGAACCATGAGAGCGCTGTTGTTGTCGCGCAGCTCGGCCCGCACGCCCAGTTCGGTCAGGTGATCACGTAGCCGCACCAGCTTGGCGGCCTCATCCGGAACCTGCGGATCCATGTCACCACCCATCACTTTCAAGATCACCGAGTTCATGCCGCTTCCCTTCCGACCCGGCCCGCGCCAAGGCAGTCGAAACAGTCGCGTTCCTCCCTGACGGGACCTTCACCGTCATCAGGGCTGATCAGGAGCCCGCGCCGCGAGTTACACAGCTTCGTGCCACGTCCTCGGCATAAGGAACAGGGGACTGTGTCGCTGGTCTCGACTGGCCGGGTCACCGTTGCCATCTCCTTGGTTGCCCCGCGCTCCCTACGACGGAAGGCGGTCTGACGTACCTTGGTTGCCTGACGGCAAGACAAACAGCGAACCGATCAAGGCGGGACCCCCAACCCGGCCCCCTTTTTCGCCCCCCTGAATGGGAGGTTTGCCCGGAGATGCCGAACACAGTGCCCAACGTGCAGCTCCGCGCCTGGCGCAACGCCCAACACCTCACCCGCGCCGAGTTGGCCGCCCGAATCAACGCCACCTCAACCGGCATCAGCGAACGCCTCAATTGCGACGAGGAACGCATCCGCCGCTGGGAAGCCGGCGAAGTCGCCTGGCCACACGCCCCCTACCGCCTGGCCCTCATCCAGGCCACCGGATACCAACCCGAAGATCTCGGCTTCATCCCCAACAAACGCGGAAACGCGAATCGCCTCATAGAGACGCCATTCATCCCGGCCGACGCCATGCGAGCCGAAGCCGACCTGTACGGCACCATGGAACTCGCCCAGCAGCTCCAAGCGTCCGACGTCGGCCCCGGAACCCTAGAGGCCCTCGCTGAAGCCGTCGATCTACTCTGCCGCGCCTACCCGGTCGTCCCCGCCGCCACCCTCCGCGACCGCACCCAAAAGCGCCTCGCCCAAATCAACCGCCTGCTGTCCGGCCGGCTCACCCTGGCCCAGCACCGCGAACTCCTCGTCATCACTGGGTGGCTTACCGCGCTACTGGGCTGCATCCACTACGACCTAGGCGAACGCGAAGAGGCAGAAACCTCCCGCCGCGCCGCCTACGAAATGGGTCACCAGGTAGGACACGGCGAACTGATGGCATGGGCCCACGAGATGTCCGCCTGGTTCGCCCTAGTCGAAGGCCGATACGAAGACGTAGTCACCGCCGCCCGAACTGGCCAGAAAGCCGCCGGTCAAACCAGCGCCATGGTTCAACTCACCCTGCAAGAAGCCCGAGGCCTAGCCCGCATGGGAAACCGCCGAGAAGCCGACCAGGCCCTCTCCCGCGGCGCCGACATCCTCGCCAAACTCCCCACCCCCGACCACCCCGACCACCACTTCGTCTTCGACCACGCCAAATGGATGTTCTACGCCGCCACCGCCTACACCTGGCTAGGCGACAACGACCGCGCCGAAGAACACGCCCTAGAAACCATCCAAATGCACACCCGCCCCGACGGCACCAGCAACGCCCCAATGCGCGTAGCCGACGCACACATAGACCTCGGCATCATCCATGCCAGACGAGGCAACCTCGACGCCGCCGTAGACCAAGGTGTGACGGCATTCCACATCGAACGCAGATCCCTCACCGACCTTGTCAACCGCGCGGCCGACCTCGATCGAATACTGCATCAACATTATCATCGCGAAAGCCTTGCCAGGGAATTTCACGACCGATATACGACAGCGCGACAAGCTCTTGCGACTAACCGTCCAGAACTGCTCGATTGATCACTAACGCACACCAATTGGTGGCAGCCCGAGCACGAAACGCGACTGCCTTAACGAATCCTCAGCAGTAACGGCCAGGCTGGACTTAATCGCAGACATTTTGACGGTGAAACGACTAGTCTGCTCACCTAAATCTGGCGGCACCTCCATAAAAAAAGGTTCGCCGAATTCCGCAACCTCTTCGGCCTTCGCTTTCACAACTCGTATGGCCTCACGGAGATGCACTTCTAGAGCAATGAACGTTCTAGCCAACATACGCTCCGTAGCCAGCATGGTGGAATTAAGAACAGGAAAGAAGTCAAAAATTCCGCCGACAGATTCAAGATCCGCTTTGACGATGCTTCCCCACCCGTCATACTGGGAAAGAAGGCTACGCGAATCGAACTCCAGCTTTAAGTAGTGTTCAAACTCGCCTGGCTCAACCTCCATCCCTCCATAGGTGAAGTTCTGCAATGCCTGCCCGACATGCTGGCTATAGTTTCGCAGTTTGCAACAGAACCGATATGCAAAATAATCATCAAAGGCTTCACTAGCAGCATTCCTGAATGATTTCAGCTCATCAGAATCCTTTCCGAAACGACCAGACAGCCAATGCGCCGTATGGTCATCCAAAGAACGTAGGCTACGCAGCCAGTCGTCTACTCCCATATGAACCCTGCGGGAAATCAAATTCACAAACGCAGAGTCCGTGCGATTAGATTTAACGAGCTCTCTAACCAAATTAACTATGCGATCAGCGGCGGCACGGAGGTCACCAATAGGATTCACTTCAACCATGAATGACAGCAGCGAAATAGCGCTTTTGGTCTGGTCTATCTCTTCAGGGGACGCTTCCCGAAGTACGCTGATCTGCGGTTCGTCGTCGCCAACCGCTCCGCGCATCGCTCCCAAATGAAGAGTTGCAGCACCCTGCTCCGCCGTCATACGCACAGTCTTACCCGAAAAGGCAGTTCAGTGCAGCTGCATGCGGAACAATCCCTCTTACGCTGCCGAATTGGTCTCATGAAGATCAAGGCGACGGCGCTCCGCGCCGCCGCACGGCCCGCCGCCCGCTCCGCCCGGCCGGGCGTGCGGCGTGGGCGCCGGTCCCGGCCGGCGGCGGGAACGCGGGCCGCCCGCCGCACCCAGCACCCGCCGACCAAAGCCTGAGCCACCGCCACAAGGCGCGCCGCCGCCTCTACCCTCTTGACGACTTATCTGCTGTGGCTTGGCACCGAGCCTTCGACCGACTTTGCGACCTTGCCGCTTATGAGGCTAGCCGTACCAGCCCTGACGTCAGGCTTAGCCACAACACCAAGTGCGCGGAGCCCAGCCAACCCCCGGGTGTCGCTCACGTGCTTTGCGAGATCAAGGTACGCGCGGTAACGGAGGTACGCGAAGAGTGAGGTGATGGTGGATGTAGCAACAGCTGCGACAGCCAACATGAGCATGGGAACTGACCCTCCAGGGTTCTGTCCCCGGTGCTCATTTCCGGGCGGCTGCGGCGGGGCCATACAGAGATGGCGCACACTCACCTTGATGCAGCGCGAGCTACCAACTTGTTCATGCCCAAACTACACGATCTCAGCGACGCTTGCTGGGGTTGCCTCGCCATGCCTCCGGCTTGGGGTGGAAGCATCTTCGCGCGAGTCCCTTTCGTACAGCTTCTGGGACAGAAGCTCGCATCTGCTCGACTGTCTCGAAGGCATGGTGCCAACCCTTGATAACACGTACAAGATCTAAAAGCCAAGCCCTTTCGAGGGTGCCATGCCCATGTCGACAGCCGACCGGAAACCAAACTGGAGGCCCGTTCCAGCCATCCGAAAAGGCCCAGTTCAGTAAGCGGGCGCGCACCACCTTGCCAGATGTACGCCCCAGGAAAAGCAAGCGTTGCCCGTCCCCTTGCAGCGGGAGAGAGTAGACCTGACCCAGCATGCAGCCCCGATGAGGACACCGTATCTCCAAGGTCCACATGTCTGCTTGAGCCGAGGGAGGTAAGGCGTCCAGCCAGTCCGCTGCAAGATCTGAGTTGTGGACATAGAACTCCCGCTCCAGATCCAGGTCACCGTAAGTCCCGGGCGGAAGTTCTTCTCGCTCTTCGTATAAGTAGGTCACTAGATCACCTGATCTCCTATGGGCAAGCAATGCGTACTTGCTTAGCCACTACCCCATCCTCCTCGCTGTCGAGTGTCCCGGTTGAGCCCACCGAGTCAAGGGCGCCTTCGGCGTCGCTACGCGATCAACTACGTTGACCCTTGACACGGCGGCCTCACCCTGGGGGTCGGCAGCTATGAGAAGGACGGGGAGGGACCAGGAGCCGGGTGGGTACTGCAACAGCCCCACACAACCGCTCACGACCACGCCCGCCGGCCACTGTCGTGAGCGTGGCCGCAGCCTCCGGATCATGGGGCGAACAATACCGACAATGAAGAGCTCCGTGGCCGGTTGCCGTGCCCGTTGCGTGCCCGATGGGGCGCTGATCAAGGGGGACTCATGGGAAGTCATGGACAGGGGCACACGGGCTTTGACGAGCGGCGCGGCAGGTCGGGCAGTCGTGAGCCGAAATCTTCCAAACTGGCTACGCGGGTTCGATTCCCGTCGTCCGCTCCCACGCCGAAGGCCCAGGCCGGGAGACTCCGTCACCCGATCGCGGGCCTCGGCCGTCTCCCCAGGTCGTGCGTCTTCTCTTTTCGAAAGCCGGCGTTCCCCGGTCAGCCCGTGAGGGCCGTGGTGTCGGCCGGGCGGCGGGAGAGGGCTGTACCGAGGGCGGCGCCGCCTACGGCGCCTGTCGTCCAGAAGACGGTCATGGCGGTGAGGAACTCGGGGCGCAGGACGTCGAGGACGGCCGCCTGCCAGGTCGGGGGGACGGCGTCGCCGGTGCTCAGGTAGCCGGCCTGTGCGTTTGCCCAGACGACGGCCTCGGGGATGCTGACGGCGAGTACGGCCGCCATGGCGGTGAGGCCGGCCAGGGCTCCTACGCGCAGGCCTGAGCCGAAGGAGCGGTGGCGCCACGCCGTGGTGAGCGTGATGGCGAGCAGCAGGACGGTCGGGGCGGCCGTCCAGAAGCCGAGCACGCCGCCCCGGTCGTGGGCGAGTGACCAGCGCGAGGCGGCGAAGACCCCGCCGCCCACGACTACGGCCGTCCCGGCGGCCATGATCCACGCGCCGCGCGGCTGACCTGATCGCAGGACGGCCCACACTCCCCCGAGGGCGAACCGGCGGCGTTCGGCCGGCGGGTCGATCGCCGCCAGCTCGGCCCGCAGGGCCGTGCCCCACGCCGACCGGTGGCCGGGCAGGTCCGCGACGGCCAGATCGACCATGAGCTGCCAGGTGTCGCGTATCGCCCGCCGGCGGCCCGGGGTCCCGGCGCGGGCGGCGAGCGCGGCGCCGAGGACGGGCCACGGCAGGGCCCAGGCCAGCGCGGCGAGGAAGACCTCGAACGGGCCGAACAGCCTGCCGGTGCCGATGACCACGATGGCGGGGAAGATGTCTGGCTCCGCCAGGTAGGTGGCACGCAGCGGCAGGTGCGCGCAGGCGGTGCCGGCGGCCACGGCGGCGAGCGCGAGAAGCCCGGCGACGGTCCCGGCCCCGAACCCGCGGGCACGGGCCACCGCGGCCGCGGCGAGGCCGGTGAGCGTGGCGCACACCAGGGCCGCGAGCAGCCCGAGCATCGTGCTCAGCAACACCACGTCGAAACCTGAGGGCAGGCCGTCCGTGACCTCCGCCAGAAACCAGCGCTCCACGCCGGCGGTGAGCAGCCCGGTGGTGACGGCGACGGCTGCCAGTCCCGGCCACACGGGCCGCCCCGTTCCGCCCCGCCACGCGGCGAGGGTGCGGGCGGCGAGCGCCCTCGCACCACCCTGGCGCACGGCGGCCCGCAGCCGGACCGCGAGCACCACGATCGCGATCGCGGGCGCGGGTGCGAGCACCGCCAGGACAAAGAGGTAGTAGTGCATCGACGGCCTCCGAACGGCAGGGGCGGGCCAGGGATCGAGGGATCGAGGGATCGGGGTGAGGTGGTCCTGGGCCAGGAGGGATCTGATCGGGTCACGGGCGGACGAGCCGGAGAGGGGCCTGGCCGCTACCGGACGGGCTGGGAGCTGAAGGTGCGCAGGTCAGGTGCGCCTGGTCGGGGGAATGCCGGATGGCCCTGGTCCATGGAGCGGGGATCAGATGGGGCCTGGTCAAGGGGCGAGGGTGCCGGGAGACGGGGTGCCGGGAGACGGGGTGCCGGGAGACGGGGTGCCGGGAGACGGGGTGCCGGGAGACGGGGTGCCGGGAGACGGGGTGCCGGGAGGCGAGTGTCAGGTGGGTCTGGGTGCCGGACGGGGGGCGCGGGCGGTCAGGGCGGGGCGCGGCGGCGCGGTCACGGTGCGGGCGAGTTCGGCGCCCGCGGTGGTGAGCCGGTACAGGTGCCTGGCCGGCCGGCCGCGGGGCGGGTCGGTCTCCCAGGAGGTCTCCACCTGCCCGCGCTCGGTGAGGCGGATGAGGATCGGGTACACCGTGCCCGCCTTCAGTCCGAGGGCGCGGCACAGGTCGTAGCCGTGGCTCCAGGCCGCGCCCGCCTCGGCGAGGGCGGCGAGCACGGCCGCGGTCTGCGGTGAGGGACGTCGTGCACGTACCATGGCTCAAATATCTACCTAGATAGAGTTAGAGCGCAAGACCTTCCGTGCCGGACGGCGCCGCGGTGGAGGCGGGGACGGCGGCACGCCACGGTGCCTCCCGCTTCGGCCCGCCGCGCCCCTGCGAGCCGAGCCGGGACACACAGCGGAGAGTCGCCTGTGACCGCGGCTCACGCGTCCGGCGTGGGTTGACCCCGTCCGGGGGCTTCCGGATCGGCGGGGCGCCGGGTGGGGACGGCGGCCAGGTCGAGGAGGTCGGTGACGATCTGCTGGAGGCGGTCCACGTCGTGGAGGGCGCAGGAGAGCAGGTCGGGGAGGTCGGTGTCCTCGGGGTGGGCGCGGGCGTCCTCCAGGCGGAGGCGCAGGCCGGTGACCGGGTCGCGCAGGCGGTGGGAGGCGTCGGCGATGAAGAGGCGCTGCCGTTCCAGTGTCTGGCGGGACTGTTCGCTGGTCTGCTCGATCCGGGCGAGGGTGGCGTTGATGGTGCGGGCGAGGCGGCCGGCCAGTCGCGCCTTGGACGGCTCGGAGATCCGGGCGTGCGGGTCGTGGCCGTCGACGGCGGCGAGTTCGGCGCGCACCGCCTCCACGGGACGCAGCAGGCGGCCGGTGATCTGCCAGCCGGCGCCCGCGACGACCCCTACGAGAACGGTCACCCAGATGGACAGCACCATGTCCATGGGAGCCGTCACCTCCTCTCGCCGCCCGAAGGGCTGTATGACCCGTGTGGGTTCGAGGGGGGTGAGGTACGCGCGTCACCGGCTGAGCCGGTGACCTTCACTGTAGGTACCGCCTGCCGTGACCTGTCAAGGCGGTGACGTAAGGCCCGCGCCACGGGCGCTTACAGGAAGGGCAAAGGCGCCGCCGCCGCCCTTCGCCCCTCCCGCGTCACCTGTCAGATTGGTGACGTGGAGTCCGTGTATCTCACCGGACGGCCCGCGCTCGACTTCGCGGCCACGCTGAGGTGGCGCGCCAGCCTCCGTGAGGAACTGCTGGCCACACCCGGCGACCTCGCGGCCTGGGCCGTGCGGGCGGGCCTCGTGACCGAGCCCGTCCCGGCCGGCCCCGGGGACCTCGCCGGGCTCCTGCGGCTGCGGGAGACGATCTACCGCATGGTCACCGCGCGGCTGCGCGCCGAGCCGTGGTCCGAGGAGGACCTGGACGCGCTGCACGACGCCGCCGCCGCGCCGCCCGTCACCCTCCACCTGGCCCCGGACGGCGCGCTGCGCCGCGCTGGGGACTGGCGCGCGGTCGCGTCCGTGCTGGCGCGCGACGCCCTCGACCTGCTCGGCGGCCCGGACGCCGCCCGCGTCAGGAGGTGCGCCGCGGAGGGCTGCACACGTCTGTACGTGGACCACAGCCGGGGCCACACCCGCCGCTGGTGCGACATGGCCGAGTGCGGCAGCAAGAGCAAAGCCGCCTCCTACCGCCGCAGGCGTGCCGGGACGGCCCGCTGAGGCGCTGGTTGGAGCGCGGGAGACCGGGCAGGGGGCATTCATGGTTTCGGAGAAGGAAGAGTTCGACGTCGTCGTGCTGGGGCTCGGCCCGGGCGGCGAGGAGATCGGGCAGCGCCTCGCCGAGGCGGGGCTGGCCGTGGCGGGTGTGGAGGCCGAGCTGGTGGGCGGCGAGTGCCCGTACTGGGCGTGTGTGCCGTCCAAGATGATGCTGCGCGCGTCGGACGTGCTGGCCGAGTGCCGGCGCGTCCCCGGCTTGGCCGGGACGTCGCACGCCGAGCCCGACTGGGCGCCGGTGGCGCGCCGCATCAGGGACGAGGCGACCGACGACTGGAACGACAAGGTCGCGGCCGAACGGTTCTCGGGCACCGGCGCCACGCTGGTGCGCGGACGCGGGCGCATCACCGGCGACCGTGAGGTCACCGTCGAGCCCACAGGGGACGGCGCCGGGGAGATCCGGGTGCTGCGGGCGCGGCGCGGGATCGTGCTCGCCACCGGCACGGTGCCGGCCGTGCCGCCGATCCCGGGGCTGGCGGAGACGCCGTTCTGGACCAACCGCGGGGCGGTGCGGACCGAGAAGGTGCCGGAGTCGCTGATCGTGCTCGGCGGCGGCGCCGTCGGGGTGGAGCTGACCCAGGTGTTCGCGCGGTTCGGCGCGCAGGTCACGCTGCTGGAGTCCGCGGACCGGCTGCTGCCCGGTGAGGAGCCGGAGGCGGGCGAGCTGCTCGCCAAGGTGTTCGCCGAGGACGGCGTCACGGTGCGCACCGGGACGAAGGTGACGCGGGTCGACCACCACGGGTCGGCGTTCACCGCGATGACCGAGGACGGCAGCTACCGCGCCGAGCGGCTGCTGGTCGCCACCGGGCGGCGGGTGGACCTGGCGGGCGTCGGGGTGGGCGCGATGGGCGTCGACGAGTCGGCGCCGGCGATCGAGGTGGACGAACGCATGCGGGCCGCCGACGGGTTGTGGGCCATCGGCGACGTCACCGGGCAGGGCGCCTTCACACACATGGCGATCTACCAGGCGGGCATCGCGCGGGCCGACATCCTCGGCGAGCCGGGGCCGCTCGGGCGACGTCACGCGGTGCCGCGGGTGACGTTCACCGACCCCGAGGTCGGCGGGGTGGGACTGACCGAGGCGAAGGCGCGGGAGCGGGGCCTCGCGGTGCGCGTCGTCACCGGGGACCTGTCGGGCCGGGGGTGGATCCACGGCGCGGAGGGCTTCGTCAAGATGGTGGCCGAGGACGGCGACGACCCGGTGCTGGTGGGGGCGAGCGCCGCGGGGCCGTACGCGGGCGAGGTCCTCGGCATGCTGACGCTGGCCGTGCACGCCCGGGTGCCGGTGCGGGAGCTGCGGTCGATGATCTACGCATATCCGACATTCCATCGGGCAGTGGGGGACGCGCTGAAGAAGATGGGCTGACCCGGGCACGGACGCGGGGCCCGCCGCCGGGAGCGGCCGGGTCCGGTCAGGGCCGGCGCGGTGAAGAGATCTTCCTGACGGGTTAACGTCGGAGCGACGACGCGGGAGGGTCAGATGACGGTGGGCATCCGCGAGGCGTACCGGCGCGCCCTGGACGACTGCGGCACGCAGGTGCAGCGGGTCGGGCCCGACCGGTGGCGGGCACCCACGCCGTGCTCCGGGTGGGACGTGCGCACCCTGGTCAACCACCTCGTGCAGGAGAGCCTGTTGGTGCCCGAGCTGCTGTCGGGCCGCTCGGCCGGCGAGGTCGGCGGCCTGTTCGAGGGCGACCTGCTGGGCGACGACCCGGTGAAGGCGTTCGACGTCGCCGCCGCGGCCGCCGTGCGCGCCACCGAACCGCCGGACGTGCTCGGCCGGGTGGTGCGCTTATCGTTCGGCGACGTGTCCGGCGAGGAGTACCTCACCGAACTGTTCGCGGACGCGCTGATCCACACGTGGGACCTGTCCACGGCCATCGGCCCGCCGGTACGGCTGGACCCTGAGCTGGTGCGGCGGTGCGCCGAGTGGTTCGCGGGCGCCGAGGAAGCGTGCCGCCAGTCGGGCGTGATCGGGGAACAGCCGCCGTTGCCCGCGGACGCCGACCCCCAGACCCGCCTGCTCGCCGCCTGGGGCCGCCACGGCTGACCGCGCCTGACGACCAGGACCTTGATCAGGCCGGCCCGGAGGTACGCGGCGGCTCAGCTCGCCGGGCGCCTGCCGTGGTTGGCCTTCTTCTTCTTGCGGGCCCGGCTCTTGCGTGCGCGTCTGCCCATCGTGGATCCCCTTTCGCGTGGGTCTCGTCCCCCACAATGCCCCCGCCGCCCGTGCCCCACAACCCTGGATCTTGCAAAAGCCCGTCGTGCGCCGCCCATGCCGGCCGTTCCACCATGTTCCAACAGTCAACCCGTGGTTATGTGGGATGATTTGCTGGAATCTGTGGAAAAGGAGGGGCGATGCTGGCCCAGCAGCGGCAGCAGGCCATCCTGCGGCGCGTGCGAAGGCACGGGGCGGCCCGGGTGGCCGAACTGGTGCGCGACCTCGGGGTGTCGGACATGACCATCCGCCGCGACCTGGAGGTCCTGGCCGAGCGCGGGCTGGTCGAGAAGGTGCACGGCGGCGCGACGGCCGTCGGGTCCGGCTCCACCGAGGAGCCCGGCTTCGCCGCCAAGTCGGTGCGCCAGCAGGCCGAGAAGGAGGCCATCGCCCGTCGCGCCGCCGAACTGGCCGGGCCCGGCACGGCGGTCGCGCTGTCGGCGGGCACCACCACGTGGACCCTCGCGCACCACCTGGTGGACGTGCCTGAGCTGACCGTCATCACCAACTCCCCCCGCGTCGCCGAGGTGTTCCACCACGGCGGGCGGCCGGACCAGACCATCGTCCTCACCGGCGGCGTGCGCACTCCCTCCGACGCCCTGGTGGGACCGGTCGCGGTGGCCGCGGTGCGGTCGCTGAACGTCGACACGCTGATGCTCGGCGTCCACGGCATGAGCACGCGGGCCGGGTTCAGCACGCCCAACATGCTGGAGGCCGAGACCGACCGCGAGCTGATCGCCGCGGCGCAGCGGCTGGTGGTGCTGGCCGACCACACCAAGTGGGGCACGGTGGGCTTCAGCACCATCGCCGAGCTCGAGAAGGCCGACGTGCTGATCAGCGACACCGGCCTGCCGGAAGACGCGCGCGAGGCCCTCGCCGAGCGGACGGGCACGCTGATCCTGGCCGAGCCCGCGGCCACCGGGAACGAGAACGAGGACGAGGCGGCGGAACGGTGAAACGGACCATCACATACCTGGCGGACGGCCGCGAGCTGATCTACTACGACCGCCGGGACGACGCGGACCGCGGCGCGCACGACACCCGCGACCTGCCGCCCCGCCCGCCCGCGTCGCAACTGCGGTACGACCCGCTGCTGGACGAGTGGGTGGCGATCGCCGGGCACCGGCAGACCCGCACGTTCCTCCCCCCGGCCGACCAGTGCCCGCTGTGCCCGTCGAAGCCTGGACGGCCCACCGAGATCCCGGCCGCGGACTACGACGTGGCGGTGTTCGAGAACCGCTTCCCGTCGTTCAGTCTCGTGCCGGTGGAGTTCGAGCAGGTCGGCGGGCTCAGCGAGGTACGGCCCGGCGTCGGCCGGTGCGAGGTGGTGTGCTTCACCTCCGAGCACGGCTCGTCGTTCTCCGCCCTCTCCCCCGCCCAGGTTGACCTGGTGCTCCAGGCATGGGCGGACCGCACGGCCGAGCTCTCCGCGCTGCCCGGCGTGGAGCAGGTGTTCTGCTTCGAGAACCGCGGCGCGGAGATCGGTATCACGCTGGCCCACCCGCACGGGCAGATCTACGCCTACCCGTACGTCACGCCGCGCACCCGGCAGATGCTCGGCTCCGCGGCGCGGTACCGGGAGCGCACCGGGGGGAACCTGTTCGCCGACGTGCTGGCGGCCGAGCGGGCGGCGGGCACCCGGGTGGTCACGGCCGGGGAGCACTGGACGGCGTTCGTGCCCGCCGCGGCGCGCTGGCCGTTCGAGGTGCACGTCTACCCGAACCGGCGGGTGCCTGACCTGAACGCCCTGGAGCCGGAGGAGCGGGCGGAGTTCGGGCCGCTGTACACCGATGTGCTGCGCCGGCTGGACGGGCTGTTCGGCGTGCCGATGCCGTACGTCGCGGCCTGGCACCAGGCGCCGGTGCGGGAGGCGCGCGACCTGGCTTACCTGCACCTGGAGTTGTTCAGCGTCCGGCGGGCCAAGGAGAAGCTGAAGTACCTGGCGGGTTCGGAGTCGGCGATGGGGGCGTTCGTCAACGACGTGCTGCCGGAGGAGGCGGCTCGCATGCTGAGAGGTGACTAGTTTCGCCCAATTTGTCCGACGAGTCGCCATAAGAGGCGGCAGAGTACTACCATCCCAACGAACCCGCCGGTCACGGCGGTAACGCCTAATCCCTGGCGCCTCGCCAGGGAACCGGGGACCCATGCTTCTCTGGGGTGAATCCACCGCGTGTGGTAGGGCGACTCCGGCCCGAACCCGTCAGCTAACCCGGTCGGCGCACGAGAGGAGAGGGCTCTGCCGCGCACTTCCGGCGGTTCCGTGGTGTTGGCCGCGTGTGTTCTGCTCATGGCCGGGCTGGTCCCCGGCCAGGCGGTGGCGGGAGCGGCCGCCCCCAAACCCACAGAGAAGGAACTCAAGGCCCAGCTCACGTCGCTCACCAAGAAGGTCGACAAGCTGATCGCCGAATACAACGCCAAACGCGTCGCCGTCACCAGGGCCAAGGCCGCGGAGAAGGCGGCGCGTGATCGTCTCAAGGCCGCCGAGGCGGCCTTCACCCTCGCCGAGTCGCAGGTCGGCGACATCGCCCAGTTGCGTTACCAGGCCGGCGGCATGGGCATGGTCCGTGAGCTCCTGACCCCCGGGTACGGCGGCGCCGCGATGCTCGAACAGCTCCAGGCCGAGCAGGACGCGCGGCTCGGCGGGTTCGCCGCGGCGCGCGACGCCCGCAAACGGGCCGCCGGCGACGCCGCCGAGCTCACCGCCGAGCTGCGGGACGACATGAGCGAGCTCACCGGGCGGCGCAAGGACGCCGAGAAGCTGATCGACGAGATCAAGGACAAGCTGGACCGGCTGGTCCCCACCGCGCCGGGCAAGCGCGCCAACGGCGCCTGGGCGCCCGAGCTGCCCACCGGGAGCGACAACATCACCCCCCGCACCCGGCTGATGCGCACCGAGGTGCGCAGCCACTTCTCGCTGCGTTTCCCCGTCGGCTGCTACCGCGCCGAGAACAGCGGCGAGCACCCGCTCGGGCGGGCCTGCGACTTCATGCTGAGCTCGGGCGGCGCCATGCCCTCCGCCGCGGACGCCGCACTCGGCGAGGAGATCGCGGCATGGGCCGTCAAGAACGGCGGCAAGCTCGGCGTCAAGTACGTCATCTACCGCCAGCGCATCTACAACCTGGGCTTCCCCGGCTGGCGCGCCATGGCCGACCGCGGCGGCGTCACCGCCAACCACTTCGACCACGTGCACATCTCGATGTACTGACGCGTGTCCGGCGCCCGGCCCGGGTCACCGGGCCGGCGGCGCGGACGAGCCGGCTCAGCCGGACAGGCGGATGGGGTTGACGATGTCGGCGTAGATGAGCAGCGTGCTCATGACGAGCAGGACGGCGACCACGGCGTACGTCAGCGGCAGGGCCTTGGCGATGTCCACGTAGGACGGCGCGGGGCGGCGGCGCACCCGGGCGTAGGCGCGTTTGAGGCCCTCCCAGAGGGCGCCCGCGATCTGGCCGCCGTCCAGCGGGAGCAGCGGGATGAGGTTGAACACGCCGATGGCGAGGTTCACCAGGGCGAGCAACTGGATCAGCGAGATGATCTTGGCGTCCAGGGGCGCGGCGGACGCGGCGATCTCGCCGCCGATGCGGCCGGCGCCGACGATGCTCGCCGGGCTGTTGATGTCGCGCTTGGCGCCGCTGAACGCGGCGTCCCAGACGTTGCCGAGGCGCTCGGGGAACCGGGCCAGCGACGCGGCGGTGCGGGTGGTGAAGTCCCACATGGTGGCGGCGACGTAGCCGAGGTTCTGCCGCTCGACGACCACCACGGGGCCCACGCCGAGGAAGCCCTGGTTCTTGTCGATCTTCGTCGGGTCGTCCGTGGAGGGACGGTCCTGCGCGATGAGCGTGGGGGTGAGGGTCAGCGGCGCGCCGTTCCGCTCGACCTGGACGGTGATCGGGCCGGCGCCGTGCGCGCGGATCAGCTTGGTGGCCTGCTCCCAGGTGGTCACCGGGGTGCCGCCGACGGCGCGGATCTTGTCGTTGACGGCCAGGCCGGCCACCGCGGCGGGGGACTTCTGGTGCGCGGCGGTGCACTTCTGGCCTTTCTGCTGCTCCTGGACCGTCATCACGCACTGGGAGACGCTGGCCACGACCGGCTTGGCGACCTGGACGCCGAACCCGATGAACACCACGGCGAAGAGCAGGAAGGCGAGCACGAAGTTCATCGCGGGGCCGCCGACGAAGATGATCAGCCGCTGCCACCAGGGCTTGCTGTACAGCACGCGCTTCTCGTCGCCGGGCCTGACCTCCTCAAGGGATGCCTGGCGGGCGCTCTCGATCAGGCCCTGCCAGTAGCCGGTGGAGAGGTTGCGCAGCTTGCCCTGGTCCTGGGGGCGCGGCGGGAGCGGCCCGATCATGCGGATGTACCCGCCGAGTGGAATCCATTTCACCCCGTATTCGGTTTCCTTGCCCCGCTTCGACCACAGGGTGGGGCCGAATCCGACCATGTACTGGGTGACCTTCACACCGAAGAACTTGGCGGGGACCAGGTGGCCGATCTCGTGCAGGGCAATCGACGCCATCAACCCGAGGAAGAAGATGAGAAACCCGGCCACGACGAGCCAGCTCATAGATGCTGCCCCCCACCTGCGGAGAAGTGCGTTGGGTTTGGATTGCCCCCTCCGAGACTAACCGAACTCCGGCACGGCCCGGACCGGGCGGGTTAATCATCTTCACACCGACCGACCGTAGGAGTGACTTGCGCGAGGTGCACCGAATCGGGAGACTGCATTGACGGTAAGCAATCATCTCGACACCGTGGGATATGACTCGGTTAAGTAACATTTGCCGGATTCTGCGCCAATGCCCCCTAGGAGAACCTTGATACGCATCCTGGTTGCCGAACATCTCCCCCTCGTCCGGCGGGGACTGGTGGCCTCGCTGGACGCGGAGAAGGATCTCACGGTGATCGCCGATGTGGCCTGCGGTGAGTACGTCGTGCCTGCGGCTCTGGAGCTCGATCCGGACGTCGCCGTGATGGACGTGGACCTCCCCGACCTCGACGGCTTGACCGCGGCCTGCCGGCTGCATGAGAAGGCGCCGCGATGCAGGGTGCTGTTGCTGTCCGCGCAGCCCAACCCCGGGCAGGTGCGCCGGGCCTTCGCCGCGCACGCCCTCGGCTTCCTCAGCATCGACGTGGCGCCCGAACAGCTCGCGGACGGCATCCGCAGGGTCGCCTCGGGGCGCAAGGCCGTCGACTCCGACCTGGCCATCGCCGCGCTGACCTCCGCGGACAACCCGCTGACCCCCAGGGAGATGGACGTGCTGCGGCTGGCGGCGCAGGGCTCGGCCTCCAAGGAGATCGCCGCGAAACTGTACCTTTCCGTGGGAACGGTCCGAAATCACCTTTCCCGGGTCATGTACAAGACCGGGGCCCGCAACCGCCTGGACGCCGTGCGCATCGCGAGCGAGGCCGGCTGGCTGTAGGGCGGCGGGAGGGCCTCAGGGGCGCCAGATGAGGATGAGGGCGCAGTCGTCGTTGTGCCCGGCGGACATGGAGTCCACGAGCGGCCGCGCGCCGCTCTGGAAGCCGGACGGCACCAGCCGCTCGGCCTCGCCGAGCAGCCGGTCGAGACCGGAGTCGATGTCGCGCCCGGGCTGCTCGATGAGCCCGTCGGTGTAGAGCATGAGGGCGTCGCCCTTGTGCAGCACGCCGTTGTCGGGCTCGCAGTGCAGGTCGGGCACCACGCCGAGCACCACGCCCTTGGCGGCCGAGACCTGCCAGGTGCCGGTGCCGGCGTCGAACTTCACCACCGGCGGGTGGCCCGCCGAGGTGATCTCGTACGCCCCGGTGGACAGGTCGAGCCGCAGGTGGACGGCGGTGACGAACCCCTCGCCCTCGGGCTGGCGGTGCAGGTAGGCGTTGCAGGCGGGCAGGAACGCGTCGACCGAGCCGAGCAGGCCGCCGAAGGTGCCCGACAGCATGAGCGCCCGGGTGCCGGCGTCCACGCCCTTGCCCGACACGTCCACCAGCGCGATCTCCAGGATGGAGCCGTTGCGGGTGGACACCAGGAAGTCGCCGCCGAACGACGACCCGCCGGCCTGCTTGAGCACGACGCGCGAGCCCCAGTCCTTGGGGAGCGCGGGCAGGTCGCCCTGCCGCTTGAGCCGGTCGCGCAGCTCCAGCAGCATGGCGTCCCCGCGCAGGCCCTGCACGCCGAGCTTGCCCCGGGTGCGGGCCATCAGCACGGCGAGCACCATGGTGAAGCCCAGCGTGACCAGCATGCCGGGCGTGAGGTGGCGCGGGCCGAGCAGCACGGCGATGGTGCCGAGCGCGAAGAAGACCGAGCAGAGCAGCACGGCGAGGCTGCGCAGCCGCAGTTGCAGGCCGCCGACCAGCGTGACGAGGATGAACAGGCTGGGCGAGAACCACTCACTGGAGACGCGGGCGGACAGGAAGCCGAGCGTCAGCGTGAGCAGGCTCAGGGTGATCAACAGGTTCCGGTCGCGCGCCAGCGGCCCCCTGCGGAGGAATCGCACGATCCGCACCAGAAAAGGGATGCGCACCAAGATCGCGCGGAGCCGCGGGGGGATCAGCGGCGCCGGACGGGAACTCATGATGCAGCGACTCTATCTGCCCGGATGCCCTTTGGGCAGCCCACTTGACCAAGACCTTGATCATTAAACGGGTATATTAGGTGGCCGATCCGGTTTGCCCGGTCCTACCGTGACTCCGTGACGTCACAGCCAAGTCCCCGCTTCAGCCCGAGAATACGCACCCTCGACAAGTCCGAGTGGCCCGACTGGATGGAAGTGTTCCAGGAGGCGTTCAACCAGGAGTTCCCGCCTGAGCGCAACGCCCGCTTCGAGGCGGTGATGGAGTTCGACCGCACCCTCGGCGCCTTCGACGGCGATCGGCTGGTCGGCACGACCGTCGGTTCCTCCTTCTCCATGACCGTCCCCGGCGGCCCACGGCCGGTGTGCGGCGTGACGGGCGTCGCCGTGCTGCCGTCCCACCGGCGCCGGGGGGTGCTGTCCTCGCTGATGCGCCGGCAGCTCGCCGACCTGCACGAGAACGGCGAGGCGCTCGCCGCGCTGTACGCCTCGGAGGCAGGCATCTACGGCCGCTACGGGTACGGCAGGGGTGTGGACAACCTCTTCTTCCGCATCCCGAGGCACGGCGCGCGGCTCGCGCCGCACGCGCCGTCCGACCCCGCGCTGCGGGTGCGGGTGGAGAAGCCCGCCACGGTGCGTGAGGAGCTGGAGAAGGTCTTCGAGGCCGTGCGTCCCACGCGTCCCGGCCAGTACGCCAGGAACCACGAGCGCTGGAACGTGCTGCTGGCCGACGACGAGACGGCCCGCCGCGGCAACGGGCCGCTGCGCTGTGTGATCGCCGAGGACGACGCCGGGGTGCGGGGGTACGCGCTGTTCCGCGTCAAGTCGCAGTTCACCGACCACGACGTCCCGGACGGCGAGGTCATGCTGATGGAGCTGTTCGCCGTGGACCCCGCCGCGTACGCCCTGGTGTGGAGCCAGGTGCTCGACCGCGACCTGTGCTCCAGCGTGTACGCGTGGAACCGTCCCGCCGACGACCCGGTCATCCATCTGCTCGCCGAGCCCCGCCACCTCAACGCGGGCTGGCTGGACGAGATGTGGATCCGAGTGGTGGACGTGGAGCGCGCCATGCCGGAGCGGGCGTACTCGGCGGCGGCCGACGTCGTCATCGAGGTCGAGGACCCGGTGTGCCCGTGGAACGAGGGCCGGTGGCGGCTGTCGTGCGACCGCGAGGGTGCCACGTGGTCGCGGACCACCGACCCCGCCGACGTGAGCCTGCCGGTGAGCGTGCTCGGCGCGGCGTATCTCGGCGGCCGCCCGCTCGGCACGTACCACTCGGCCGGGGTCGCCGACGAGCACCGCCGGGGAGCGCTGCGGGAGCTGTCCGCCGCGATGCTCTGGGACATCGCACCGTGGGGCGGCCTCGTCTTCTGAGTAAGATCCGTGCATGGCACTGCAGAGCTTGCAGATCACCACGGTCACGGCGATGCGCGCCCGTGACGTGTCACGTCCGACCAGTGAGCACCAGGAGGCCGCCGACCGGCGGCCCCTGCGTGACGAGACCCCCCGCAAGGGCGAGCCCCCGGCCCGGCGCCCGGAGCCTCAGCCCCGGCGCAAGCCCGAGGCGCGGCGCCGCGCCGACTGACGGCCGGCGCCCGGCGCCGTGCTGACGGGCCCGCTGCTCGCGTTGCCGCGTCAGTCGCCCGCGGGCAGGGGCGGCACGACGCCGGAGGTCTCGTAGGTCGCCATCTGGGCGATGCGGCGGCGGTGGCGCTCGTCGCCGGAGAACGGGGTGCTGAGGAAGACCTCGACCAGGCGGGTGGCCTCCTCGACGGTGTGCATGCGCGCGCCGATGGCCACCACGTTGGCGTCGTTGTGCTTGCGGCCGAGTGCGGCGGTCTCCTCGCTCCACGCGAGGGCGGCGCGGATGCCCGCCACCTTGTTGGCGGCGATCTGCTCGCCGTTGCCCGAGCCGCCGATCACGACGCCGAACCCGCCCGGGTCGGCGGCCACGGCCTCGGCCGCGCGCAGCACGAAGACGGGGTAGTCGTCCTCGGCGTCGTAGACGAACGCGCCGTCGTCGACGACGTCGTGGCCGTGGTCCTTGAGCCAGGACACCAGATGGTTCTTCAGTTCGTAGCCGGCGTGGTCGGCGGCGAGGTAGACGCGCACGGCCTCATTCTCGCAGCCGCGCGCCCGGCGGGTCCAACCGGGCACGCCGCCCTGGCCGAAGGGGGACCGGCCGCGCGCCGTCCGCTAGAGTAATAGGCGCTCGGGCCTTGGACCCCTTACAGGAGACTTCTATGGGCGACATCCGCGTGATCGGCGACCCGGTGCTGCGCAGTCCCGCCGCGCCGGTCACCGAGTTCGGCAAGGATCTGCGGCGGCTGATCGACGAGATGATGGAGGCGATGTACGCCGCGGACGGCGTCGGCCTCGCCGCGCCGCAGATCGGCGTGCCGAAGCGGTTGTTCGTGTACGACGTGAGCGGCCGCAAGGGCCACGTCGTCAACCCCGAGCTGACGGTCGACGACGCCGACACGGTCCTGGACCAGGAGGGCTGCCTGTCGATCCCCGGCCGCGCGACCGGCAAGCCGCTGTACGCCGCCACGCCACGCGCGGCCGGCGTGACCGTGCGCGGCGCCGACCGCCTCGGCCGTCCGGTGGTGCTGAAGGCGCGCGGCCTGACGGCCCGCTGCTTCCAGCACGAGTGCGACCACCTCGACGGCGTGCTCTACGTCGACCACCTCGCCAAGGACACCGCCCGCGGCATCCTGCTCCAGGCGCCCTGACGCCGGAGCGGGGTCTCAGAGCAGGAGCGCCTTGATCTCCTGGTACTCCTCCAGGCCGTGCTCGCCGAGCTCGCGTCCCACGCCCGACTGCTTGTAGCCGCCGAACGGCGCGGACGGGTCGAAGCGCCCGCCGTTGATCGCGACCTGGCCGGTGCGCAGCCGCCGCGCCACGGCGACCGCGGCCTCCTCGGTGTCCGCCCACACCGCGCCCGCCAGGCCGTACGGCGTGCCGTTGGCGATCTCGACGGCCTCGTCCACGGTGATGTACGGCACGATGACCAGCACCGGCCCGAAGATCTCCTCCTGCTCGATCGCCATGCCGGGCTCCACCCCGGCGAACACGGCGGGCTCGACGTAGAAGCCGCGCTCCCGCGGCGGGTCGGTGCCGCCCGCGACGAGCCGGGCACCCTCCTCCTGGCCCCGGTTGACGTAGCGGACCACCCGGTCGCGCTGCGCCGCGGACACCAGCGGGCCGAGGCGGGTGGTCTCGTCGAACGGGTCGCCGACGGTGTACCCGGCCGCGGCGGCCACCGACAGCTCCACGGCCTCGTCGTAGTGGTCGCGGTGCACGAGCATGCGGCTCCACGCCGAGCAGGTCTGCCCGGAGTTGAGATAGGCGTTCGCCACCCCCACCTTGACCGCGGCCCGCAGGTCGGCGCCGGGCAGGATCACGTTGGCCGACTTGCCGCCGAGCTCAAGGGCGACCCGTTTGACCGTGTGGGCGGCCAGCGCCGCCACCCTGCGCCCGGCGCGGGTGGAACCGGTGAACGACACCATGTCGACCCCGGGGTGGGCGGCCAGCGCCTCCCCCACCACCGGCCCGAGGCCGCTGACCATGTTGAACACGCCGGGGGGCAGCCCGGCGTCGTGGAGGATCTCGGCGAGGGCGTACGCGGCGAGCGGCGCCACCTCACTCGGCTTGAGCACCACGGTGCACCCGGTGGCGAGGGCGGGCGCGACCTTGCACACCACCTGGTGGAGGGGGTAGTTCCACGGGGTGATCGCGGCGACCACCCCGGCGGGCTCGCGCACGATCAGCGAACCGCCCGACCGACGGCCCGTCTCGTCGAGGTCGGCGGCCATGCGGGCGTGGTCCTCCAGCACCGTGAGCGGCAGGAGGGTCTGCACCTTCAGCGCCATGGCGCACGGCGCGCCCATGTCGGTGGAGATGATCCGCGCGACCTCCCCGGCCCGGTCGCGCAGCAGCCCCGCCGCGGCCCGCAGCAGCGCGCCGCGCTCGGCGGCGGGGGTCCGCGACCACGCGGGGAACGCCTCCCGGGCGGCGGCGACGGCGCGGTCCACGTCGTCCGGCGAACCGGCGGGCACGCGGTCGATCACCTGTTCGGTCGCCGGATCGACGACGTCGGTCCCGTCTCCCGAGGAGGACGGGACCCACGTTCCGCGCACGTAAAGCTGCCGCATTCTCCACCCTCGCACCCTGGCGGCGCCCGCCCCCGGAAGGGGCGACCGGCGTCTACCCGAACGACGTTACGGCGCGGCCCGCGGGATGGTCACTCCCTGATGCCGGATGTTGACAACTCGCAACCTGAACGGTACTCACGCGCGTTCGCCCGGCCTCATCGCCCGGGGGCGAACGCGCCGCGACCGACCTGGATCAGGTGAAGATCGGCGACCGGGTGCGGGAGCGCTTGATCTCGAAGAAGCCGTCGGTGCCCGCGACCAGCAGCACGCCGTCCCACAACCTGCCGGCGTCCTCGCCCTTGGGTGCGGGGCTGACGACCGGGCCGAAGTAGGCGACGTCCCCCACCGAGATCACCGGGGTGCCGACCTCCTGGCCGACCAGGCCGATGCCGCGGTCGTGCGAGCGGCGCACGGCCTCGTCGTACTGGGTGGAGTCGGCGGCCGCCACCAGGCCGGGGTCCAGGCCGAGGGATTCGAGCGCCTCGCCGAGCGTCCCGCGGACCGCGGCCACACGGTCCTGGCCCTTGGTCTCGCCGAGGGCCGCCTGGTTGTGTATACGGGTCCCGATCGCGGTGTAGAGGTCGCCGAGGATGTCCTCGCCGTACTTCTCGGCGGCGGCCTGCAGCACGCGCACCGGAGCCATGGCGTCCCGGAGGGTTTCGCGGTACTCGGCGGAGATTTCCTTGTCCTCGTTCAGCACGCCGAGGCTCATGATGTGCCAGCGAGGCTCGATCTCCCGTACCTTCTGAACCTCCAGGATCCAGCGGGACGTCATCCAGGCCCACGGGCACAGCGGGTCGAACCAGAAATCGACCGGGGTTCGTTCGGTCATGCCACTCATGCTCCCTGTACGGAGGTTCGTGGTCGCGGCACTCCGCGACAACAACCCCCAACCCACCCCGTGCGCCGTTCTATTCCAGTCTGAAGGAGTATGGAAATACGAAGCACCGGCGTGCGGCCGCCGGGCGGAAACCCGTGCGCCATCACGGCGCCCGACGTGGCAGGATTCATGCATCCCTTCCGCGAGGAGGCGGGAGGTGGGCCAGACGAGGAGTGGATGTGGCAGGCAATTTGACCCGCGATGAGGCCCGGGACCGGGCCCGACTGCTCGACGTCGAGTCCTACTCCGTCGAGCTCGACCTCACCGAGGGCGAAGAGCGCTTCGAGAGCATCACGACGGTCCGCTTCTCCTGCGCGGAGTCCGGCGCGTCCACGTTCATCGACCTGGCCGAGGCGAAGCTCCGCGCCGCCACGCTGAACGGCACGGCGCTCGACGTCTCCACCTACGACGCCGCCAAGGGCCGGCTGCCCCTGCCGGGTCTCGCCGCCGTCAACGAGCTGCGCGTCGACGCCGACCTCGTGTACATGCGCACCGGCGAGGGCCTCCACCGGTTCGTGGACCCCGTCGACCAGAAGGTCTACCTGCACTCGCAGTTCGAGACGTCCGACGCGCACCGCATGTACGCCTGCTTCGACCAGCCCGACCTCAAGGCGACCTTCGAGCTGACCACGCTCGTGCCGGGCGAGTGGGAGGTCGTGTCCAACGCCGCCCCCGACACGGTCGAGGAGCTGGAGGAGCACCAGGGCCGCCACGGCACGCTGCAGCCCGCCAAGCGGTGGCACTTCCCGCCCACGCCGGTGATGTCGACGTACATCACCGCCCTGGTCGCCGGGCCGTACTCGGTGGTGCGCGACGAGCACGACGGCATCCCGCTCGGCGTCTTCTGCCGGGCCTCGCTGGCCGAGCACCTCGACGCGGACAACGTCCTCGAGGTCACCAAGCAGGGCTTCGACTTCTTCCACCGGGTCTTCGGGCTGCGCTATCCGTTCGGCAAGTACGACCAGTTGTTCGTGCCGGAGTTCAACGCCGGGGCCATGGAGAACGCCGGCGCGGTGACGCTGCTGGAGGACTACATCTTCCGTTCCCGCGTCACCGACGCCATGGTGGAGCGCCGCGCCGAGACCATCCTGCACGAGATGGCCCACATGTGGTTCGGCGACCTGGTCACCATGCGCTGGTGGGACGACCTGTGGCTGAACGAGTCGTTCGCCACGTACATGTCGGTGTTGTGCCAGGCCGAGGCCACCCGCTGGGGCCAGGCCGCGTGGACCACCTTCGCCAACGTCGAGAAGGCCTGGGCCTACCGCCAGGACCAGCTTCCCTCGACCCACCCGATCGCCGCGGACATCCCGGACATGCAGGCGGTCGAGGTGAACTTCGACGGCATCACCTACGCCAAGGGCGCGGCGGTGCTCAAGCAGCTCGTCGCCTACGTCGGGCTGGACAACTTCCTCGCCGGCGTGCGCGACTACTTCGGCGAGCACGCCTGGGGCAACACCGAGCTGAAGGACCTGCTGTCGGCCCTGGAGCGCACCTCCGGGCGCGACCTGTCCTCCTGGTCCAAGGAGTGGCTGGAGACCACCTGGGTCAACACGCTGCGCCCGTCGTTCACGGTGGACGGCGAGGGCCGGTTCCTGTCGTTCGACGTGCTGCAGGAGGCCCCGGCCGACCACCCGACCCTGCGGTCCCACCGCATCGCGATCGGCCTGTACTCCTGGTCGGACGGCGCGCTCACGCGGGTCCGCCGCGTGGAGCTCGACATCGTGGGTGCCCGCACCGCGGTGCCGCAGCTCGTCGGCGAGGCGCAGCCCGACCTGGTGCTGCTCAACGACGACGACCTGACGTACGCCAAGATCCGGCTGGACGAGCGCTCGCTGCGCACGCTGGTGGACGGCGGCATCGCGGCGTTCACCGAGTCGCTGCCGCGCGCCCTGTGCTGGTCGGCGGCCTGGGACATGACGCGGGACGCCGAGACCGCCACCCGCGAATACGTGCGGCTGGTCGCCTCCGGGGTGCACTCCATCACCGACATCACCGTCCTGCAGACCGTGCTGCGGCAGGCCACCCAGGCCGTCCGGCTGTACGCCGACCCGGCCTGGCGCCCGCAGGGCCTCGCGGAGCTGTCGGCGGCGCTGCGCGGGCTGATCGGCACGGCCGAGCCGGGGTCGGACCACCAGCTCTCCTACGTCAACGCCTTCACCGGCGTCGCCACCTCGCCCGAGGACCTCGCGTTCGTCCGGGGCATCCTCGACGGCACCGCGGTGCCCGAGGGCCTCACCGTGGACGCCGACCTGCGGTGGTCGCTGATCCACTCGCTGGTGAGCGGCGGCGTGCTCGGCCCGGACGACATCGCGGCCGAGCTGCGGCGCGACCCGACGGCGACCGGTGAGCGGTCCGCGGCCATGTGCCAGGCGTCCGTGCCGACCGCGGAGGCCAAGGCCGCGGCGTGGCAGGCCATCCTCGGCGGCACGCTGAGCGGCGCGATGCTGCGCTCCACGATCGTCGGGTTCGTCAACCCCGCCCACCCGGAGCTGCTCGAGCCGTACGGCGAGCGCTACTTCGACGAGGTCGGCCGCGTCTGGTCGGAATGGTCGTCCGACAGCGCGCAGCGCTTCGCCATCGGCTGCTACCCCGCGGTGCTGGTGGACCCGGCGACGGTGGCCCGCACCCAGGACCACATCTCCGCGGCGGCGCCGCCGCACGCGCTGCGCCGTCTCCTGCTGGAGGGCGCCGACGGCGTCAGCCGGGCGCTGCGCGCTCGGGCCAAGGACGCCTCGGCCGCCTGACGCCCGTCCGCGAGCCCGGCCCGCCTGACGTCCAAGTCCGGTTGGACGTCAGGCGGGCCGGTCGGTCATCGGGGTTCGGCGGCCTGTAAGCGCGCTGCAAGGAGCAGGCGCTGCAATGGGGACGCAGCACCAGGACAGCGGCCGTATCCATCGGGCCGCGCGAGGTCTACCGTGCGCGCTGTCACCGTATGCCCCGGAGGCTCCCCGTGATCATCGTCGTCGCCGGCGTCGTCGCCCTGCTCGTCATCCTCTTCGTCCTCTTCGCCGTCACGACCTACAACGGCCTGGTCCGCAGACGCGGGGCCGCCGACAACGCCTGGGCCCAGATCGACGTGCAGCTCAAGCGCCGCCACGACCTGATCCCGAACCTCGTGGAGACCGTCAAGGGCTACGCCGCGCACGAACGGCAGACCCTGGAGGCCGTCATCGCGGCCCGGCACCACGCGGTCGCCGCGCGGGGGCCGCAGGACCAGGCCGCCGCGGAGAACATGCTCAGCGGCGCCCTGAAGAACCTGTTCGCCCTGTCGGAGGCCTACCCCGACCTCAAGGCCGACCGGAACTTCGCGGCGCTGCAGGACGAGCTGGCCACCAGCGAGAACCGCATCGCCTACGCGCGGCAGTACTACAACGACGCCGTGCTGACCTACAACAACGGCATCCAGACGGTGCCGGCGAACATCGTGGCCGGCATGAGCGGCTTCACGCCGCGGCCGTACTTCGAGGCCCCCGGCGCGGAGCGCGGCCCCGTCCAGGTCCGTTTCTGAGCCTTCCGATCCCCGATGACGATCGTCCTGCTGTTCCTGGCGGCCACGGCCGTCGCGCTCGCGCTGTGGGCGCTGCTGGTCGCCGCCCTGTCCTACGCGACCCGCTCCCCCGCCGTACGCCCGGGGCCCGCGACCGGCGAGCTGCGGCCCGAGTCGCCCGCGGTGGTCGACCTGATCACCGGGAACTGGCGGCTGTGCGACGAGGCCGCGTCGGCCACCCTGCTCGACCTCGCCGCCAAGGGGGCGGTGGAGATCGAGGAGATCGGTCCCGAGCTGTCCCTGGTGCGGGTGCGTGAGCCCCGCGGCCCGCTGGCGCCGTACGAGAAGCTGGTGTACGACCACGTGCGGTCGCTGGCCGTGGACGGGGTGGTGGCGACCGGCGCGCTCGCCGAGGGCGCCCGCAGCCTCGGCCGGTGGTGGAAGAGTTTCCGGCGCAAGGTGATCGACGAGGCCCGCGCGCAGGGCCTGTCCCGCGCCCGGTGGAGCAAGGCCCAGGCCACGCTGCTGACGTTCACCGCGGCGGTGCCCGCGGGGCTGGCGGGCCTCACGGTGGCGTTCCACGCCGACGACGACAGCCGGGGCGGGGGCATCGGTGCGGCCGTCATCGCGTTCGCGCTGCTCTCCGGCCTGGTGGGGCGGCTGAACGGCGAGCGGGGCACCGCCGCGGGGGCCGCGGCCGCCGGGTACTGGCTCGGCGTGCGCGAGCACCTCGCCGCCGGGGACGCCTACGCCGAGCGGCCCGCCGCGGCCGTGACGATCTGGGGGCGGCACATGGCGTACGCCGCCGCGCTCGGCCTCGCGGGCCGGGCGGTGGCGGGACTGCCGGTGAGCGTGCCCGCCGACGACCGGCGCGCCTGGTCCGACTACGGCGGCATGTGGCACGTGGTCGACGTGCGGTACCCGCGGCGGATCCTGCGGGGGCGGTCGCCGGCGGCGATCGCGCTGAGCGGCGCCGTCTCGGGGCTGTTCGCCGGGTTCTGGACGTGGATCGTGGGGATCGCGGTCAACGCCTTCGGCCTGTGGCCGGAAGCGCTGGTGCTGCCCGGTGGCCTGCTCGTGGGGGGCACCGTCGCGGCCCTGCCGATCGCGTGGGCCGTGGCCGACCTCGCCGCCAGGGCCGAGCTGGAGGGGCAGGTCGTGCGGCTGCGCCGCGTCAGGGTCAGCTCCGACAGCGACAGCAGCGTCAAGTACATCTACTGGGTGGCCCTGGACGACGGGCGGGCCCGGGAGGTCGTCGCGTACGGCGCGGACGAGGCCACGTGGCAGCCGCTCGCGGAGGGCGACGTGGTGCGGGCGCGGGTCTCGCGCCGGGTCGGGTGGGTCCACGAGGCCGAGATCCTGCGGCGCTCGCGGCACCGGGACACCGCGACGTACGACGACACGGGGGAGCACACGATCGACGCACCGCGCGACCTCGGGGAGGCGGGGCCGCTCGGCCCGGGGCGCGGCGAGCGGCCGGCGCGGGCGGCCGTGGTGCCGGACCGGGTCGCGGCGCTGCTGACACCCGCCGACCTGCGCCGGGTCCTGGGGGTCGAGACCGGGCCTGCGGGTGTGAACCCGGACGGGCCGGTCACACCGGGCTGGCTGGCCACCGAGTCGTGCCGGTTCCGCGGCACAGGGGTCAGGGGAGGCGCGGAGGTCACCGTGGACGTGTACGCGGCGTCCGGGCGGCGCGGCGGATACCTGATGGTGCTCGGGCACCTGCTCACCAGGGTCCAGGGCCGTCCGGTCGACGGCCTGGGGTCCGGCGCCATGCTGTACCCCGGGGTGATCGCGGCCCGCACCGGCAGCGGCACGTTCGCCGTCCACGTGCACTCCCCCGCCGGGCCGCCGCCCCCGGGCGCACTGGTGGCGCTCGCCCGCACGGCGGCGGAGCGTATGGAGGGCAGATCGCCGGTGGCGTGAGAGGGTGTCCGGGTGGATTCGCCCCGACATCTGCTCGCCGAGCTCGCCCGGCGCCACGCGTTCGCCGACCTCGGCGCGCTGGCACCCAAGGTCGTGCCCGAGGCGGTGCTGATCCCGCCGCTGTGCGAGTTCGGCCAGCGGCTGCTCACGCTGGACGCCGAGGACTTCGCCGCCGAGGTGGACGCCAAGACCGTGCCCGCCGGGCTGCGGCGGCGGGCCCGCGACTGCCACATGCCGCAGACGGCGCGCGAGCAGCCGCGGGGCGCGCTGGCGTCGCTGCGCCCGGCGTACGGCCTGCTCCTTGAGGTGATCAAGGTGCGGTGGGAGCGCCGCGAGCTCAGCTCGATGATGGCGGCCGTGCACATCGCCGCGGAGTACCTGCCGCTGCTGGCGTTCGAGCCGGTGCTCGGGCACGCGGGCGACCCCGCCCGCTGGCCGGAGGGCCTGCGGGCCGAGGGCAGCCGGTTCGGCGCCATCGGGGACCGCGAGTGCGACCACACCAAGCCCGAGAAGTCGGCCGCCGACCGCACGCTGCGGGTGGCGCAGGAGCCACCCACGGGCTGGCGCGCCTACTTCGACCGCCAGCACAGCCAGCTCGCCGGCGCGCTCGCCACCTGCGTGGCCCGCTGCCGCACCCCGTGCACCGCGATGGACTGGGTGCCCGCCGAGGCGCGGGCCGGCCTGGTGGACCGCTGCAAGGCCGCCCGCGCGTTCGCCGACACGCCGCTCGTGCGGCTCCGGCACGCCGCCCCGGTGGGCCACGGCTTCGGGGTGCCGTCCCCCGAGGAGGTGCAGGAGGCCTGGTCCCGCAGCCGGCTCCACCTCGCGCGGGGCGACGCGGGCCCCGCGGCCCTCACCGAGGACGGCTTCCCCCTGCCCGGCCTGCCCACGCTGTTCTCCGCGGTCGCCGCGGCCCCCATCCGGCCGGCCACCCTGCTGGCCGACGTCACCGCCCACCTGGTGCGCCTCATCGAAGGGCCCTGAGTCACCACACGGCCGGTCGGCGGTCTGCCCAGAAGCCGCCGACGGCCGCCTCGACCTGGGCGGAGACCGAGATCAGCGTGGACTCGGCGCCGACGCGTCCCGACAACATCACCCCGACCGGCAGGCCCTCCGGGGTCCAGTGGAGAGGGAGGTTGACCGAGGGCTGGCCGCTGACGTTGGAGGTGGCGGCGAACGGGGCGAAACGTTCCATGCGGCGGAACGTCTCCTCGGGGTCCTCGACGTCCTCGAACCACCCCACAGGAACGGGTGGCTCGGTGACGGTGGGCGACAGGATGGCGTCGTACTCGTTCATCACCAGGAAGGCGAAGCGGGTGGCGGTCTGCAGCGCCGACTGGGCCTGCAGGAACACCGGCGCCGGGGTGGCGAAGCCGCGCTCGCGCAGCCACCGGGTGAGGGGGCGCAGCTTGGGCTCCATCGACGGCTCCACCGGGTGCACGCCCGCGAAGCAGAACCACAGCTTCTCGAACTCCGGCACGATCGAGTCGCCGAAGGCCGGCGGCATGTCGACCACCTCGTGGCCGAGCGACTCCAGCAGGGCCGACGCCTTCTCGTATGCCGCGAGCACCTCCGGGTGCACCACGGCGCCCGGCACGACGGGCGTGGCGGTGCGGCCGATCCGCAGCCGCCCCGGCTCGCGGGTGACGGCCTCGGTGAACCCTACCTCGGGCGGCGGCGCGAGGTACAGGTCGCCCGGATGGTTGTGCGCCATGACCTCGAGCAGCGCCGCGGCGTCCGCCACCGTGCGCGTGATCGGGCCGTTGGTGGACAGGCCCGCGAGGTCCGGCAGGATCGGGGCGAACGAGATGCGGCCGCGGGTGGGCTTGATGCCGTACAGGCCGCAGAGCGACGCGGGGATGCGGATGGAGCCCGCCCCGTCGCTGCCGTGCGCGGCCGGGGCGAGCCCGGCGGCGACCGCGGCGGCGGCGCCCCCGCTGGAGCCGCCCGCCGAACGTGACAAATCCCACGGTGTGCGGGACGGCGGCGAAACGTAGGTCTCGGTGTAACAGGGCAGCCCGAATTCCGGGGTTGCGGTCTTACCCAGCATGATCGTGCCGGCCTCGCGGAGGCGCTCCACCATGCTGTCGTCCACGGGCGCGACGAACCCCTCGTAGGTCGCCGAGCCGAACAGGACCGGCACATCCTTCACGAGGTTCAGATCCTTGATCGGCACCGGCACACCGAGCAGAGGCGGCGGCTCGGCGCCCGACGCCAGCAGGGCCTCGGCGTCCCGTGCCTGCTCGAGGGCCAGTTCCGGGGTCGGCGTGACGAACGCGCCCACTTCGGCGTTCAGCCGGCCGACGCGTTCCAGGTAGTGCTCGGTGATCTCGACAGGGGACAGCTCACGGCGCCGGACGGCGGCCGCGAGCTCCAACGCTGTAAGATCGTGTATGTGCGCCACGCTTCCGCACAGTAAGGTGTGCGACCGGGAGTTATCTAGAGAGAAAAAATGTAGATACCCGCCTTTCACCGTACGAAGCGGGAACGCACGGCCACAAAAATGTGAACTAGCCAACACTAGGCACCGTCTGGGGCGTCAACTACCGTGAGTAGCGTGGATTCCGGCCTAGACCCAGACGACGGTCACAATACGTCACCCATCTGGGTGAGTGACCGCTCCTCGGAGCCGCGATCACAGCCGGCACCTCCCGAGGAGACTTACGCGCCCGTCGAGCGCGCTTCCCTGCTCGGCCTGCTCCAGCAGCCCAAGTACCGTCCGTTGCGCCTGCGCCTGTTGATCGCGCTGGGCGCCGGGCTGGTCGTCGGCATCCCGCTGTGGAGCTGGCGGCTGGGGCTCATCGCGGCGATCATCGCGGCGATCGCGGACACGATCTACCGTGCGCGCACGGTGTCCTCCGTCGCGCCCTGGCGGCGCGCCTCGGTGGCCGAGCGCCGCACCGAGGCCCAGTTGAAGAAACTCGAACGCAACGGGTACCTCACCCTGCACGCGCGAGCCATCCCCGGCAGCGACGCGCAGATCGACCACCTGGTCATCGGCCCGACCGGCGTGTACGCCGTCGACTCCGAGAAGTGGGACAAACGGCTGCCGGTTCGCGTCCAGTCGCATCGCAAGCTGTTCCACGGGCCGTTCAACCAGAAGCCGCGGCTCGACGAGGCCCGCTGGGAGGCGTCCCAGGCGAGCGAGCTCATCACCAAGGCGCTCGGCCATGAGGTCACGGTCGTGCCGTCCCTGGCGATCTACGGTCCGGCGATCCCGTGGAAGATCCTCAACATCCGCGAGGTCGACGTGTTCGACGGCGGGCGGGTGCGCAGGTGGATCACCAACCGGGAACGTTCCCTGACCCCGGAGGAGATCGAGGACATCTACGCGGTCGCCGCGGAAGTCCTGCCGGCGCGCTATCCCGAGAACTGACCGTCGGAAGGGTCCTTCGGGGCTTCCCGTCATCCACCACTGCCCCCGGGAGCCCCGAAGGATCTTCGCGTGTCCGGCCTGTGGACCGCCGGTCTCACCTGCCGGGCGGCGGCCGTACCATTTGAAGACCGAGCTGTCTTCGATGGGAGAACGGTCATGCCGGCCCTCAGGTCTCGTACGGTCACGCACGGCAGGAACATGGTGGGTGCGAGGGCCCTGCTCCGTGCCACGGGTGTGGCCGGCTCGGACTTCGGCAAGCCGATCGTCGCGGTGGCCAACAGCTTCACGCAGTTCGTGCCCGGTCACGTGCATCTGCGCGAGGTGGCCGACGTGGTGGCGGGGGGCGTCCGCGAGGCCGGGGGCATCCCGCGCGAGTTCAACACCATCGCCGTGGACGACGGCATCGCCATGGGCCATGGAGGCATGCTCTACTCCCTCCCGTCCCGCGAGCTGATCGCCGACGCGGTCGAGTACATGGTCAACGCCCACTGCGCCGACGCGCTGGTCTGCGTGTCCAACTGCGACAAGATCACGCCGGGCATGCTGCTGGCGGCGTTCCGGCTGAACATCCCCACGGTCTTCGTGTCCGGCGGGCCCATGGAGGCGGGCAAGGCCCCGGCGGGACGCAAGCTCGACCTCATCGACCCGATGATCGCCGCCGCGGACGACAGCGTGTCGGACGCCGAGCTGCTGGAGATGGAGGAGAACGCCTGCCCCACCTGCGGCTCGTGCAGCGGCATGTTCACCGCCAACTCCATGAACTGCCTGACCGAGGCGATCGGGCTGGCACTGCCCGGCAACGGCACCACGCTGGCCACCCACACCGCACGCAAGGCGCTGTTCGAGAAGGCCGGGCGGCAGATCGTCGAGCTGGCCACCCGCTACTACGAGCAGGACGACGCGTCGGTGCTGCCCCGGGCCATCGCCACCCGTGACGCGTTCGAGAACGCCATGGCGCTGGACGTCGCGATGGGCGGCTCCACCAACACGATCCTCCACCTGCTGGCCGCGGCCCGCGAGGCGGGCGTCGACTTCGGCCTCAAGGAGATCAACGAGCTGTCGCTGCGCGTGCCCGTCCTGTGCAAGGTCGCGCCCGCCACGTCCAAGTACCACGTCGAGGACGTCCACCGGGCCGGCGGCATCCCCGCCATCCTCGGCGAGCTCGACCGCGCCGGCCTGCTGCACCGCGACGCCCACAGCATCCACGCCGGCTCCCTGACCGAGTACCTCGGCGCCTGGGACCCCGCGTCCCCCACGGTGACCGACGAGGCGCTGGAGCTGTGGCACGCCGCCCCCGGCAACGTCCGCACGGTCAAGGCGTACTCCCAGAGCGCCCGGTGGGACTCCCTCGACCTCGACCGCTCCGAGGGCTGCGTCCGCGACCTCGCCCACGCCTACAGCCGCGACGGCGGCCTCGCCGTGCTGTACGGCAACATCGCCCCCGACGGCTGCATCGTGAAGACCGCCGGCGTGGACGAGTCCATCCTCCGCTTCAGCGGCCCCGCCGTGGTGTTCGAGTCCCAGGAAGACGCCGTGGAAGGCATCCTGGGCGGCAAGGTCACGGCCGGCGACGTGGTGGTCATCCGCTACGAGGGCCCGAAGGGCGGCCCCGGCATGCAGGAGATGCTCTACCCCACCAGCTTCCTGAAGGGCAAAGGCCTGGGCAAAGCCTGCGCCCTGATCACCGACGGCCGCTTCTCCGGCGGCACCTCCGGTCTCTCCATAGGCCACGCCTCCCCCGAGGCCGCCGAGGGCGGCATCATCGCCCTGGTCCAGAACGGCGACCAGATCGACATCGACATCCCGTCCCGCACCATAGAGCTCCGCGTCCCCGACCCCGAGCTGGCCACCCGCCGCGAGAAGCTGCTCGCCACCCTGGGCCGCTACCGCCCCGAATCCCGCACCCGCCCCGTGAGCGCCGCCCTCCAGGCCTACGCCGCCCTGACCACCAGCGCCTCCACCGGCGCCTCCCGCGACCTCACCCAACTGGCCCGCTGACCCAACTGGCCCGCTGACCCAACTGGCCCGCTGACCCCACTGGCCCGCCGACCCGACACGGCCCACCCGGCGCACACGTGCCCCTCGGCACCACGGCACAAGGTACAACCCACCAAAGCCGCGTTCAGCCGAGGTCGGTGCCGCTCGGCGTCGCGTGCCACTCCAGCGCCTGCGGGTCGCACACGTCTGCCGGGGCCGTGGAGCAGCCGAAGTCGTGAGGCGACCGAAGTCGTGAGGCGGCCGAAGTCGTGAGGCGGCCGAAGTCGTGAGGCGGCCGAAGTCGTGAGGCGGCCGAAGTCGTGAGGCGGCCGAAGTCGTGAGGCGGCCGAAGTCGTGAGGCGGCCGAAGTCGTGAGGCAAGGACAGGGCCGCCCCGAGCCGTGCGGACCCGGCACTGAGCGGGCGGGGCCGGGTCCACGCTCCATGTGGCGCCGCGACGGCGCGACGATGTACGGCGACCCCGGCGCCACTGCACGGCGGGACACCAGCCGGTCTGGTGCGCGACCCGGCCTTCAGTGAAGGTTCATGGGACGCTCGCGCAGGATGATCACGACGATCGCCGACGCGAGTATCGCGATCAGCTTGCCCACTTCGTGTCCCATGGAAGTGGCTCATGGTCACCGGGCTGACCGGAGCAGGGAGTCTCGTCGACGGGGCACCGCGACGAGGACGCCGCCGGATCGGCTCGGGAAAGCGTGAGGAGAAGCCGTACCCTTGTGGCATGCCGCGTTATGACTATCGTTGCCGTGCCTGTGGGTCGACGTTCGAGGTCTCCCGCCCGATGTCCGCGTCCGGAGACGCCGTGGCGTGCCCTGAGGGGCACGACGACACGGTGAAGCTCCTCTCCACCGTCGCCGTCACCGGCGGCGCCACCGCCCCCCGCCCGTCAGGCGGCGGTTGCTGCGGCGGCGGCTGCTGCGGCTGACGGCCACCCGCCCGCGGCCCATGCCACCGGCGGCCCATGCCACCGGACGTCCATGACGCCAGCCGTCCATGACGCCAGCCGTCCATGACGCCGGACGTCCATGACGCCGGACGTCCATGACGCCGGACGTCCATGACGCCGGACGTCCATGACGCCGGACGTCCATGACGTCGGCCGTTGATGAGGCCCCGGCATGTCTGGGATGTGCCCCGGGGGTCGGGCGGGGGTGCCGGCCCCCGGGGCGTCCGGTGTGGGCCGGGGCTTCAGGCGGCGGTCACGCTTCGGCGTTGGAAGGGGAGGTAGCGCTCGGCTCTGTGGGGACGGGCGGGGACCAGGGTGGGTTCCACCGCGACTATGCGGTCGAAGCGGAAGGCGCGGATGCCTAGGGCGGTGCGGCACCAGCCGACCAGGTACCAGTGGGTGCGGTGGACGAGGCAGGTGACGGGTTCCACGTCACGGGAGGTGACGCGGGAGGCGGCGTCGCGGTAGTGGAGGCGGATCACCTGGCGGCCGGTGACGGCGCTCGCGATGGTGCGGGCGCGGCGGGCGACGTCGGGGGGGAGCGGGGTGGTGAGGGTGTCCAGGGTGGAGGCGGTCACCTCGTCATCGAGGTCGAGCATGTCGAACACCCGGCGCAGTCCGCGGCGGGCGGTCACGGCCTGCGGGCCCTCGCCGAGGTGGGCCAGGGAGAGGGCGAGAGCGGCTATCTCGGCGGTCGTCAGGAGCGGCGTGGTGACGTTTGCCATACCACTACACTAGCCGCCGGGTACGACATTTTTCGAACACCAGATCTGAAACGCGCACCCCCGCAAGGTGACGCTTCCTTGCCCACCGGTAACGGCGCCCTACCTCTGCGGCCAGGTCAGCGGGCACACGCCACCCCCCACGCACCCGGGTGGGCGCGAGGGGGATGGTGAGTGCTCAGGCCGCGGTCTCCGATAAGTACGGAGCCCACTGGGGGTCGCCGTCGAACTGCGCGCCGATGAGACGCCAGTGGGCGCCCCTCGGCACGGCCGGGGCCACCCGCAGTGTCCAGCCGATCTCGTCGAGCAGGCGATCGGCCTTGCGGTGGTTACAGGTCATGCACGAGGCGACGCAGTTCTCCCACGTGTGCAGCCCCCCACGGGAGCGGGGCAGCACGTGGTCGATGGTCTCCGCGCGCTGGCCGCAATAGGCGCAGCGGTAGTCGTCCCGCCGCATCAGCGCGGCCCGGGTGAGCGGGATGCGTGAGCGGTAAGGGATTCGGACATAACGCCGCAACCGAATCACCGAGGGGACGTCCACCGTGCAGGAGGCCGAGCGCAGTACGGCGCCCCGCCCGTCACGATGCACGACGTCCGCCTTCTCCCTGATCACCAGCACCACGGCGCGGTGCAGGTTCAAGGTGGTGAGCGGTTCGAATGTCGCGTTGAGCAGAAGCACCTGGCGCATCAGCGGGGCCTTCCCGCCGCGCAGGATCGAGAAGGGGGTGCGCTGGTGCACACCCCGGGTTGCGGCCCGTCGGATTGGGCTCCGGATGATTCCGTCACGTGCACCTCCGCCGAGCGGTCCGGTGGATGGGTTCCACGGCACCGCCCTCAGCAAGTGTGGCCTTTCGGTCGACCCTCCCGCCACCCCAATTAACGGTCGTGTCGTCCAGGACCCCGCCTTTCGGTTTATGTCCGGTTGTACCCGCTAAGCAAACCTTTCCGGGAAAGATCACTCTTCTCCCGCCAGATCAGCCCACGGCGAAGCCGGACTCCTTCCGTCCGCCCATCATGACGAAGGTGCCATAAGCTCGCCATCATGACGCGAGAGCCGTACCCGAACGCCCGCCGTGACGACATCGTGGACGATCTCCACGGCACGCCGGTGCCCGACCCGTACCGCTGGCTCGAGGACCCCGAGGCCCCCGCCACCAAGGAATGGCTCGACGCGCAGGCCGATCTCTTCGCCAAGCAGATGGCGGCGGCCCCCCGGCGGGACGCGTTCCGCGACCGCGTCGCCGAGCTGGTGAGCTCCGGCACGATCGGGGCCCCGGTGTGGCGGCGTGACCGGCGCTTCTTCATGCGCCGCACCCCCGACCAGGAGCACGCCGTGCTCTACACGGCGGACCCCGGCGGCACCGAGCGGCCGCTGCTCGATCCGATCGCCATGGACCCCTCCGGCCTGACCACGGTCGACTCCTGGCAGCCCGACAAGGAAGGCCGCGCGCTCGCCTACCAGATCTCCGTGGGCGGCGACGAGGAGTCCAACCTCTACGTGATCGACGTGGCGACCGGCGAGCGGCTGGACGGCCCCATCGACCGCTGCCGCTACTCCCCCGTCGCCTGGCTGCCCGGCGGCGAGGCCTTCTACTACGTCCGCAGGCTGGCTCCGGGCGAGGTGCCCGCCGGCGAGGAGCAGTACCACCGCAGGGTCTACCTCCATCGCGTCGGCACGCCCGTCGAGCAGGACGTCATGATCTTCGGCGAGGGCCTGGAGAAGACCAACTACTACGGCGTCTCGGTCTCCATGGACGGCCGGTGGCTGAGCGTCTCGGCCTCCCGGGGCACCGCGCCGCGCAACGACCTGTGGGTGGCCGACCTGTCCGCCTCGTCCCTGGAGACGCCCGAGCTGACCACCGTGCAGCAGGACGTGGACGCCCAGACCGTGCTGCAGTTCGGCAGGAACGACCGGGTCTACGTCTTCACCGACCGCGACGCGCCGCGCGGCCGCATCTGCGTGACCGAGCCGGGGCGGTTCGCGGCCGAGCACTGGCGCGAGCTGGTCGGCGAGGACGCCGAGGCCGTGTTGTCGGACTTCGCGATCCTCGACGACCTGGAGCGCCCGGTCATGCTCGCGGGCTGGACCCGCCACGCGGTCAGCGAGATCACCGTGCACGACCTCGTCACCGGCGAGCGTGTCGGCGAGGTGCCGCTGCCGGGCCTCGGCAGCATCGGCGCGATCACCGAGCACCCCGAGGGCGGCCACGAGGCGTGGTTCGGCTACACCGACCAGACCAGCCCCACCAGCATCCGCCGTTACGACGCCCGCACCGGCGAGACCACCCTGTGGGAGGCGGCGCCGGGCGCGGTCGAGGTGCCCGAGGTGACCACCGAGCAGGTGGTGTACCGCTCGGCGGACGGCACCGAGGTCCACATGATCGTCACCTCGCGCCCCGGGGACGGCCCCCGGCCGACCATCCTGTACGGCTACGGCGGCTTCGGGGTGTCCATGGTCCCCGGCTTCTCGGCCGGCACCCTGGCGTGGGTGGAGGCCGGCGGTGTGTACGCGGTGGCGCAGCTACGCGGCGGCGGCGAGCAGGGCGAGGAGTGGCACCGGGCCGGCATGCTCGGCGGCAAGCAGCGGGTCTTCGACGACCTGCACGCCGCGGCCGAGCACCTGATCGCCACCGGGGTCACCACGCCGGACCGGCTCGCCATCTCCGGCGGCTCCAACGGCGGCCTGCTGGTGGGCGCCGCGCTCACCCAGCGTCCCGACCTGTACGCCGCCGTGGCCTGCGCGGCGCCGTTGCTCGACATGGTCAGGTACGAGCAGTTCGGCCTCGGCGCCACCTGGAACGTCGAGTACGGCTCGGCGTCCGTGCCCGAGGAGTTCGGCTGGTTGTGGGGCTACTCCCCCTACCACCACGTGCGCGAGGGGGTGCGCTACCCGGCCACGCTGTTCCTCGTGTTCGGCTCCGACACCCGGGTGCACCCGCTGCACGCCTGGAAGATGTGCGCCGCGCTGCAGCACGCCCAGTCCGACCCCGACCGGCCCGTCCTGCTGCGCAACGAGGCCGAGGTCGGCCACGGCGCCCGCGCGGTGAGCCGCTCGGTCGAGATGATGGCCGACCAGCTCGCCTTCCTGGCCCGCCACACCGGTCTCACCGGCTGAGGCCCTCGCGGGTCCCCGGCGAGCGGCCTGCCCGGCCGGTCAGCGGGGGAAGACGATGGTCTTGTGGCCGTCCAGCAGGACGCGTTGCTCGGCGTGCCAGCGGACGGCCCGGGCCAGGGCCAGGCGTTCGACGTCGCGGCCCATGGCGGCGAGGTCCTCGGGCGAGTGGGTGTGGTCGACCCGGGCGACCTCCTGCTCGATGATGGGGCCCTCGTCGAGGTCGGCCGTCACGTAGTGGGCGGTCGCGCCGATCAGCTTCACGCCCCGGGAGTGCGCCTGGTGGTAGGGCTTGGCGCCCTTGAAGGACGGCAGGAACGAGTGGTGGATGTTGATCACCCGGCCGGACAGCTTGGCGCACAGGTCCTCGGAGAGCACCTGCATGTAGCGGGCCAGCACCACGAGGTCCACCCGGTAGTGGTCGACCAGGGTGAGCACCTCGGCCTCCTGGCGCTGCTTGGTCTCGGGGGTGATGGGCAGGTGGTGGTAGTCGATGCCGTACGACTGGGTGAGCGGCCGCAGGTCGGGGTGGTTGGACACCACCGCGACGATCTCGATGTCCAGCAGGCCCGAGCGCGTGCGGTACAGCAGGTCGTTCAGGCAGTGACCGAGCTTGCTCACCATGACCAGCACCCGTGGCTTGACCGCCAGGTCGTGCAGGCGGAACTCCATGGCGAGCTCGGGGGCGAGGCCCGCGAACAACCCGCGCAGGCCGGCCTCGGCGAGGTCCGAGGTGAACTGCACGCGCATGAAGAACCGCCCCGCGCCCGCGTCGCCGAACTGCTGGCTCTCGGTGATGTTGCAGCCGTGCGCGGCCAGCAGGCCCGACACGGCGGCCACCACCCCGGGCCGGTCCGGGCAGGACAGCGTCAGCACGTACTCGGAGCTCATCTCACCCCTCCACCTCGCGTTGAGGAAGGTTACCGCTCCGAGGGGTGATCGTGGCCGGGCCTTCCACAGGTTGGACGCGCCTGCCCGCCCACCGGGCACGAACGGCCAGTACAGTGGCGCCGGGCGAGCGGAGAGGAGCCGGAGCGTGCTGAGATGGGACGCGCTTTCACCGGGGGAGAAGCGGGCGGCCGTCGCGCTGGCGGCGATGCTCCCCGGCTACGTCAACGCGGTGTTCGTCGCCGAGCACCTCGCCGAGGCCATCGCCTGGCAGCGCGGCGAGCTCACCGACGAGGAGCTGATGGAGCGCACCGGCTGGATACTCAACGCCACGCCGGAGCAGTACGCCGAGATGGCGATCAGGGCGGCCCAGGCGGCCGGCGTGGACCCGGTGGAGTGGCTGGAGGCCATGAAGGGCGCGTACGCCGAGCAGCGGGCCATCGCGGCCGAGCTGGAGCGGCAGGGCGAGCGGCGGCCGAAGGGCCGTCCCGACGAGTTCTGGGACATCGTCAACGCCAACACCTGGCCGGAACCGCCGGACGACCTTGACCAGTGACCGGCCGGCGGCCCGGGTCGTCTGCGTGGACGCGCTCGGACGGGTGCTGCTGATGCGCTGGCGCGACACCGTGAGCGGTGAGGTGTTCTGGGAGCCCCCCGGCGGCGGGATCGACGCCGGCGAGACGCCGCTGGCCGCCGCCCGCCGCGAACTGACCGAGGAGACCGGCCTGCCCGGCGAAGCGGTGCTCGACACGTGGATACCGGTGCCGCGTGACTTCCACTGGCTCGGCGTGCACTACGTCAAGGTGGAGCCGTTCTACCTGGCCCGCTTCGCCGCCGTCCCCGAGGCCGCGCCGGTCGTGCTCACCGCCGAGGAGAGCGAGACGTGTCTCGGCAGCGCCTGGCTCTCCTCCGCCGAGATCGCCGCGCTGCCCGATCCGGTCAAGCCGCCGGACGTGGTGGAGATCGCCGCTGAGCTCGTACGGCGCGCCGAGGGCTGCGCGTCCGGCGCCTAAATACCTATAAATCGCTTTTTTCGGTAAACAGCTTCACTCATTCCTCCGGTTCCCGGGGCGTTACTCGATCGAGACGCCGGACCGGCATTCCGGCACGCCCGCGAAAGCGTCCAACGACGCATGGGAATGCCGCACCCGTTCCCGCAGCCAGGGAGAACGCAGGGAAGGACAGTGGAATGGCCGACAAATCACCATCTCCCCGGCCTTGGGGGGCAAAACCCGGAAAGGAGGCAAATAATCCAGAAATACGCCTTACCCAGCGCGGCCTGCTGGGCCTGGCGGCGGGTGTCGCGCTGACGGCTGCCGGCGGGGTCTGGTATTTCTGGGCCTACGCCGAGCGCGCCCTCAGCATCCACGGGGTGGGCGCGCTGACGGTCGCCGGCACCGGCCTCGCGATGACCGCGACGATGTTGCCCCGGCAACTGCGCGCCCGATGGCGGGTACGCGCCGGTGTCATCGGCACGGTGGTGGCCCTCGCCTTCGCCGGGGCCGCGATCATCCCCCAGGCGTCGGCAGTCCCGATGGCCCCAGCCGGACCCGCGGGGCCCGCTGGACCCGGTGGACCCGGCGGCCCGATGAACCCGGACGCTTCCGTCGTCCCAGGAGCCCCGTTCACCCCGGGCCCCCCGCCGCCCCGGCCCGGACGGCATCACGACCGGCCGGAGTGCCACGACGAGGACGGGCGGCCGGCGCACGACCCCACGCCTCCGTCCGGCCGGCATCCTGGCCCGGTCGCGGTCACGCCGTCGGGCCGGGGGCTTGTCGCTCCTCGCCGCACAACTCGGCGAGAGCGGCGGCGATGTCGGAGTCGGCGGGGTCCAAGGTCTGGGCGCGGCGCAGGTCGGCCAGGGCGTGGGCGGCGCGGCCAAGGGCACGCAGGGCCATCGCGCGGTTGAAGTGGGCCTCCGCGCCGGCACCGAGGCCGATGGCGCGGGTCAGGTCCGCGACGGCGCCCTCCGGGTCGCCGCCGTCGTAGCGCAGGGTCGCCCGGCTCGCCCACGTCTGCGCGAGCTCGGGGTCGGCGGCCAGGGCCGCGGCGAACGCCGCCTCGGCCGCCTCAGGACGTCCCGCCGCCGTCTCCAGCTGCCCGAGCACGCAGCACAGGTGCGGGTCCCCGGGCGCCAGTGCCAGCCCGGCCTCGACGTCCGCGCGGGCCTGGTCGTCCAGGCCGAGCCGCAGCAGCAGCCCGGCGCGGTTGATGTAGGCGTCCAGGCAGCCGGGGTCGAGCTCCAGCACCCGGTCCAGGTCGGCGCGGGCACCCGGCAGGTCGTCCAGGTCGAGCAGCAACTGGGCGCGGTTGTAGTGCGCCTCGGGCAGCGGTGGGCTCAGCCGCATCGCGGTCTCGTAGTCGGCGAGCGCGGCGTCCGGCCGGCCCATGCGGAACAGCAGCGTGCCCCGGTCCAGGTAGTGATCGGGGTGGTCGGGGTCGACGGCGATCGCGGCGTCCAACTCGGTGAGGGCCTCGGCGCGGCGGCCGAGCCCGGCGAGCACCTGGGCGCGGTTGGCCCGCAGGACCGAGCGGTGGATCAGATGGCGCCCGGGCGGCAGGCACTCCTCGGCCAGGCCGACGGCCTGGTCCACCAGCGCGAGGGCCGCCTCGGCGTGGCCGCGCCGCATCTCGACGAGGGCCTTGCCGTTGAGGTCGAAGCCCAGTTTGAAGGCGCGGACGGCCGGGTCGGGCAGCAGGGTGGAGATCGCGACGGCCTCGTTGACCCACCGCTCGGCACGGCCGAGGTCGCGCCGGGACGGGTCGGGGTGGCGGGCGTCCAGCATGGCGGTGCCGTACGCCGCCGCCGAGTGCACCTCGGGGTCGATGCTCGCCCCGCGGGCCGTGTCGTACAGCTCGCGCGCCTCGTCCACGCGGCCGAGCCCGGCGAGGGCGGTCGCGGCCGACTGGAGGAACGTCCACCAGTGCGCGGTGCCTGGCCCGGCGAGCCGCAGCCCGCGCCGGCCGAGGTCGGCGGCCGCATCCAGGAAACCCTCGGCCAGGCAGTGGTCCAGCGCCGCGAGCAGGGCCTCGGCGCCCGCGCCGCGGGGGTCGGCGCCGTGCTCGCGGTGGTAGGGGATGGCGCCGAGCAGGAACGACGGGTCTGCGGTGGCGGCGAGTTCGCCGGCGCGCCGGTCGTGCATCCGCGCACGCTCGGCGGCGGGCAGCGCACGGTACGCGGCGGCGGCGCGCGGGTCGTCCACGGTGCCGTCGGAGGCGATAAAGCGCTCCGCGAGGCCGTCCGGCTCGCCCCAAAGGCACGATCCGGTCGTTATCTGGCGACCTTTAAATGAATCCGGTGCCGGTGTGGCAGCACAGGCGACAATTGTCAATACCTCGGGGTCGAAACGGCGCAGGAGCGTGGCCAGCAGTTCACGGTCGGTGGGGTCGGCCTCGTGCACATCGCGGACCACGATGCCGCCGAGACGCACACCGCAGTCCCGGACGAATTCCGCGATCCCGTTGGCGATGCGCGACGTGCGCCGCGCGCCCGGCACCAGAATGCGCTCGTCCTGCGGCAGGACCTCGCTCAGCGGGCGGTGCCGCGCGGGCACCTGCCCGCGCAGGTCCACGGCGGCCGCCCTGATCTCGATGTCGTGCGTGGCGACCACGCCCGGCGCCCGCTCCGCGCCGGCCGGGACCAGGGCGCGGAGCAGGGATCCGCCGAAGGTGTAGGGCCCTCGCCGCCGGCGGTGCGCGTCGAGGACGAGGACAGGAGCGGGAAGGTCCAGGCCCGCGGCCACAGCCAGCCGCGCGCCGGACGATCCGCCGTGGATCCAGCAGTGGTCAGGGTGACGGCTCACCCTTTGTGAATCGCGCCGGCCGCGCCGGACAGACGGGCCATACCAGGCTTGCGGACAACGATCTTTTTCATCCCCGGGCCTCCTCGGGTCGGTCGCTCATACGAGCCGAAAGACCCTATTAAACGCGAGTGACGATAATCCGCAAGCATCATTTACGATTGGGTTGATAAGTGGCTATTCCGCTATCTACTGATCTCCGTCGACGACCGGACCGCCACCGGCTTCTCTCCGTAAACCACCACAAGCCCACCTTGTTGCTCGCGGCGGACCTCCCGCCAGCCGAACTTGCGGTACAGCTCCAGCGCGGCCCCCTGGCTCATGGTCGTGTCACCGCGCAGCCAGGAGTAGCCGAGGCGGGCCGCGGACTCCTCCAGCGCCTCCAGCACCCGCGAGGCGAACCCGCGTCGCTGGAACTCCGGATGGACCCGCAGCCGGCACACCTCGGCGGTGTCATCGTCGACCCGACGCAGTGCGCCCATCGCCACGAGACGGCCGCCGTCCACCTCGCCGACCAGGAACTCGCCCCGGTCGGCCAGGTAGACCTCGTTGATGCGCGGCATGTCGTCCTCGTAGTACACGCCGTCCCCGGCGACGATGCCCACCTGCGCCAGGCATGTGCGGTGCAGCGCCCAGACGGCGTCAAGGTCGGACCAGCGATACCGCCTGAGCAGCAAGGTCATATGATCTCGGCCTCCACGGGATTCTCCGGCTCCGGCTCCGCTGGAGCGGTGACCCGGTCCTGGAACTCCCGCAGGCCCGGGATGTCGCCGCAGCGCAGTTGGATGGCGCGGGCCAGGTCGACCGCGCGCCGGATGATGATGTCGGTGCGGAAGCCGTCGCCGACCCGCCGTATGGCGTCCTGCCCGATGCGCAGGGCCTCCTCGCCGTCGCCTTCCAGCAGGCGGCAGTGCGCCCGGTCGAACCGGATCAGCGTCTGGTCCAGCAGGTCGCCCTCGTACTTCTCCAGCGCCTGCTCCAGGATCAGGTCGGCCTCGATGGTCTGGCCGAGCCGGGTCAGCGCGTCGCCCTGGTGGAAGTAGAGCTGGCGCTCGGTGTAGCCGAAGACGGTGTCCTCCTGCTGCGCCGGGGCCATCTGGGCGAACGCCGCCCGCGCCCGGGCGAGGGCGCGCTTGGCCTGGTCGACGACGTCCTTCTTGCCGCCGGCGTTGGCGAGCATGGACAGGGCCCGCGCCTCGACGACGGGGGCCATGGCCTTGGCGGCGCACGGGGTCTGGCCGGCCAGGTCGCGGCTCTTCTTGGCGAGGGTGAGCGCCTCGCGGGGATCGCCGTAGAACAGCGGGACCAGGGCCTCACGGGCGGTGACCCAGGCCCGCAGCGCGCGGTCGCCGGTCTCGTCGGCGGCGGTGCGTGAGGTGCGGAAGAAGGACCGGGCCAGGCGCTGGTCACCCAGGTCGATCATGATGATGCCGGCCAGGCCGGACAGGCGGGCGGCCAGCGCGCACAGGCGCTCCTGCAGGTCGATGGGCTGGTGGCGCTCCATCGCCTGCCGGACCGTGCTGAACTCCAGCAGCACGTCGCAGAGCTGGCGCATCGGCGGGGTGTTCATGTATTGGCGGCCGAACGACGCCGCCGACTCTTCCCAGTGGTCGAGCATGGCCGGCGACACGGTGGTCGACACCAGGGTCTCGTCCATGCGCCGCCGGATGTTCTCGGCGGCGCTGATGACTTGCGGTGTCAGGGGCACCGAGGCGCCGGTGATGACCTTCAGCAGGGTCCTACGTAACACGTTCTCGTCCTCCTCACCCCCGTCCCCGGAAGGATCGCCGGGCGGTTTCACCCAAAGCTCGCGGGAATCGGGGGAATCATCGGGTTTGGCCTCTTGGAGGCCGCCCCGGACGACGCCGGGCATCCGGTGGCCGTGGCCACAGATGCACGGCCCGTCGTAGCCGAGGGCGACCGGTTCGACCCGGTAGACGGAGCACAGATAGTGGAGGTACTCGGGGCCCGGCCGCTTGAGACCGCTCTCGTAGGCGCTCAAAAGCGTCTCGCCGATTCCAGGCACCGGTTTGCCGTCACGTTCGAACAACGCGCGGACTTGTTCGATGACGTCGGCAAGCGCTATGCCGTGAGCAAGCCGGTGAGATTTAATGCGAGTTGTCCCAAAATGGGGACCACACTCTTCGTAAATCTCCTCGGCGATTCGCGCGGCGGGCCGACCCACCGCGAGCCCACGCGCCCGGGTGCGCCGCGCCAACTCCGTTTCCTTGTGCTGTCTGCCGGACATCCCGGCCCCTCCTTCGTGGCCAGTCGCTCACCTGGTCACTTGTTCCGACCGGTCCCACCTGCACTGACACGACGTCTCGCCCGGGTTTTGCCGCGTCTTGTTAAGAATGATGGACCATTTGACCGAGCGCGAATGGACTGTAAGACCTGCTGGCATAGGATCGTCCCCCGCCGGGGACGTTCTTTCAACCCACTTGAAATATCCCCCCACCCATCTGATGACGATCCTTCGTTGACCCCGTCGGCGCGGTCGGTCAGATTTGGCCCACGAACCCGGAATCACCACCCCGAATCAGACGAGGCGAGGAAGGCTCCCAGTGGACGACGGCTCAGGGCACCTGGAACGATTGGTGGACGAACTCGACGCGAGGGGGCTTCTCGCCCGCGTCGTGCGCACACAGTCCGGGCGGGCGTTCGTCCGGGTGATCAACCCGAGGGCCACGAGCCTCGCCGAGAACGTCACGTGCCGGCCGCAGGCCTCCCCCGTGTACTACTGGTGGTCGTGGGGTGAGCGCATGCACCGGGCCGACGACCCCGCGGGGGCCGCGACCAAGGTCGCCCGAGTGCTGGCCGCGGTGTCCGACTAGGCCGCGCGCGGGACCGGCGGGCCCGCCCGCCTCATCCGCGTCCCGCCGCCCTGGCCGTCCACCGCGGCTGTCCGGGCCGGCGGGGTGCCCGGTGCGGAGCGACCGTACGACGTGGCGACACGCCCGTACGGCCGCTGGGCGCCCCGCCGGCTCCTGGGTGGCCCCCGGCACCACCCGCCGGGCCCGATCGACCGGCACGGCCCACCGGGTCCCGTCACCCGGCGGCCCCGTGCCGGCGTGAACCTCCCGGCGAGGCCGTGCCGGGGCCGGACCTCCCCGGCGACCCTCTGCCGGGGCGGCCCATCCGGCAGTCCCTGCCGGTGTGAACCTCCCGGCGGTCCGCCGCCGGGTCTCGAACCGCCGCCGGACCCGAACCTCCATCCGGGTCCGGCGGTTGATCGGGGATCCGTCCCCGATCGGAAACGGCACGGGACACGCTTCCGGGTGCGTGTCCCGCGCCGGGTCCGTCGTCACCGGGGTGCCAGGGCCCGCCCTCCGCGGCCCCGGGCCCGGGCACTCCCGTCTTCCCCGGCGCACCGTGACGGCGGCCGGGCCGGTCGGCGGGCGCAGTCAGGTCAAGTACCGTTTTCCCTAGGTCAAGACCGCGACTGTGCCGCCGGCCGGTCCGATCCGTGAGGAGGATCCCCCCGCGTGTCCCCGCTCGCCCTGGAGCCCACGCCCACCCCCGCACCGCCCGTCGACCTGAACAAACCCATCAACTCCGTGCTGAGCGGTTGTGAGACCGGTGATGGCAAGGGCGACCCGATCTGTGCGACGCTGCTCCATGTGCTCCCACCTGGCTGGGCGTCGCCGGTCGCGTGGGTGATCGGCCTCGCGATCATCATCGTCGGCGCGCTCGTCGTGCGGGCGGTGCTGCAGCGCCTGATCGACCGGGTGATCCGGCGGGCCGCCGAAGGACTGCGTCCCGACCGCGTGCGCCAGCGGCAGGCCGCCGAGCAGGACATCTCCCCCACCGCGCTGCTGCTCCACGAGCGGCGCCGCCAGCGGGCCGAGACCCTCGGCTCGGTGCTGCGCAGCCTCACCTCGGTGGTGGTGTTCGGCACCGCGGCGCTGATGCTCCTCGGGCGGCTGGGTCTTGACCTCGCGCCCGTGCTGACCAGCGTCGGCATCCTCGGCGTGGCCGTCGGCTTCGGCGCCCAGGAGCTCGTCAAGGACTTCATCGCGGGCATGTTCATGCTGCTGGAGGACCAGTACGGCGTGGGCGACCACATCGACACCGGCGCGGCCGTCGGCACCGTCGAGGCGGTGACGCTGCGCATCACCCGGCTGCGCGACGCCGACGGCCGGGTCTGGTACGTCCGCAACGGCACCATCACCCGGGTCGGCAACGAGTCGCAGGGCTGGTCCCGCGCGCTGCTCGACGTCCCGGTGGCCTACGACAGCGACGTGAACGGCATCCGCGACCTGCTGCAGCAGATCTCCACCGAGATGTGGGAGGACCCGCAGTTGCGTGATGTCTCGCTGGTCGAGGAGCCGCAGGTGTACTCCCTTGAGCAGCTCTCCGACAAGGCGATGATCTTCCGCATCACCGCCAAGGCCGTGCCCGCGCACCAGGCCGAGGTGGCCCGCGAGCTGCGCATCCGGGTGAAGCGGGCCCTGGACCGCGCGGGCGTCCCGCTGGCCGGCGTCTAATAGGACTCGCCGGGGGCTGGGTACCCTTGGAGGCGTGTCCGCTACTCCGCAGGAATCCGAGTCCTTCTTCGACGCCGTCGGCGGCGCCGAGACGTTCGAGCGCCTGGTCGAGCGCTTCTACGAGGGGGTCGTCAAGGATCCCCTGCTCATCCCGCTGTACCCCGAGATGGACCTCACCGGGGCCAAGGAGCGGCTGCGGCTGTTCCTCATCCAGTACTGGGGCGGCCCGAACACCTACAGCCAGCTCCGGGGCCATCCCCGGCTGCGCATGCGCCACGCGCCGTTCGTCATCGGCGAGGCCGAGCGGGACGCCTGGCTGGTCCACATGCGTGACGCGGTGGACTCCCTTGACCTGCCCGCCGACCAGCGCGACCGGCTGTGGAAATACCTCGAGTACGCCGCGCAGACACTGGTGAACTCCTAGCCTGTCCGCATCTGGTCACCGCTGTTTCCCCTCGGCACCAGAGCAACGCATAAGTACGCGGATCAGGGGGACCCCACCACATGTGACTAATTCCCCTTTTCCCTGGTGGCGTGACGCCGTCGTATACGAGATCTACGTCCGGAGCTTCGCCGACGCGTCGGGAGACGGCGTCGGCGACCTGCAGGGCATCCGGTCCCGCCTCCCCTACCTCGCCGAGCTCGGCGTGGACGCGGTCTGGCTGACCCCGTTCCAGCCGTCGCCCATGGCCGACGGCGGCTACGACGTGGCCGACTACCGCGACGTCGACCCGCTGTTCGGCACCCTCGACGACTTCGACGCGCTGGTGGCCGCCGCGCACGAGCTCGGGCTGCGCATCATGGTGGACATCGTGCCCAACCACAGCTCCTCGGCCCACAAGTGGTTCCAGGAGGCCCTGGCGGCGCCGCCGGGCTCCCCGGCCCGCGACCGGTACATCTTCCGGGACGGCGACCTGCCGCCCAACAACTGGACGTCGGTGTTCAGCGGGCCCGCGTGGAGCCAGGTGCCCGACGGGCAGTGGTACCTCCACCTGTTCGCCCCCGAGCAGCCCGACTTCAACTGGCGCAACCCCGAGGTGCACGAGGAGTTCATCGACGTCCTGCGCTTCTGGCTGGACCGCGGCGTGGACGGGTTCCGCATCGACGTCGCGATGGGCCTGTACAAGGAAGCCGACCTGCCGGACGTCCCGGCCGCCGAGGAGGGCTTCCGGTCCCGCTCCCCCATCTGGAGCCAGCCCGAGGTGCACGAGGTGTACCGCGAATGGCGCAAGGTGCTCGACTCCTACCCCGGCGACCGCGCCGCCGTGGGGGAGGTGTGGACCGACAGCGCCGAGGACCTCGCCCGTTACGTCCGGCCCGACGAACTGCACCAGAGCTTCAACTTCGCCTGGCTGGAGGCGCCGTGGTCGGCCACGGCGTTCCGCACGGTCATCGACGCGACGCTGGCCGCGGTGCCCGCGCCGACGTGGGTGCTGTCCAACCACGACGTGGTGCGGCACGTCTCGCGGTACGGCGAGGGATCGCTCGACCCGCAGGCCGGCCCGGCCCGGGGACGCGCGGCGCTGATGGCGATGCTGGCGCTGCCCGGGTCGGCGTACCTCTACCAAGGGGAGGAACTCGGTCTCCCCGAGGTGAAGGATCTTCCCCCGGAGACGCGGCAGGACCCTATCTTCGCGAGGTCCGGCGGGGAACTGCTCGGACGGGACGGCTGCCGCGTGCCGCTGCCGTGGTCCGGCACCGCCGGGCCGTTCGGCTTCTCACCGGAGGGCACCCGGCCGTGGTTGCCGCAGCCCGCCGAGTGGGCCGCGCTGACCGCCGAACGCCAGGCCGGCGACCCGTCCTCCACCCTGGCGTTCTACCGCCGGGTGCTGGCGCTGCGCCGCACGCTGCGCGGGTCGCTGCCGGACACGATCACCTGGATGGACGCGCCGGGGGACGCGCTGATGTTCTCCCGCGGCGACCTGATCCTCGCGATCAACTGCGGCGAGGACGCCGTGCCGCTGCCGCCGTACAGCGAGGTGCTGCTGACCAGCGGCCCGCCCGACCCGTCCGACCCGTCCGTCCTGCCGCCCGACACGGCCGTCTGGCTGCGCGCCTGAACCGACCGTCCGGGCGCCCGGCACGGGCGCCCGGACCAGCGGCGGCTCAGTCGCGGGTGAGCTTGCGGTAGGTGACGCTGTGCGGGCGCGCCGCCTCAGGACCCAGCCGCTCGATCTTGTTCTTCTCGTAGTCGGCGAAGTTGCCCTCGAACCAGAACCAGTTCGAACCACCCTCCCACGCGAGGATGTGGGTGGCGGTGCGGTCGAGGAACCACCGGTCGTGCGAGGTGATGACCGCGCAGCCGGGGAACTCCAGCAGGGCGTTCTCCAGGCTCGACAACGTCTCGGTGTCGAGGTCGTTGGTGGGCTCGTCGAGCAGCAGGACGTTGCCGCCCTGCTTGAGGGTGAGCGCCAGGTTGAGCCGGTTGCGCTCGCCGCCGGACAGGATGCCCGCGGGCTTCTGCTGGTCGGCGCCCTTGAACCCGAACGCCGCGATGTAGGCGCGGGACGGCATCTCGACGTGGCCGACCTTGATGTGGTCCAGCCCGTCGGACACGACCTCCCAGACGTTCTTCTTCGGGTCGATGTTGCCGCGGCTCTGGTCGACGTAGGAGATCTTGACGGTCTCGCCGATGGTGATGGAGCCGTCGTTCGGCGTCTCCTCACCCATGATCATGCGGAACATCGTGGTCTTGCCGACGCCGTTCGGGCCGATGATGCCCACGATGCCGTTGCGGGGCAGGTCGAAGGTGAGATTCTCCATCAGCAGCCGGTCGTCGAAGCCCTTGGTGAGGTCGCTGGCCCGGATGACCGTGGTGCCGAGGCGCGGGCCCGGCGGGATCTGGATCTCTTCGAAGTCGAGCTTGCGGAACTTGTCGGCCTCGGCGGCCATCTCCTCGTACCGCTGCAGACGGGCGCGGCTCTTGGTCTGGCGGGCACGGGCGTTGGAGCGCACCCACTGGAGCTCGTCCTCCAGGCGCTTCTTGCGCTTGGCGTCCTTCTGGCCCTCGACCTTCAGGCGGGCCGCCTTGGCCTCCAGGTAGGTCGAGTAGTTGCCCTCGTAGGGGTAGCAACGGCCGCGGTCGAGCTCCAGGATCCAGCCCGCGACGTTGTCGAGGAAGTACCGGTCGTGGGTGACGGCGAGGACGGTGCCGGGGTACTTCTCCAGGTGCTGCTCCAGCCACTGCACACTCTCGGCGTCCAGGTGGTTGGTGGGCTCGTCGAGCAGCAGCAGGTCGGGCTGCTCCAGCAGGAGCTTGCACAGCGCCACGCGGCGCCGCTCGCCACCGGACAGGGTGGTCACGTCGGCGTCCGGCGGGGGGCAGCGAAGGGCGTCCATCGCCTGCTCGAGCTGGCTGTCGATGTCCCACGCGTTGCGGTGGTCAAGCTGCTCCTGGAGCTTGCCCATCTCGTCGAGGAGCTCGTCGCTGTAGTCGGTCGCCATCAGCTCGGCGATCTCCTCGAAGCGGGCGCGCATCGCGAGGGTCTCGGCGACGCCCTCCTGGACGTTGCCGAGGACGGTCTTGGAGTCGTTGAGCGGTGGCTCCTGCTGAAGCATGCCGACCGTGAAGCCGGGCATCAGGCGGGCCTCGCCGTTGGACGGGTGCTCCAGGCCGGCCATCATCTTCAGCAGCGTGGACTTACCAGTGCCGTTGGGGCCCAGCACACCGATCTTGGCTCCGGGCAGGAAGTGCAGCGTGACGTCGTCAAGAACCACCTTGTCGCCGTGCGCCTTCCGCACGCGCTGCATGGTGTAGATGTACTCGGGCATGTCCTTAAGCCTAGGGGATCCCGCCCTGGGAGTTGTCCTCCTGCGCGCGCTGTGGGGACACCGGGGCGACCGGCAGGCAGATGCGGTCGCGGCCGAGCTCCTTGGCCCGGTAAAGCGCCAGGTCGGCGGCGGCCAGCAACTCGATCAGATCGTCGCCGTGCACGCTCATGATGGCCACCCCGACCGAGATGGTCACGGTGATCAGTGCCTCCTCCACCGGGATGGCCATGCGGCCCACCCGGGACCGCAGGCGCTCGGCCACCCGGCGCGCCTCGGCGACGTCCGCACGGGGCAGCAGCACCACGAACTCCTCGCCGCCGAACCGGCCCACCACGTCGTAGTCGCGTAGCTGGCTGCGGACGGCGGTGGCGACGCCGGCGAGCACCTGGTCGCCGATGAGGTGGCCGTAGGTGTCGTTGACCCGTTTGAAGTGGTCGATGTCGACGATCAGCAGGGCGAGGGTCTCGCCGGTGCGGCGCGCGCGGACGATCTCGGTGTCGGCCTCGCGCTGCCACGCCGTGGCGTTCAGCAGGCCGGTCTTGGGGTCGGTGCGGGCGGCGGCCTGGAGTTGGGCGTGCAGCAGGCTGCGCTGCAGCAGCACGACCGGCGGGAGGGTGAGCACCAGCAGCAGCGGGCTGATGCCGCAGGCGATGGCCACCAGCACGCCGAGACACAGCTCCACGACGTCCAGCAGCACCCGCTCGCGGTCCCACAACACGTCACGCCAGCGGGTGTCGGGGTCGGCCATGACGGCCGCCGCCGCGATCAGCGCGGTGTTGAGCACCGTGAACAGCACCGCGCACGCCACCGCGAGCCCCAGCGCTTCTGCCTCCATGTGGCCGCCCAGCGGCCCGGGCGCCATGCCGTGGAAGCACAACGACGCCACCATGGCGGCCAGCCCGATCGCCGCCGCGCTGAACACCCGCCGGTACAGCACGGTGGGCTTCACCCGGGCCTGCAGCAGGAACTGCAGCGGCAGCGGCGCCAGCAGGGCGTACACCGGCGGCAGCAGCAACGCCACCGGCAGCCACCACGCCGACAGCAGGTCGCGTGACACCCCCGCGGGCATGCCGAGCCGCCGCGTCGCCTCGATGCAGACCGCCCCGCATCCCATCAGCGCGAGGAACGTCAGCACCTCCGGCCACCGGAACTCGGTGGTCCGCGCCAGATGAACCCCCGCCGCGACCGCCAGCCCCACCGTGCCGCACAGGTACAGCACGAGCGTGCCCGGCTGCCCGAGCAGCGGCCACCGGTCCGCCAGCGCCACTCCGCCACGCCGCGCGTCGATCGAGGTCTCTCTGGGCGCCGTCATCCCGTTCCCCCAAGGCAGTGTCCGACCTGGATTGTCCGCAATCCCGACCCTAAGCCTCACGATGTGTAACACAATAGTCGCAGACCGTGCCCCCTGCGAAGAGAACCACTACGTTGAACCCCGCCCCTCACCTCCCCCGTCCCCCCTCCCCCACCAGCCCCAACAAGGAGCCCGCCATGCCCCAGGGCATCATCTGGACGTGACCCCGCCCCCCGGACGGCACGCCGAGGCCGGCTGACGCGGGGGCCAGGGACGGCCGGGAAAGCCGGACGAGCCAGATGCCCGCCAGGGCTACGCGGTCCACGCCGAGCCAGATATTCGCCGGGGCTACGCGGTGCCCACGCCGAGCCAGATACCCGCCAGGGCTACGCGGTCCACGCCGAGCCAGATATTCGCCGGGGCTACGCGGTGCCCACGCCGAGCCGGATGTCCGCCAGGGCTACGCGGTGTCGGCGCCGAGCCAGATGCCGACGCGGTTCAGTGTGCCCTCGCCGCTGTCGACGTCGACCTGTCCGGCGAGGTCGGCGATGCTCACGGAGCGCAGGGCGGCGCGGCGGGCCGACTCGGCCTTGGCCATCGCGCGTGAGATCGGGCACGGCGTGGTGCAGGATTCCGCCGGGGTCGCCAGGGGGCCGCGTTGACGGATCTCGGTGCAGACGAAAGCCGGGTCGGGGCCGTCGATGGCCTCGACGACATCGAGCAGGGTGATCGACGCCGGGGGGCGGGCCAGCACGTAGCCGCCCGACTTGCCCTGCACCGACTGGACCAGGCCGGCTCGCGCGAGCGCCTGGAGCTGTTTGGCCAGGTAGGTCGGCGACACGTCGTGCAACTGCGCCAGCCGGGCGGCCGGCACCGGCTCGGCCACGGACGTGAGCACGACGCAGCAGTGCAGCGCCCACTCCACGCCCCCAGACATCTTCATCCTGTCATTATCCGCGCCCCACGATACTCGGACAAACTTTGTCCGAGTATCGTGGGGCGCACAGACGTTGTTCGCATCTGGTTGAGAGGATCATCATGAAGATCGCGGTAATCGGCGGGACCGGCCTGATCGGCTCGCAAGTCGTGGCGAATCTCCAGGCGGCCGGGCACGAGGCCGTGCCGCACGCGCTGTCCACGGGCGTGGACGTCATCACCGGCGCGGGCGTGGACGACGCCGTCGCGGGCGCCGACGTCGTCGTCAACCTGACCAACTCCCCCACCTTCGACGAGGCCTCACCCGCCTTCTTCCAGACCTCGATGGACAATCTCCTCACCGCGAGCGCGAAGGCCGGCGTCGGGCACTTCGTCATCCTTTCCATCGTCGGCGTCGACCAGGTGCCCGACCTCGTCTACTACCGGGCGAAGGTCCTCCAGGAAGACGTCCTGCGGGCCGGCACGATCCCGTTCTCGATCGTGCGCGCCACCCAGTTCATGGAGTTCGTCGACGCCGTCCTCTCCTGGACCTCCGACGAGAACGGCGTACGCCTCCCCCACACCCCGATCCAGCCCATCGCCGCCGCCGACGTCGCCACCGCCGTCTCGGATGTCGCCACCGCCGCCCCCCTGAACGGCATCCGCAACATCGCGGGCCCCGACGTCTACCCCCTGGACGACCTCGGCAGGATCACCCTGAAGGCCAAGGGCGACCCCCGCCCCGTCGTCACCGACGACACCGCCGGCATGTTCGCCGCGATCAAGGGCAACGCCATCATCGCCCCCGCCGACGCCGTGATCATGCCCACCCGCTACACCGACTGGCTGACCACCACCTGACCCACCCCGGGCCGTCGGCAAGCCCCGCCCACTCCACCCCCAGGACGGGCCCGGGGCGCGTGAACGCCGGCAGGCGACGCGGACAGCCACGGGAATGCCCCCTCCCAGCCGCCCCCGGAGATCTCCTGGAGCCATCGGGTACGAGACAAGGTCCTCCAGATCGTCGAGGGCGGCCTGCGGGATGTCGATACGGAAGGGACGAATCTCGCACTGGTCACGAGGGCCGGACGCGTGCTGCCGTTGGGGAGACCTGCCGCGTCCATCGACAGCCGGCCTTCGCCGCGAGATCCGTGAGCGCCGCTCCGTTTCGCCCTCCGTCCGTGTGATCGGACAGGGACGAAGAACCCGGATCCACACCGATTTCTCGTGAGATCCCTGAGCCTTCTCACTCGGCCGGGCCACGTCTCGGTGCCGCACGGACGTGTGCGCGTTCGCCTTGTTTCCCGATGAGACTCAGGTACTCGACGGGACCGGCGCCGGTGGCTCCGAACCAGTGCGGGGTGCGCGTGTCGAACTCCGCGGCCTCGCCTGGCTTGAGGATGAGGTCGTGTTCGCCCAGTACGAGGCGGAGTGTTCCGTTGAGGACATAGACCCAGTCATAGCCCTCGTGGGTGCGCAGGTCGGGTTCGGTGTCGTCGTTTCCGGCCGGGAGGACGAACTTGTAGGCCTGGATGCCTCCGGGCCTGCGGGTCAGCGGCAGGATGACCGAGCCGTCGCCGCAGGGGATGGGACGTAGGTTGACGCGGGGATCGCCGGTCGGCGGCGCGTCGACGAGCTCGTCGAGGGTGACCCCGTGGGCGCGGGCGAGCGGAAGCAGCTGCTCGAGCGTGGGGCGTCGCAGGCCCGCCTCGAGCCGGGACAGGGTGCTGGTGGAGATGCCGGTCTCCTGCGCGAGGTCGGCGAGCGTGACGTCCCGATGCAGCCGGAGGCGTTTCAATCTCGGTCCGACGGCGTCAAGAGTGCGATCGATGGCTTCGTCCACCCCGCCATTTTGCCATTCGGCAACAAGGTTTGCCCGACCGCCTGCTCTGACAGCACCATGAAGAACCAAGGCACCCGCCGTCGGACGGGGGTGCACGATCGGCCAGACGGATGCGCCGGGCGCAGGTGCCGCACGTGGCCGCGACGAGATCTCAGGCCACGGTAGAGAGATCCGCGAACGAGGGGGACGGCCTGTGTCGCACGGATTCGACAAGGATTTCTGGGAGCGGCACTGGCTACAGGGGCGAGCCGGGGGCCCCGGATCCATGGGCGGCAACCCGCCGAACCCGTACCTCGCCCGCGAGACGGACGGATTGGCACCGGGCACGGCACTGGACGTGGGGTGCGGCGGCGGCGCCGAGGCGATCTGGCTCGCCTCCCGCAACTGGCACGTCACCGCGGCCGACATCTCCTCCGAGGCCCTTGCTCTCGCCGCCGGGCGCGCGGCGGCGAGCGGGACCGCCGAGCGACTGCGATGGGTTGAGGCGGATCTGAGCGTCTGGAACCCAGACGCAGGGTTCGACCTGGTCATGACCCATTACGCCCACCCGGCGATGCCTCAGATGGAGTTCTACGACCGCATCGCCGGATGGGTGGCTCCCGGCGGCACGCTACTCATCGTGGGACACCTGCACACCCCGGGCTCAACCGGCCACGGGCACCACCCTCCTGCCGAGGCGTCGGCCACCTCCGCGGCCGTCACCGCGCGCTTGGACGACAGGGAGTGGGAGATCGTCACCGCCGAAGAGCACCTCCGCACCCTCACCGGCCACAGGGGCCGAGCGGTCTCGCTCCACGACTTCGTCGTGCGCGCCGCCCGACGCCGGTAATCACACCATCCGGCCGCGCCGGGGCCGCCGCTCCGGCGCCGATACCTCTTGCCTTTCTCGAAAGGAATTCCATGAGTACGAACCTGTCCTCAGACCCGGGAGACCCCGACCCGACCGTCCAAGACCCACGACAACGACGTACGATCTTGGTCGGGGTCTGCATCGCGCTCATGGCGGTCATCGCTTCGGTATCCGGGCTGAACGTCGCCCAGCCGCAGCTCGCCGTCGCGTTCGACGCCTCGCAAAGCGAGGTCTTGTGGTTCATCAACATCTACACCATCACCCTGGCCGCGTTGCTCCTGCCGCTCGGCGCGATGGGCGACCGGTGGGGCCGCAGGCCGATGCTGCTCGCAGGCCTGCTCGTCTTCGGAACAGCGAGTGTGGCGGCCGGCCTTGCCACGTCGTCCGAGATCATGCTCGCTGCGCGGTTCCTGAGCGGCGTAGGAGCAGCGATGATCATGCCGGTCACTCTCGCCGTCATCACGTCGACCTTCCCGGACCAGGAACGCTCCAAGGCGATCGGCGTGTGGACCGGCGTCGCCGGCGGTGGAGGCATCCTGGGGATGTACCTGTCGGCCGTCCTGGTCGATCTGGCGAGCTGGCGGTGGCTTTTCGTCCTGCCGGTCGTGCTCGTCGTCGTCGCCATCGTCATGGCGCTACGATCCATCCCCAACTCGCGTGAGGCTTCAGGGCCCGGGTTCGACGCCGTCGGTTCGCTGTCGTCCGTGGTCGCGGTGGTCGGGCTCGTCTTCTTCCTCCACGAGGGCCCCGAACGAGGCTGGACCGCACCCGCGACGCTCCTGAGCCTCCTCGTCGGCGTCATCGCCGCTGCCGGATTCGTGGCATGGGAACTGCGCCGGCAGGCTCCGCTCCTCGACGTCCGCCTGTTCCGTGAGCGAGGCCTCGCGAGCGGTTCCGTGTCGCTCCTGACGGTATTCGGCGTGCAGGCAGGGATCTTCGTGGTCCTCTTCCCGTACTTCCAGGCGGTGCTCGGCTTCTCCGGCCTTCGCTCCACTCTGGCGCTCATGCCGATGGCGCTGCTGATGATGTTCGCCTCCGGCCTCGCCCCACAGCTGGCCGCGCGCATCGGCAGCCGTGCGACGATGGCCTCAGGGATCTTCCTGAGCGGCGCGGGGCTGGTCCTCATGGCCGCCTTCGTCTCCGTCGACGGCGGCTACCTCTCGATCCTTCCCGGCATGCTCGCCATGGGACTCGGTATGGGTTTGACGATGACGCCCTCCACCGAGGCCATCACCACCGCCTTGCCGCGTGAGCGTCAAGGTGTCGCGTCCGCGCTCAACGACATCACCCGAGAGTTCGGCACCGCGCTCGGTGTCGCGCTGCTCGGAGCGGTCCTGACCGCCGGCTACCGCGGCGCCATCGACTCCCGGCTCGACGGAGTACCGGACGACGCCGCCGACACCGCCCGCGAGGGTGTCGCCAACGCCCTCGCGGCCGCCGACGGGGTCGGCCCCCAGGCACAGGAGCTGACCCGAGCCGCCCAAGAGTCCTTCGTCGACGGCTGGCAGCAGGCCATGTGGGCAGGCGCAGTGGTCATGGCGGTCCTCTTCCTCTACGTTCTCGCGCGAGGTCCGCAGCAACGGCCCCAGGGTTCCGGTAACAACAGCCATGAATCCGGCGATGTAGTCGCCGACCTGCGCTGATCTACGGAGGGGAGTGAACGCCGGCCGTTGGGACGAGCTCCATCCAAACCACCATCTGTCAGGTCTCGCCCAGCCGGCCCGGCGACTTGATCACCGTCGACCCGCCAGGTGAAGCACGTTCCCGGCTCCCCGACGTCACCAGCCTTGCCGTTGGTCGCGGGGCGGGTCAGGCGGCCAGTGGGGGTGAGGTGGTGGCCGATGGGGGTTGGGTGGCCGGCGGTTCTGATGTTGCCGGGGTGCTGAGATGAGATTTGGTGAAGGTGGTGGTGCCGCGGCGGAGGTCGTGGCCTATGGTCGTGGCCTCTATTTCCGCTGATTGGCGGCGGTGGCCGTCTTTCTCGAAGGTGCGGAGGCGCAGGCGGCCGTGGACCACCACGGGGTGGCCGGGGTGGACGCAGGTGAGGGCGTGCTCGGCGAGGGTGCGGTGGCACCAGACGTTGTAGTACGCGGTCTCGGCCTCGCGCCAGGTCTGGGTGCGGCGGTCCAGGTAGCGGGGGGTGGCGGCGAGGCGGATCAGGGCGGCGGTGGCGCCGTCCTTCATGGTGTAGCGCCTCGGGTCGGTGATGACGTTGCCGGTGACGGTGATGAAGGTGTCTTCCATGCGGGGCCTCCTGAGATCTCGTCTTCGGAGGCCAGCATGCAGCACGTCGTCACGCCGCGTGTCAACCGAGCTGCGTTCTGTGGATGACTCAGCGGCGAGCCGACGTCAGGGCGGTGAAGAAGTCGTTGTAGTGGCGCAGTGCCTGCTCCACGGGGCGGACGACCTGCTCCTTGGCAACGGCGGCGATGCGGCGGCGCATGTCGCGCTCCAGCGACTCACGTTCCTTGGCGGCGCCGAGGACGACGAAGTTGCGGCTGGCTATCGCGGACAGCAGGCCCAGGCCCAGCACACTGGCGATCATCAACACCACCCAGGGAAGGGCGGAGACGTCGCTCAGAAGCTCCGGGGCGGGCTCGGCGGGGCGCAGAACGCCGTAGAAAAAGATGCTTCCCGCCCACGCGAGACCCGCCACGAAGAGCAGGACGAGGAAGTACTGCCAGATCTTGAGGAGACGCCACCACGCGGGGACGCGGTCCAGGCGGGGAGCGATCTCGGCGACGTCGTCGGAAATGACCTGAGGCAGGTGACGCAGGTTGGTGCGGGCGGCGTCGCGCACACCGTCGCGCCAGGCCTCGGGCATGCCGGGCGTCAGGCCGTCCGCCAGAGCCTGGACGGCGTTCTCGACCTCGGCGGGCTGGGCGCTGATCGAGGTCGCGGTGACGGCCTTGATCTCGTCGCGGAAGTTGCCGAGGCGCAGGCTGTGCGCCGGGTCGGGCCGCAGGCGGGCGGCCCAGCGGGCGTACGGCCATCCGACCCAGGCCACGGACCGGGCACCGTAGACGTTCTCCATGGCCTCCCCGACGGCGGACACGCCCACCGCGTCGCACAGGGCGTCGGTCAGGCCCTCCTGGCGGGCGAGGTCGATCTCCGGCGACACGGTCATGACCTCGGGGGCGGGCATCACCTTGGTGAGCTTGACCATCATGCGGTCGAGGTCGGCCTCCAGGCGCTGCACCGCGGCCCGCCGCCCGGCGACGGACTCGGCCAGCACGCTCTTCAGGCTGTTCACCCCGCGCCCGGTGGTCGCCGAGGTCGGCACGATGCGCGGCTGCGCGACGCCTTCGCTCTTCAGCAGGTCCGACAGGTCCACGACGCACTCGGCCAGTTCCTCGGGCGCCAGCCGGTCGGCCTGGTTGAGCGCGAAGACGGTGACCGCCTCGTGGCCGGCCAGCTCGCGCACGTACCGGGTGTGGGTGGCGGCGTCGGCGTACTTCTGCGGGTCGAGCACCCACACGATGAGGTCGGCCATCTTGATCAGCCGGTCGGCCTCGTGGTCGGTGATCGCGCGGATCGAGTCGTGGTCGGGCAGGTCGAGCAGGATCAGGCCGTGGAGCTGGCTCTCCCCCCGGTCCAGCGCGCTGGCCCGGGCGAACCGGTGGCGCCACTGGATCTGCAGCCAGTCGAGCAGCGGCCCCGCCCCGTCCAGGCCCCACACGCAGGCGTGGGTGCGGGCGGTCGTCGGGCGGCGCACCCCGATGGGCGACAGCTCAAGCCCGGAGATGCGGTTGAAAAGGGATGACTTGCCGCTCCCCGTGCCGCCGGCGAGCGCCACGACCGTGTGGTCGCCGGACAGCTTCAGACGGTCCCCCGCCCGCATCAGCAGCCGCCCGGACTCGGCGAGCAACTCGGGGTCGACCCGTCCCGGCCCGAGCTCGACGACCCTGGCCAGGGCCGAGAGGCGGTACCCCAGATCTTTGCGCTTGTCCATCGTCCCGGCACGTGCGCCGCTGACCGTCATCGGGCGACCTCAAGGTTGTACGTTGCCTGGTAGAGCCGCTTGGCCGCGGCCTCGTCGGGGATCCCCGCCTCGTCGAGCACCTGCACGTACCGCAGTGTCTCCTCGTCGAACAGCACGCTGACCCGCGCCCGCAGGTCGGTGCGCGCCTTGGTGCCGACGCTGCGCAGCGCCTCGGCGCCGAGCACGCCGCGAAGCAACCGCTCGGGCAGGGTGGTCGTGCCGGACGTCGCCGCCACGTCGGAGTTGCCGTAGCCGAGTAAGCCGACCATGAACACCAAGGCGAGAGCCTCCTCGTCGAAGGCGACGACCTTGGCCACGGACCGCTTCGCCATGCCGCCGGAGCGGATCAGCGCCACGACGTGCTCCTGCCAGGCCCCGACCATGCGCCCGGCGCGCCGCACGAGCTCCTCGGACGGCCGCCCGAGGCCGGGTGCGGCGGCGAGGCGGTCGCCCACGCCGTCACGCTGCCGCCACCGGGTGACGACCTCCTCGGCCGCCCGCTGGGCCGCCGAGACGATCACCGACTCCAGCCCGGCGCGCAGCGCGGTCTTGAAGGCGCGCAGCCGGGCCGGCGCCTGCTGCCCGGCCTTGGACGCCAGGCGGCCGGGGCGGCGCACGTGGATGGTCTTCATCAGGTCGCCGGACCCCGCGAAGTCCTGCCAGCGGGCCAGCACCTCGCCGCGCAGCAGCGAGCCGTCGCCGGTCGCCTCGTCGATCCAGGCGAGCGCGCCCATGTACGCGGCGTCCACGTCGGTGCGCAGCTCGGCGCGGAACGCGACCTGGGCCTCCAGGTGGCGGGCCAGGGCGGGCACCCGGGCACGGAAGCTGTTCAGCACGCCGTCCAGGGTGGCGCGCACGGCCTGCTCGCGGCGCTGGTCGTCCACCGACAGGTCGGTCAGCCACATGCGCAGCTCGGCGACGTCCGCATCGGGCAGGCGCCCGGCGGTGACGGTCGACTCCTCGACGACGAAACGCTCGACGTCACCGAGGCCGTACTCCTGCAGCATGCGGGCGAAGTGCTTCTCGATCACCTCGGTGGACTTCTGCGGCACCCGGGACAACACGATGGCGATCCGCGTCCCGCGCTCCTTGGCGAGGCGGAGCAGCTCCCAGGCGGGCGCGTCGGCGTAGCGGGTGGCGGTGGTGACGAAGATCCACAGGTCGGAGGCGTCGAGCATGCGGCGGGCGATGTCGTGGTGCCGTTCCACCACCGAGTCGATGTCGGGGGTGTCGAGCAGCGCGACCCCGGTGGGCAGCCGCTCGCTGTCGGTGAGCACGAGGGTGTCGAGGGAGCCGTCGCCGGTCGGGCGGTCGACCCGCACCATGTCGCCGAGCACGTCGCCCTTGGTGAACCAGTCGCGGTCGTCGGGGTGGCAGACGAGCACGGGGGTGCCGGTGGTGGGGCGGCGGACCCCGGTGAGGCTGACCTTGGCGGCGGCCAGGGTGTTGACCAGCGTGGACTTGCCGGCGCCGGTGGAGCCGACCACGGCGATGAGGGCCGGGGCGGTGCTCATGTGCACACGCGGGATGACGTAGTTCTCGAGCTGGGCGAGGATCTCGGCCTGCGCCTTGCGTGCCTCGGCCACGCCCGGGACCTCCAGCCCGAGCCGGAGGCCGGTGACGCTGTTCTTCAGCCCGGCGAGCGCGGCGCTGAGCGCCCGCGAGACGGGCTGCGGGAGCGGCACCTCACGGGTGCGCGCGGGCGGCGGGGACGGCTCGGCCTCGCCGCCGGACTCGGTGGCACCCTGCTCCTCGGCCGGCCGCTCCTCCCCGGCCTGTACGGCTTCCTCGGCCTGTACGGCGTCGCCGGCTTTTGCGGTCTCCTCAGCCTGTACAGCTCCGGCCGGTACGGCGTCGCCGGCTGGTGCCGCCTCCTCGGCCTGTGTGCCCCCCTCGCCCTGTGCGGCTTGCTGCCTCCATAGCGCGGCCAGGTCCGTCTCCGGCGGCGTGAGGTCGTCCTCAGCAAGGGCGGCGGGCTCCTGCGCGGGGGCGTCGTCGCCGACCCGGGCGGCGGGGTGCTCAGGGACGTCCGCTAGGCTCTGCGGAGCCTCAACGCCAGGGGATTCCTCGGCGGCCGGGGGCGTCACCTTGCCGGCCGCGTCGTCACTCTCCGCCACCGAATGCGAGCCGGGCTCGGCTTCAGCGGGCGGAGGTGTGGGTGCCTCGGTACCGGTGTCGGCGATCGCCGGGAACGTCATCGTCTGCTCCTCCGGCGCCTCGGGGGCAACCCCCTCGGCCGCCGCGTCATCGGGCCGTGCCGCGCGCTCGTCCACGCGACCGGCCTTCTTCGCAGTCGATTTCACGGAACCCGCTCCGCTCGTACCATTTCGATCTCCTGGCCGACCCTGACGACGTCGCCAACGATGACGATCGCCGGGGGCCGTGTGCCCGCGGCGGCAACGCGCTCCGCCACCGTGGAGAGGCTGGCATAAAGAGTGCGCTGGGTCGGAAGAGTACCGTCCTGTACCACCATCACGGGGGTTTCCGGCGAACGTCCATCTCGTTGCAATGTGTCAGCGATCACGGCTATACGTTCAACAGCCATCAGAAGTACCAGGGTTCCCGGTGATCTCGCCAGCCCCGCCCAGTCAACAGTTGATTTCGGGTCGTCCGGCGGCACGTGAACAGAGATGACGTGGAACTCCTGGCTCACCCCGCGGTGGGTCACCGGCACCCCCGCCGCGGCGGGCACGGCCACCGCGCTGGTGACGCCGGGGACCACGGTGACCGGGATGCCGGCCCGGGCGCAGGCGAGCATCTCCTCGCCGCCACGGCCGAAGACGAACGGGTCGCCGCCCTTGAGCCGCACCACGAACTTGCCCTGCCGGGCGTGCTCGATGAGCAGCTCGTGGATGCGCTCCTGGGCGAGGTAACGGCCGTACGGGATCTTGGCGGCGTCGATCAGCTCGACGTCGGGAGCCAGCTCGTCGAGCAGGGCACGGGGGGCGAGCCGGTCGGCCACCACAACGTCGGCCTGGGCGAGGAGTTGCCGCCCGCGCACGGTGATGAGGCCGGGGTCGCCGGGGCCGCCGCCCACCAGCGCCACGCCGACGGGCTTGGCGCGGTTGCGCCGGGCGTCCACGGTGCCGTCGCGCAGGGCGTTGACCACGGAGTCCCTGATGCCCGCGGCGCGGCGCGGGTCACCGCCCGCGGTGATCGCCACGCTGATCTCGCCGACCCGGCCGCTGGCGGGCGTCCACGCGGCGGACGCGTCACGGTCGTCGGCGCGCACGCACCAGATGCGCTTGGCCTCGGCCTCCGCGGCGATCGCGGTGTTGGCGGCACGATCGCTGGTGCAGGCCTGCACGAGCCACGCGCCGTCGCAGTCGCCGACCTCGTACCGCCGCCGGACCCAGGTGACGCGGCCCGCGGCGATGAGGTCGTCCAGGGCAGGGGTGACGCTCGGGGAGACCAGGACGACCGACGCGCCCGCATCGAGCAGCGTGGGCACCCTGCGCTGCGCGACACGCCCGCCGCCGACGACGAGCGCCCGCTTGCCGTTGAGGCGCAGACCGAGCAGATAGGGCGACGACGACATCAGGACGGTGTTCCCTTTCCCCGGGATGTGGCGATGCGAGGTAAACCTACAGGCCCCCGGTGGCACCGGGCGCGGAAAGCCTCCCCGAAAGGAGCGGCAGGCGGGGGTCCCACGGCTCTCCCCCGGCGGCGACCTCCCGGCGGCGGGCCATCGCCGACAGCGCCTCCAGGATCACGCGGTTGCCGAGGAACGCCGTGATGTCCGCGTGGTCGTACGGCGGGGCCACCTCGACCACCTCCATGCCCACCACGGGCAGGTCGTAGCACAGGCGCCGCACCGAGTCGAGCAGCTCCCTGGCGCTCAGCCCGCCGGGTTCGGGGGTGCCCGTGCCCGGGGCGTGGCCGGGGTCGCACACGTCGATGTCCACCGACAGGAAGACACCGTCGCAGTCGTCGAGGGCCTTCGCGGACGCCTCGGTCAGGCACTCGGTGAGCCCGCGGGCGACGATCTCGGTCATCTCGTACGAGCGCATGTTCTGCCCGGCCATCCAGTCCAGGGTCTCCGGACCGGGCCAGTAGCCGCGCAGGCCGACCTGCAGGAACCGGTCGCCGCGGATCGCGCCGGACTCGATGAGCCGGCGCATGGGCTGGCCGTGGCCGTGCAGGTGGCCGAACTCGATGTTCCCGGTGTCGGCGTGCGCATCGAAGTGGATCATCGACACTCGGCCGAAGCCGTGGTGCCTCGCGACGCCCCGGGCGTCCGGCAGGGCGATGGTGTGGTCGCCGCCGAGGACCAGCGGGATCGCGCCGGACGCCGCGACGGTGTAGACGGCCTCCTCGATGTCGGCGATCGACTTCTCGACATCGCCGGAGTAACACTCGACGTCGCCCGCGTCGAGCACCTTCAGGTCCCGCAGCCCATCGGTGCGCAAGGCGAGACTGGGCCGGGACCCGTCATGAGGCAGATAGCACGCCTGCCGCAGCGCCATGGGCCCGAACCGGGCCCCGGGCCGGTTGCTGGTGCCACCGTCGAACGGCGCGCCGAGGATGACGACGTCGGCGCCGGCGTACGTCTCCGGCTCCCCGAGATCACAACGCTCCACGCCCAGGAACGTGATGTCGGGGCCGAACATCGGGCCGTAGCGCATCGCAGTCCAATCATCTCTAACGGCGAAATGTCACTATATCGCCGTACTCCGGTAAAGACCGCTGACCCGGCGACCGCTCCCCCTCACCGGAAAGCCCCTGGACACGACACCTCCCCCGCACGCCGGTACGGCGAGACGCGGCACGGCGCAGCCGACGCCCGCCTTCGCCGCCTCGCCCCCGGCAACCCCGGCCCCCTCCGCGGCGCCGAGACGGCGAGATGCCGTGCGGTGGATCCGGCGCCGTCGTACGGCGGTTCAACCCGGTCAGGCGGTCTGGGCGTCCTTCTCGGTGACGCCTGCCGAGTCGAAGGTGGCGACCTCGTGCATCACCCGGGCCGCGGCGGCGACCAGGGGGTACGCCAGCAGCGCGCCGGTGCCCTCACCCAGGCGCAGGCCGAGGTCGACCAGGGCGCGCAGGCCGAGGCGGTCCAGGGCGACGGCGTGGCCGGGCTCGGCCGACAGGTGGCCGGCCACGCAGTGGTCGATCGCGGCCGGGGCGAGTGCGGCGGCGGCCAGGGCGGCGGAGCCGGCGATCACGCCGTCCAGGATGACGGGGACCCGGGCCGCGGCGCCGCCGAGCACGAAGCCGGCGAGGGCGGCGTGCTCCAGGCCGCCGACGGCCGCGAGCCGGCGCAGCGCCTCGGCGGGCGACATGCCGTCCTTGGAGGTGATGGCCTCGGGGGTGGTGGCGACAACCTTGGGGACGGCGGTGACGGCCTCGGCCCCAGGGCCGGTGGCACGCTCAGGGGTGGCGGGGGCCGCCTCGGGGGTGGACATGCCGTTGACCCGCAGGGCGCGGCGGACGATGTCGATCTTGTGGTTCAGGGTGGCGTCGTCCACGCCGGTGCCCCTGCCGGTGGTGGCGGCCGGGTCGCTGCCGGTGAAGGCACAGATCAACGCGGCCGAGGCGGTGGTGTTGGCGATGCCCATGTCGCCGGTGATCAGGCAGCGGGCGCCCGCGTCCACCAGCTCGCGGGCCACCGTGATGCCCGCTTCCAGGGCGGCCCTGGCCTGCTCGGGGGTCATGGCGGGGCCGAGGGACATGTCGGCGGTGCCGGGGGCGACCTTGCGGACGACCAGGCCGGGGGCGGGGGGGAGCTCGGCGGCGACGCCGACGTCCACCACGGTGACGGTCGCGCCGGCCTGGGCGGCGAAGGCGTTGGCGACGGCGCCGCCCGCGAGGAAGTTCGCCACCATCTGCCCGGTGACCTCCTGCGGCCAGGGGGTGACGCCCTGGGCGTGCACGCCGTGGTCGGCGGCGAAGATGGCCAGCGCGGCGGGCGACGGCAGAGGCGGGGGGCAGGTTCCCGCGCCGCCCGCCAGCCGCACCGCGACGTCCTCCAGCGCGCCGAGGGAGCCGCGCGGCTTGGTCAGCCGTTCCTGGTGGGCGAGGGCCCGCGCCCTGGCCTCCTGGTCGGCCGGGCGGATCGCCGCGAGCGTCGTCTCCAGCAGTCCCATGTCAGACCAGCCCCTCCACGAACCTTGACGATCAAACCTCGCAAACCCTATTGATCAGCCCGGCGCCGCCGTGGCCGGGCCCCGGCTCAGACCAGCCCCTCCGCCAGCGTGGGTTCCTCGCGTGGCAACTGGTGGACCTCGGCGAGCAGGCCGGCGTCGCGCGGGATCCACTCGGTCCCTGCGGGTTCGGTGGCCAGCGTCTCCTCGTAGCGTTCGATGATCACGTCGGCGAGGCCCTCGCAGTCGCCGATGACTTCGGCGAAGCGCACGTCCAGGTCGGTGTGCCCGGCGGCGTACGCCAGCGCCTCGGCCCAGATGCGCTCCAGCACGCCGCCCGCGAACAGCAGGTACGGCAGCACGACGACGCGCCGCGCGCCGAGGCGGCGGCACCGTTCGATGCCCTGGGCGACGCTCGGCGGGGCGTCGGAGACGTACGCGGTCTCGACGGTCAGCAGGTCGGCGGCGTGGGTCTCCCAGAACAGCCGCGACACCCGGTGCACCTCGGCGTTCTCGCGGGTGTCGGCCGAGCCGTGCCCGACGAGCACGACGGCGGTCTCGGCGGGGGACACCGGCTCGCGGGTCACCTCACCGTGGTCCTCGCCCGTGGCGACGGCGGCGAGGCGCGGCATCTCGGCGAGCGCGTCGGCGAGCCGCTCGGCCATCAGGGCGAGCACCCGGGGTGAGGCGGCGAGCGACCGGCCCTGGTCGCAGGTGAGCGTCGGGTGCGCGAGCTGGGCCCGCAGCACCGCCGCGTCGACGTCGCCGGTGTCGCACAACGTGAGGGGAAGCGTCACGAGCCGGTGGTGCCCGCGAGCCACCAGTGAGGCCACCGAATCGCTCAGCGTGGGACGGCCGCGGGCGATGAAGCCGCCGGAGACGTCCGCCGCGACGCCGTCCAGCCGGCACCGCAGGCGATGGACGAACCGGCCGAACTCTGCCGCGCCGGTGTCGTCGTGGGCACCGTGCCCGATGAGCAGAAGCGGCGGCTTCATATGATCTCCGATACGTTGACCTGCGGAAATGGTGGGTCGGGTCGCGAGGATATCTGAATCTGCCTGGTCATGGGCGAGGCTTTGCCCAGCATTTGCCCTGAACCGTCCCTCGGCGTTTCCCCTGTGCCCCGGCAGTCTCCGGGGTCACGGGATCACCAGCGGTGCTCGTCCTTGAGGAGGCTGAAGAGGACGGCGTCCGACAGCCCGTCGCCCACCGGGAGGGCCCGGCGCAGCACACCCTCCTCGGTGAAACCGGCCTTCTTCGCGACCCCTTGACTGTTGAGGTTGCCCACCGCCGCGAGGAGGGTGACGCGGTGGAAACCACGCATCATGAGGTACGTGCTGACCGCGCGGGCCGACTCGCAGGCGTAGCCGCGGCGGCGGGCCCACGGGGAGATCCAGTAGCCGATCTCGACGTCGCCGCGCTCCCAGTCGGCGCGCTGCACGCCCACCGAGCCGACCAACCGCCCGCCGGTCTTCGGCTCGATGGCGAACTGCACGCCGTTCACCGAGTCGGCGTGCGCGTACCGGGTGCACCAGTCGTAGGCGCGCTGCAGGTCGTAGCCCTCGGCCCAGGGCATCCAGCGGCGGATCTCGGTGTCGTGCTCCACGGCGGCCAGCACGTCGTGCGCGTCGGTGCCGGTGAAGGGGCGCAGGATGAGGCGCTCGCTCTCCATGCGGACGCCGGTGCCGAAGCCGCGGCCGTTCATCGTGGGCGGGCCCATGGACAGGTCGCGGGCCAGCAGGCCGAAGATGACGAGGTCGTGCGGGCCGTCGTCCTCGAAGCCGGCGCCGCGCAGCACGCCCTCGCGCGTGAAGCCGGCCTTCTCCGCGACCCGCAGCGAGGGGGTGTTGTCGAGGTTGGCGCGCAGTTCCACGCGCCGCAGCCCGCCCTTGGTGAGCGCCCAGTCGGTGAGGGCGCTGACGGCCTCGGGGGCGAAGCCGCGGCCCCGGTAGGCGGGGTGCACGCCGTACCCGACCTCGGTGGTGCCGGTGCCCCAGACGGTGCGGAACAGGCTGATCGCCCCGATGATCGTGTCGTCGGAGACCATCGCGAGGTGGATGCCCTGTCCCGAGCGCCACAACTCGTGCACACCGAACGCCAGCCACTGGGGGATGCCCGCGATGTGCCCGGGGGCGCCCGGAGGGAGGAAGGGCACCCCCGACTCGACGATGGAACGGACCCGGTCGGCGTCGTCCGGGCCGAAGGGCCGCAGGACCAGCCGCCGCGTGGTGATCGTCAAGTGCTGATCGAATCCGGTCAATGCAATCCCCCCTGTGCGGACATATCAGCTCACCGCACTTGGGGGGTGGTCCGCAACTCGGCGGGCCCCGGACCAGCGTACGGAGCCCGCCGGAACTCAGGCGGCGGTGCCGAACAACTCCCGCAGGCGCACCCGGGCGCCGGTGCGCAGCACCGCCCGCTGGTACACCTTGCCGCCGAGCGCGAGCACCGCGGCGGCGGCCACCACCATCAGGCCCATGGCGAGAGCGGTCTCCCACATCGGCACCGTCATCACGGCCGACCGCACCGGCATGACCATGCCCGAGAACGGCGGCACGATGGACAGCACGCGGGTCAGCGTGGCCTCCGGGGTGCGTGCGGCGAAGAACCCGATCAGGTAGCTCGCCATCAGCAGCATGGTGGCCGGGGTGAGCACCCCGCTGAGCTCCTCCTGCCGTGACACCGTGGACGCGATGGCCGCGAACATCGCCGCGTAGAAGGCGTAGCCCAGCAGGAACCACAAAACGGCGCTCGCCACCACGCCGTAGGTGCCGGCCGGCATCTCGGGCACCGCGCCGGTGATCTGCGCCGCGCCGAGGCCCACGACCGCGATGACCAGGAGCTGGGCGAGGCCGAGCACGCCGAGGCCGATCGTCTTGCCGGCCAGGAGCTGCCACGGCCGCACCGCGGTGAGCAGGATCTCGACGATGCGGCTGCCCTTCTCCTCGACGACACCCATGGCGACCCAGGTGCAGATCTGCATCAGCAGCATGAACAGGATGACGACCAGCGTCATGGCCATCACCAGCCGGACGCCGGCCTCCTCGCCGGTGCCGTTCAGCATCACCGGGGTCAGCGGGGCGACCTGCTGGGCCTGCTGGACCTTCGCCGGGTCCAGGCCGGCGGTGGCGAGGTTGGCCTCGGTGGTGACCACGCGGTGCGCGGTGTCGAGCATCACCGACAGGTCGTCGTCCACCACGCTCTTGGAGACGACCTTGTCGCCGACGACGGCGGCCTCCACCGTGCCGTCCTGGACGGCCTTGCGGGCGGCGGCCTCGTCGGGGTAGCGCTCGAAGCGCATGGCCGTGTCCTCGCGCTGCGCCACCTGCTGCGACAGGGCGGCGGCCATCTGCTCGGCGCGCGGGCCCGACAGTCCGACGGCGTACTCGGACGGGCCGCCGAGCAGCTTCGGCAGGGAAGCGAGGACGCCGACCAGCACGGCGGTGACGAGCAAGCCGTAACGGAAGCCCTTGGTGCGGCCGCGGACACCGATCTCGCGGCGGGCCACCAGCAGGACGATGTTCACGCGACCACCTCACGGAAGATCTCGGCCAGGGACGGCTCCTGCCATCCGAAGTGCTCCACCCGGCCCGCCTGCGCGGCGACCCGCAAGGCCTCCTGGTCGTCGGCCGGGGTGAGGACGACCTCGTCGCGGCGCGTGCCGTCCGGCCGGTCGCTCTTGGTGACGACGGTGCCGGGGAGGCGGTCGGTCCAGCCGGGCTCGGCGCCGCTCACGACGATGCGCAGGCGTTTGCGCGACTCCCGTGCGCGCAAGTCCTCGACCGTGCCGCCGGCGATCATCGTGCCGGCCTTGATGATGCCGACCGAGTCGCACAGCCGTTCCACCAGGTCGAGCTGGTGGCTGGAGAACACCACCGGCACGCCCTTGGCGGTGCGCTCGGCGAGCACGCCGGCCAGCGCGTCCACGGCGATCGGGTCGAGGCCGGAGAACGGCTCGTCCAGGACCAGCAGCTCGGGGTCGTGGATCAGCGCCACGGCGAGCTGGACGCGCTGCTGGTTGCCGAGGGAGAGGTTCTCCACGTCGTCGTCGCGGCGCTCGGTGAGGCCGAGCCGCTCGATCAGCGCGTCGGCCGAGCCGCGGGCCGCCGCGGGGGCCATGCCGCTGAGCTGCCCGAAGTAGGTGATCTGCTCGGTGACCCGCATCTTCGCGTACAGGCCGCGTTCCTCGGGCATGTAGCCGAACCGCCTGCGGGTCTCGAAGTCGACCGGCTTGCCGCGCCACTCGACCTCGCCGCCGTCGCCGGACAGGACGCCCATGATGATGCGCATCGTGGTGGTCTTGCCCGCGCCGTTCGCGCCGACGAAGCCGAACATCTGGCCTTCGGCCACGGAGAGGCTGACGTCGTCGAGGGCCACCTTGTCGCCGTATTTCTTCCTGAGTCGCCGCACCTCAAGCATGGGGGGATCCCTTCGTGATCGTCTCCAGGATGGAGACGTACTCCTGGAAGGCCGTGCGGCCTTCGGGGGTCAGTGAGAGCCAGGTGCCGGGCTTCTTGCTGATGAAGACCTTCTCGACCTTCACGTAGCCGGCCTCTTCGAGCGTGAGCATGTGCTTGGAGAGGAGCGAGTCGCTGACCTCGATGGTGTCGCGCAGGAACCGGAACTCGACCCGGTCCGCCGCGGCCAGCGCCGCCATGATCGACAGCCGTACCGGCGTGTGGATGAGCGGATCGAGCCCGTGCCGCGGGTGCGTCCCCTGCCGCGTCACCGCTCCCCCGCCCACGGCCGCATCCGCCACGCCCCGTACAGCACCGGCACCGCCGCCACCCCCGCGAGCCCCAGCGCCGCGACCACCCACCACCCCGTCGGGTCGTCCGGCAACAGGTACGTCCCGGCGAACGCCGCCCCCACCATGGTCCCCACCCAGGCGAACGTGATCACGGACTGCAGCCTGTCCAGCCCGCACCCGTACACACTCTGCCGGTACACGTAAGCGAACGACCCGATCGTCAGCAGCCCCCAGAAGACCGCGGCACTCAGCTTGACCGGCCCCGGCCCGAGGAACATGGCGGTCCAGTACACCACCGCCGAGATCCCCCAGAACAGGTACAGCCATCCTGCCCATCGCCCGGATCTCCGGACCCGGCCCCGGACACGCTCGATCTCCTCAAGCGCCTCCCCCGCGCTGAGACTCTCACTCGTGTTCATGGGCTGTCCTCCCGTTTGACCGCTCAACACGCTATCAAGCACTCAACCCGCATTCAAGTGGCTCCATGCGAGAAGCCCCGCTCCCCCGGGACACCGCCGGCGAATCCGCCGAGGACGTCCTCAAGGTGGAACGGGGCTTCGTCGTGCCGCCGCCGCAGACGCACGGGACAGACCCGGCGTCACCTCACAGCGACATCACCATGTCTGCGTGGGGCTGTTGACGGCGTAATGCAGACTTCCCGTCGAGGTGTACACCTCCACACGAGAATAGGCGGACCCGTTGGTCGGCGGTAACGTGGCGACGTTATTGCTGATGGGGCCGTAGCGCCCGGTGCGAGTGAGCGTGTACGACGCCCGCCCCACCTCTCTGCCATTCTTGATAATCTTCAGGATGGCCGTGCGCATGCTAGCGTCCGGGGTTTTGATTTGATAGAAATCCGCGTAGATGAAGTTACCCGACTTGCTGATGCAGGGCTCGGTGTTGGGGTGGTCGGTGCAACCGCCGTTCAGGACCGACGTCGCGTGCACCGGGCCCGCGGCCACACCCAACAGACCGATGATCGCCAAAAAAGCGACGATCAACGGTTGTGCGATTTTCCTTGACATCGACTTATGCCTCCCGTTTCCCCGAATGAGTGGGTCGACCGTGTGGGCGACCACGACCGAGACGTCTCGCGCAGAGAATCCACCCGAGCACGGCGGAGATCACACGGCGTCCCTCAAATGAAAAGCCATGGACAAGCCCTTCACAATGCATGCTGGCATGAGGAAATACCTGTGAATTGCTTTACCGTGCCCGATGCTTGACTCCCCGCGCACGGGAGCGGGACATCACCGCCGACGTCCTTGATGATCACTCGGCCGGCTAGGAGGCACGGGTCGCGATGACGACCTCCAGGGTGCGGGGACCGTGCACGCCCTCGACCCGGTTGAGCTCGATGTCGCTGGTGGCGGACGGGCCGCTGATCCAGGTGAGGGGACGGCGCGGGTCGAGGGTGGCGACCGCCTCGCTGACGCTGGGCACCACCTGGTCCTCCGTGACCACGCACAAGTGGTAGTCCGGCAGGAGGGTCAGCGCGCGGCGCCCCTGCCCGCGCCCGCCGTCCAGCACGATCGTCCCCGTCTCGGCGATCGCCACCGCGCACCCGCTGATGACCCCGTCAACCCCGTCCAGGTCGGCGACCCCCAACGGCGGATCGTCCCGCACCCACTCCGCATCGGGTAGCCACGCTCCGGGCAGCCCGCCCGGTACGACCAGCCGCCGCGCCCTCCGAGTCTCAAGTGCCTTCGAGATCGTCGCAGGCACGTCCGCCTCGGGTACGACGTGCACGATCGCCCGGTAGTCCCGCACCCGCTCGGCGAACAATCCCGGCAGATCACCCTCAGGCCGGGCCCACCCCCCGCCCCGGGAGATCTCCACGGCCGGCACCCCGGACACCGCCGACCGTATGGCGGCCAGAATTCGTTCCCGGGAACTCATCGTCCCTCACGCTCCCACCAGTCCCGAAACGACTCGGAGGGCACCGAAGGCACGTCCCGGGTCTGCGTCCACGCGGCCCCCGGCCCGGGCAGCCACCGTCTGGGCACCAGTCCCCGGATTCTGGACGCCAGCCACTGCACCGCCCGCAACCGCGAAGAACGCCCAAGCACCCACCCGGCGGCCCGCAGCCCTGCCCGCTCGGCCGCCGGATGCGGGGACCTGGCCCGCAGATGCACCAGCACCTCGGGAATGTCGATCGCCACGGGGCACACGTCGTAACACGCCCCGCACAAACTGGACGCGTACGGCAGCGAGGCATCCAGCTCCGACGACATCCCCCGCAGTTGCGGGGTCAGGATCGCCCCGATCGGTCCCGGATACACCGACCCGTACGCATGCCCCCCGACGCGCTCGTACACCGGGCACACGTTCAGGCAGGCCGAGCACCGGATGCACCGCAGCGCCTGCCGCCCCACCTCGTCGGCCAGTACCCGCGTTCGCCCGTTGTCCAGCAGGACCAGGTGGAACTCCTGCCCCTCGGTGGCCCCGGTCCATGTGGAGGTGTACGGATTCATCCGCTCCCCGGTGGACGACCGCGGCAGCAACCGCAGGAACAGGTCCAGGTCGGCCCAGGTGGGCAGCACCTTCTCGATCCCCACCACGCTGATCAGCGTCTCCGGCAACGTCAGGCACATCCGCCCGTTGCCCTCCGACTCCAGCACCACCAGTGTCCCGGTCTCCGCGATCACGAAGTTCGCCCCCGAGATCCCCACCTTGGTGGACAGGAACCGTTCCCTCAGGTGCAGCCGCGCCGCGTCCGCCAGGGTCGCCGGCTCGTCGGTGAGCCCGGCGGGTGCCGGCCGTCCCCACTCCCCCATGTGCTCCTCGAAGATCTCCCTGATCTCCGACCGGTTCCGGTGGATGGCGGGCACCAGGATGTGCGACGGCAGGTCGTCCCCGAGCTGCACGATCAGCTCCGCCAGGTCCGTCTCGTACGCGGTGACGCCGGCCTCGGACAACGCCTCGTTGAGCCCGATCTCCTGCGTGACCATCGACTTGACCTTGACCACCTCGCGGTGCCCGGTCTCCTTCACCAGCCGCGTCACGATGGCGTTGGCCTCGGCGGCGTCCGCGGCCCAGTGGACGTGCCCCCCGGCCCGGGTGACCGCCTCCTCCACCTGGAGCAGGTACCGGTCGAGGTTGCGCAGCACGTCGTCCTTGATCGCCTTCCCGGCGGCCCGCATCCCGGCCCAGTCCGGCACCTCCCCCACCACGGCGGCCCGCCGCTCGCGGATGGTGTGCGTGGCCTTGCGCAGGTTGAAGCGAAGCTGTGAGTCCTGCACGGCGTCCTCGGCGTTGCGCGGGAACGCCGGCATCCCGACGAACGTCCTGCTCATCGCCCGGCCTCCGTGCTCGCGAGGATCTCGGCCAGGTGCATGACCCGCACGCCGGACCGCTGCCGCCGCAGCGCGCCCCCGAGGTGCATCAGGCACGAGTTGTCGGCCGCGCACAGCACCTCGGCCCCGGTCCCCAGCACGTTGCCGAGCTTGTCCGCGCACATCGCCGCCGACACCGCCGCGTTCTTCACCGCGAACGTCCCGCCGAACCCGCAGCACTCGTCCGCCCCGGGCAGCGGCACCAGGTCCAGCCCGCGCACCGCCTCAAGCAGCCGCGTCGGCCGGTCCCCCACCCGCAGCCCGCGCAGCGAGTGACACGTGGGGTGGTACGTCACCCGGTGCGGGAAGTACGCCCCGACGTCGGTCACCCCCAGCACGTCCACCAGGAACTCCGACAGGTCGTACACCTTGGGCGCGACCTCGGCCACCTCCTCGGCGAACCGCGTCCGCCCGCCGTGCGCCCGCGTGAACGCCCCGGCCCTGGTGGCACCCATGCCGGCCGCGAGCTTGGGGTACTGCTCGCGCACCATCGACGCGCACGACCCCGACGGGGCGACCACGGCGTCGTACCCGCGGAACGTCGAAAGGAAGCCGCGCGCCAGCCGCACCCCTTCGTCGCGGTACCCGGTGTTGACGTGCATCTGGCCGCAGCAGGTCTGGTCAAGGGGGAACTCGACGTCACACCCGAGGCGCCGCAGCACAGCGACGACCGCCTTGCCTGTGCCGGGGAACAGGGTGTCGTTGACGCACGTGACGAACAGGGCGACCCGCATCCGCAGCCCTTTCTGGGGTCCGCGCCGGCCCGCCACCCGCGGGAGCCCACGGCCTCCGCACGGCTCGGAGCCCCGGACGCGGTGCCGGATCGGCGCGGGAAGTACCGTACGCCCCCGACCCTACTCCACTGATCTTCGACCGCCCCGGCCCCCCTCGCCCGACCGATCTAGAACGTGTTCTAATTACACTCTGCGCCACCAAGGCCCTCAGGAGCGGACATGAGCGACGACCTCAGACTCGGCCTCAACCTCGGCTACTGGCAGCGCCACGCCAACGACGCCACCGAGCTGGTCCAGGCGGCCGAACGCCTCGGCTACGACTCGGTCTGGACCGCCGAAGCGTACGGCTCCGACGTCTTCACCCCCCTGGCCTGGTACGGCGCCCGCACCACCCGCATCAAACTCGGCACCAGCGTCGCCCAGATCTCCGCCCGCTCCCCCGTGACCACCGCCATGACCGCCATGACCCTCGACCACCTCACCGGCGGCCGCCTCCTGCTGGGCATCGGCGCCTCCGGCCCCCAGGTCGTGGAGGGCTGGTACGGCCGCCCGTTCCCCCGCCCCCTGGCCCGCACCCGCGAGTACATCGACATCATGCGCAAGGTCTGGCACCGCGAGGAACCGGTGACGAGCGACGGCCCCCACTACCCGCTGCCCTACCCCGGCGGCACCGGCCTCGGCAAACCCCTGAAACTCATCACCCACCCACTGCGCCGGGACATCCCCCTCTATCTCGGCGCCGAAGGCCCCAAGAACGTCGCCCTCGCCGCCGAACTCACCGACGGCTGGCTCCCCCTCTTCACCCTCCCCGGCAAGATCCCCGCGATGTACGGCGACTCCCTGTCCGCGGCCCCACCCGACTTCGACATCGCCGCCATGGTCCTCATCATGGTCACCAACGACCTCCACGAGGCCCTGGACACGGTGAAACTCATGCTCACCCTGTACATCGGCGGCATGGGCGCCAAATCCCAGAACTTCCACGCCGACATCATCGGCAGGATGGGCTACGCCGACGCCGCCGAGAAGATCCAGGAGCTCTACCTGGCCGGCAGAAAAGACGAGGCCTTCCACGCCATCCCCGACGACCTCGCCGACGGCATCTCCCTGCTCGGCCCCCCGTCGAGAATCCGCGAACGCCTCCAGCTCTGGCGCGACTCCCCCGTGACGACCCTGCTCGCCATGGGCCCCCACGACGAGCCCACCCTCCGCACGGTCCGCGACCTGGTGCTCGGGTGACCGGGACAGCTCAGTGGACAGAACCCTCGTCCGGGGTGACGAGCGGGCGTAGGGTGCGGGCGGCGATGAGGAGCCCTTGGCGGGTCTTCTCCACGGTGCCGCCCCAGACGGGGTCCTCGTGTTCCACGGACACGGTGCCGGTGTAGCCGTGGGTGTGGAGGGTGTCGACGAGGCGGTTCCAGTCGAGGTCGCCGCGGCCGGGGACGCGGTAGCGCCACCAGCCGACGTCGGTGGGGGACGTGCGGGTGGCGGTCTTGCCGAAGACGCCGTGGTGGGTGCGGGCGCGGGGGTCCATCTGGATGTCCTTGGCCTGGACGTGGGCGACCATGCCGCGGTCCAGGGCGTACACCAAGGCGTCCAGGGGGTCTATGCCGAGCCAGGGAAGGTGGGAGGGGTCGTAGGTGAGCCGGAGACCGAGGGTGGTCATCCAGTCCCACAGTTCCGGGGAGTACGCGAGGTTGGCGGGGTAGCCGTCGGGGTGCCAGCCCTCCATGGGGCAGTTCTCGGCGAGCAGGCTCACGCCGCGATCCCTCGCGTACTCCACCAAGGGAGGCAGGTGCTGTTCGGCCAGTTCCAGGTTGCCCGCGACCGGGAGGGTGATGTCGCGGCCGATGAACGTGGTGACGTACGGGACGCGCAGGAGGGCGGCGGCGTCGATGACGTGGCGCAGGTGGCGGTGGACGGCCGCACGGCGCGCGGGGTCGGCGTGGAGGTTGTTGTCGCAGTAGGTGAGGGAGGGAACGGTCAGGGAGTGCCGGGCCATCAGGGCCAGCACATCGTCGGCGCCGGCAGCGGTGAAGCGGGTGACGTCCAGGTGGGCGGCCTGGTGGACATGGGTGGTGCTCTTGGGCCAGGCGGCCACTTCAAGGGACTGGTAACCGGAGCGGGCGGCCCAGGCGGCCACCTCTTCCAGTGTCTGCGTGCCCAGGCACGCGGTGAGGAGTCCGAGTCTCATGGCCTCTTCCCGATGTCGGAGAGTGCGGTGAGCCACTCGCGGGTGTCGCGGGTGTCGGGATGGTCATGGCCGGGCCCGCGGGTCTGTACGCGCAGGACGTGCCGCAGGACACGCCGGGCCCGCCGGTGTTCACGCAGGTCGTCCGGGCGGGTCAGGGTGCGGGCGAGGGCCAGGTACTTGCGGGTCTCCAGGGTGTAGGGGGAACGGGGGCCGAGGACGCGCCGCATGTCGGGGAGCAAGGGACTCAGTACCGCGTGGGCGGCGGGGCCGTCGCCGTGGAGTACGTACATCTTTCCCTTGGAGTGGCGGGCGTCCAGGGCGTCGGGGTGGTCGGGGCGGAACTCGCGGGCGCGGGACGCGATGACGTGGTCGTAGCCGTCGGCGGACTCGCGGAGGCGGTGGCGGCGGCCGACCGTCCAGGAGAGCTTGCACTCGATGTGGCGCAGGAGTGCCCTGTCGGCGTGCGGGTGCCGGGTGAGGCGGGTCCTGAGGGTGCGCAGGCCGGACTCGGCCTCCTCCAGGCGGCCCATGGCCAGGTGGGCCCAGTGCAGGAGTTGTTCCGTCGGCGCGGTGCGGGGATCGTCGCGGCCGAAGGTCCTGGTCTCGTCCTCGAGCAGGGCGCGGAGCAGTGTTTCCGCCTGTTCGCGCCGGCCCTGGGCGAGCAGGGCGCCGGCGTGAGCGCGGCGGAGGTTCATGACGTCGTGGTGACGGGGGCCCAGGCGCTCCATCAGGGGCCGGGCGGCTTCGACGAGGCCGAGCGCGGCGGTTTCGTCGCGGGCGTCCACGTACATCTGGCAGGCCGCGGCGGCGGTGGAGGCGGACAGCGCCGCGCACGCCTCGTCGAACGCCTCAGGCGGGTGGCGGAGCGCCCCGCGCAGGCGTGCGACGACCTGGTCGAACTCCTTGCGGCGGCGGGACGGCTGCGCGCGGATGTCGCCGCCGAACCCCTCGACCACGTTGCGGAGGGCCATGACGGCGCCGAAGACCTGGCTCGGGCCCGCCGTCTCCCAGCCCGCCGTGCCCGACCGCCGCGACAACCACGCCGGATCTCGCTCCTCGGCGTCTCCCCGTGAGAGAGCCTGACCGCCCAGTGGATGAGCCGCCGGCCCATCCACTCCAGCAACGTCGACGACTCGGCCGCCGCCACCGTCACCACGACCCCGACCAGTACGTCCCTGACGGTCATCGCGCGTCCCCCGGTAACCCGAAGTCCCCGAAGAACCCCGTCAGCGGCTCCGGCCGCGGCACGCCCCTCGCCCCCGACGGACGCGCCAGCGCCTCCGGCCACCGCTCCGACAACACCGCCCGGGCCGCCCGCTCACCAGTGGGCGTGAGCCGGTAGACCCGCCGCTGAGGCTTGCCGGCTTCCGGGCTGGGCTCCCACTGACCGGCGACCCACCCGGCGTCCTCCAGCCGGTCCAGCATCTTGTAGGTGGCGGCACCCGACAGGCCCGCCGCCTTCTTGATGGCCCAACCGTGCAGGCCGGTGTCGTCCTCGAACGCCTGGATGAAGACGGCCAGTACTTTCAGCAGGGATGCGGTGACACGAGACGGAAAAGCCATACCTTAGGTTACCTAGGTAATCTAAGGACGGGAAGAGCTGGTTCCCAGGAAGCGAAGTTCCTCGTCGTGGGCACGGACGTGTTCGCTGGTGGCCCAGGGCGGTGCGCCGCGTCGCGGGTGGCCGGCGGTCAGGTGTGGAGGAACGCGTCCACGGTGGTGTGGAAGTCGTCGGGGGCGGTGGTGTGCACCAGGTGGCCGGTGTCGAGGGTCACCAGGTGGGCGCCGGGGATGAGGGCGGCCAGTTCGGGGGCTCGTACGTGGCTCTTGGGGCCACCGGAGAGGACGAGGGTGGGGGTGGTGATCCGCTTGAGGGCTTCGGGCCAGGCGGGGTCGGGGGTGCGGAACTGGGCCTCGGTCTGGTGGACCATGTGCCAGTCGAAGCCGGTGGAGTCGTCCTCCTGGACCGGGTCGCGGATCACCGGGAAGGGGGGTGGGGGGTCCTCCAGGACGAGGCGCTCCAGGCGGTGGGGGTGGGTCATGGCGAAGTGGTAGGCCACGACGCCGCCCAGGGAGTGCCCGATGATGGAGGCGCGGTCGATCCTGAGGTGGTCGAGGAGGGCGCGGACGTCCTCGGCCATGACCGGGAAGCTGTAGTCGTCGGCGTACTCGCTGGCGCCGTGGCCGCGCATGTCCATGGCGTACACGCGGTGGCGGGCGGCGAAGTGGGCGATGGACCCGCCCCAGTCGCGGTGGGTGGCCGTACGGCCGTGCAGCAGGATCAGCGGCGGGCCGGACGTGCCCTCCATCCAGTAAGCCAGGCCGATGCCGTTGACATGTGCCGTGATCAACATTCGCCCATGGTAATGAGGCCCCGCCCGACATTTCCTTACTCAGGGCTAAATTTCTACCGTTTTCGCAGGTCCCCGCCCTGTCCTATCGGAGATTACGCCTTCGGCGGAGAACGGGGATCTTCTGGGCCCGAGGGTCGATTAGGGGGGTTCGCGACTGGATACAAGTCAACCAGGCGTCGCGCTGCGTCACCGGATTGGCTGTGCCCGCGCATGCCGAGAGGAGAACGACATGCGCTACGCGCGGTCCGCACTGGGCAGGGCGGCGATCGGCGTCTACCTGGCGCTCGCCGCTCAGATCGCCACGCTGGCCTGCCTGGTCGTCTTCGAGGAGGCCAGGGGCCGGCAGCTCGCCCGCCAGGTCGCGGTGCTCGGCACCGACCCCCGGGCCCCTGAGACGCAGGCCATGGTGGGCGCGGTGACGTGGTTCGCCGTCCTGGTGCTGCTGGTCGTGGCGGCCACCGTCGCCGCCGGCTGCTCGTACTTCTCCTGGCTGCGCCACGCCGGCGCCACCCCCGGCATGATCGCCGTCGCGTGGTTCGTCCCGGTGCTCAACCTGGCCGCCCCCGCGCTGCTGCTGTACACCCTGCGTGAGGACGCCACCGGCGCCCGCGACGCCCGCCGCGCCTCGTGGCTGGCCCTGCTGGCGGCCTGGTGGGCGTCCTGGCTGGCCACCCTGTTCCTGATCGCGATCCACCTGCCCATCGGCCAGGCTCCCGCCGGCCACTCCCTGACCGGCCTCGGCCCCACAGAACTCGCCGTGGCCGTCCTCGCGGCCCTGCTGTGCGCGGCCACCGTCCGCCAGGTCACGATGGCCAAATGGATCGCCCGTCCGTCCGGCCTGGCCCCCCGCCTGAAACTGCTGCCCGCCTTGAGGTCACTGCCCCGGCACACCTACCCGGCCGGGGACTAGCTTCACGCCTGCCACAGTCTGATCTTGCCGTCGCTGCCGCCGATGGCGAGGATGTCGCCCGCGGGATGGAACGCCAGGGCCGTGACGAGGCTGGAGTGCTTGAGGAGCGTGCCGAGAGGCTGGCGGGTGGTCATGTCCCACAGCCAGACGCCGTCGCTTCCACCGGTGGCGAGGACGGAGCCGTCCGGGGTGAAGGCCATCGTGCGGATGCTCGCGATGTGGCGTTTGGGCAGCTTGGCGATGGGGGTGCTGGTGCCGGGGTCCCACAGGGAGACCGTGACGTCGTCGCCGCTGGAGGCCAGGATGTCGCCGCTTGGGTTGAACGCGAGGGTGACGATCCGGTGCGGGTGCCTGAAGGGCGGGTCGATGGGGGCGCGGGAGCCGATGTCCCACAGTTGCAGCTCGTTCACGTCGCCCACCTCGCTGGCGCTGGCGAGGAGCTTGTCGTCGGGGCTGTACGCCAGGGTGTCGGCGTTGTTGCCCTGGCGGGGGAAGCCGACGAGCCGCTCACGGGTGGCCGTGTTGTAGACGCGGATCACGAAGTCGTAGTTGTGGAACACCGCCAGCCGTTCACCGCCCGCGCTGAACGCCATGCACCGCGCGTAGTCGCCGGTGTCCTCCAAGGTGAGATCACCGACAGCCTGGCGGGTGGTTGTGTTCCACAATCGGAGCGTGTTCTTGTCACCCGTGCTCGCCGTGCCGGGAATCCTCCCGGCGGCGGCCAGGAGCTCGCCGTCCGGGCTGAGCAGCGTCTTCGGAGGGTGGTCACCGCCCTCGCCGGTGGTGAACGGCCTACCGACAGCCTTGCCGTCGAAGACGTCCCACCAGCGCACGACGTCCTCCCAGCTCGCGCTGACCATGGTCTTGCCACCGGAGCCGAAGACCAGCGAGATGATTCCCGCGTTGTGGCCGGGGAAGTCCGCGTCCAGGACGGCGGGGGCGCTCCAGTCCGGGCCGGTACCGCGGGTGAGGAAGTAGGCCGTGGGGGCGGCGGCGAGGACGCCGGCGGCACCGAGGCCGAGCAGGACGCGGCGGCGGGTCACGCGCGGGGCTCGCGGGGGGACCTGGGTCTGCTGCCGGGTGGGCGGGAGTGTCTCGGCGGGCTTGGTCCGGCCGCGTACCGAAGCGGTGGAGGCGTCGGGGCGGTCGAGCAGCGTGGAGAGGGCGGAAGCGGCGCGGGCGGCGGTGGGGCGGGCGGCGGGGTTCTTGCTCATCAGGTCGCGTAACAAGGGCTGTAACGGTCCAGAGTGGGCCATCGGCGCGGGTTTGCCGCGGCTGACCGCCATCAGGAGCGCGGCGGTCGTGGGGGCGCTGAACGGCGGGCGGCCCTCGGCGGCCGTGTAGAGGGTGGCGCCGAGTGACCACATGTCGGACGCCGCGGTGGCCTCCTTGCCGTCGATCTGCTCGGGCGCCATGTACGCCGGGGTGCCGATCATGACACCGGTGGGGGTGAGGGTGGCGTCGCCCTCCAGGGTGGCGATGCCGAAGTCGGTGAGCACCACCCGGTCGCCTTCGAGCAGGATGTTGGCCGGCTTGACGTCGCGGTGGACGATGCCCGCGGCGTGCGCCGCCGCCAGCGCCGAGGCCACCTCCGCGCCGATGCGCGCCACCCACTCGGGGGACAGCCGCCCGCCCTCGGACACCACCTGGTTGAGCGAACCGCCCGCGATGAGCTCCATGACGATCCAGGGCAACCCCTGCTCGTCGGTGATCTGGTCGTACACCGTGATGATCCCGCGGTGGCGTAATCCCCCGGCCGCCTGCGCCTCCCGTTCCACCCGTGCCACGAGCTGGTCGCGCGCCTCGGGCCGCAGACCGGGCGGCAGCCTGAGCTGCTTGATCGCCACGTCGCGCCGCAGGCGCTCGTCCACGGCCTGCCAGGCGGACCCCATGCCGCCCTCGCCCAGCAGCCGCACCAGCCGGTACCGGCCGGCCACCACCGTTCCCACATCCTCCGCCACAAGCATCAGGAAACCATGCGTACCCCTGCGTACCGGGCATGCCTGCCGATTGTGATTCAGCGGTTACGGGGCCGTGGGACCCGAGCTGCCAGGGCTGGTGTGCCAGAGCTTCTTCGGAGGTGTGCGGGCACCCGGCGCGGGGCCGATGTCGGCGTACGGGGAGATGCGGTAGCCGTTGGCGTACGTGAGCGGGACGCCCGCGACGCCCGGGGTGGTGGTGGCGCGCGGGGTCAGCAGGAGGCGGCGCAGTTCGTCCGGGCCCTGGGTGCGCCACAGTTCGTCCAGGTCGACCAGGTTCCAGCAGTCCACGGCGCGCAGGGTGACGGCCCGGCCGCCCACGCGGCGCACCACGCCCTTGGCGACCAGGAGCCAGGAGCTGAAGACGGTGGCGGCGCAGTGGCCCTGGACGGACTCGAAGAACGTCAGGTCCACGGGGCCGGTGGAGTCGTCCAGGGTGGTGAAGATGACCCGCTGGCCGGAGCGTACGGCGGGGGTCTGGGTGGCGACCTTGACGCCGGCCACCAGGATCTCGGCGCCGTTGCGCATGGTGAGCAGCTCGCGGGAGCGGACCACGCCGATGGCGTCGAGGAGCTCCTGGTGGAAGTCCAGGACGTGGTGGCTGACGTCCATGCCGAGGATCTCCAGCTCCGCCTGGACGGCCTCGGCCTCGGTCATCTCGGGGAACTCGCCGGGCTCGATGCGCTCGGTGAACGCCATGGGGATCTGCACGGCCGCGGCCCGCGCGGCGGTGACGGTGCCGGTGGCCGAGGCGCGGTCCAGGGTGCCGATGTGGGCCACCAGGTCGCGGCGGGTCAGCCTGCCGGGACGCCAGCGGGGGCCGCCGGGGTGCACGTCGTGCAGGGCGTCGAAGCCGCCGACCTCCACGATGCGCTCGGCGACGGGACGGGAGGGGCGGGCGCGGGCCCAGAAGTCGGCGAGGGAGGTGTACGGACGGCCGGCGACCATGCGGTCGATCTCGGCCTCGCTGACGCCCTTGACCGAGGAGAAGGGGACACGCAGGCCGTAGCCCCGCCCGATGTGGTCGAGGTCGTCGCCGGGCGTCCCCGCGTGGCGTTCCACCTGCCAGTGCCGCCCGGAGTCGTTGACGTCCAGCGGGAGGATGGCGACGCCGCAGCGGCGGGCGTCGTCCAGCAGCACCCGGGAGGGGTACATGCCGGGCTCGTGGGTGAGGACGCCCGCGAAGAACGCGGCGGTGTGGTGGCGTTTCAGCCAGGCCGACTGGTAGGTGGGCAGGGCGAACGCGGCGGCGTGCGCCTTGCAGAAGCCGAACGAGCCGAAGGCGTCGAGGATGTGCCAGGCGTGGTCGGTGGTGGCGCGGTCGTACTCGGGCAGCACGTTGAGCTCCCACCACGTCATGACCTCCTGCCGGGCGGTGGGGTCGCCCAGCTTGCGGCGGATGCGCTCGGCCTCCGACAGCCCGCAGCGGGTCATGACGTCGATGACGCGCAGCACCTGTTCGTGGAAGACGACCACGCCGTGCGTCTCGGCCAGCGCCTCGCGCAGCCGCGGATGGGGGTAGGACGGCTCGCGCCAGCCGTGCCGGGCCTCCAGGAACGGGGTGACCATGTCGGAGTTGACCGGGCCCGGGCGGAACAGCGAGATGTCCACGATCAGGTCGTGCAGCACCTTGGGCTCCAGTTTGGCGACCAGCTCGCGCTGCCCGGGGGACTCGATCTGGAAGCAGCCGAGCGTGCGGCCGGTGCGGACCATGGCGTAGGTGGGGGCGTCGTCGCGGGGCACGTCGCGCTCCAGGTCGACGCGCGTGCCGTCCACCCGCTCGATCTCGGTCAGCGCGTACGCGATGGCGGACTGCATGCGCACGCCGAGCACGTCGAGCTTGAGCAGCCCGAGCTCCTCCACGTCCTCCTTGTCGAACTGGCTCATCGGGAACCCCAGCAGGCTGCGCTCCACCGGGGTGCGGTCTCGCAGCCCCGCGTTGCCGACGAGGACGCCGCAGGGGTGCAGGGCGATGTGCCGGGGCAGGCCGTCGAGCTTCTCGGCGAGCGTGAACATGGTGGACAGGGCGCGGTCGTTGAGGCCGCTGCCGCGCAGTTCCGGCAGGTCGGTGAGGGCGGTGCGGATCTGGCGGGCCCGCACGTGCGGGAACGCCTTGGCGATGGCGTCGATCTCGTGCGGCGGCAGGCCCATGGCGGCGCCGACGTCGCGGATGGCGCTGCGGGCGCGGTAGGTCTCCATCATGGACACGCAGGCGACGCGGCTCTCGCCGTACCGGCCGAGGATGGCGCGGTAGCAGTCCAGGCGCCGCGCGGACTCCACGTCCACGTCGATGTCCGGCAGGCCCCTGCGGCTGTCGCACAGGAAACGCTCCATGAGCAGGCCGTGGTCGAGGGGGTTGACCTCGCCGATGCGCAGCAGGTGGGTGACGAGACTGCCGGCGCCGGAGCCGCGGATGGCGCAGCGCACCCCCATCTCGCGGATCATGTCGGTGATGCCGGCGACGACGATGAAGTACCCCGACAGCCGCTTGCGCTCGATGACGGCCAGCTCGTCCTCCAGGCGCCGGCGGGCCTCGCTGGAGCGTTCCATGCCGCGGTGGAGCAGGCCCTCCTCGCAGCGGCGGCGCAACAGCGGCACGGGATCGCCGTCCACCTCGGGAAGGTGCAGCCGCTGCGGGTCGCCGACCAGCGCGAGGACCTCCAGCGGGTCGAGCACGCAACGCTCGGCGACCCGGCGGGTGGCGGCGAGCAGTTCCCCTCCGGCGTCGCCGCAGAGGCGCGACGCCATCAGCGCCATCTCCCTGCCGTCCTTGAGGTAGGCGTGCGCGGCGGAGTGCTCCAGATGGCGGGGGTGCAGCGGCACGAGCTTGCGCGCCGCGTCCAGCACGTCGCCCACCCGGTAGTCGCCGGGGTCCAGGTGGCGCACCGCGTTGGTCAGCACGGCCGGCACGCCGGCCACCTTGGCCAGGGCCAGCATGCGGCGCGCGACCCCCATGTCCCGCTGCCCGTAGTGGTCGACCACCTCCACCACGACGCCGGGGACGGCGGCCCGCCACGCCGCGAGCAGGTCGCGGGCCCGCTGGTCGTGGCGCACGGCGACCGCCTGCCCGGTGTCGGACCTCGGCCCGAGCAGCACCACCAGCCCGGCGGCGTGCCGGGCGATCATGGCACGGGTCACGTACGGCTCGCCGCGCTCCCCCGCCTGGTGGGCCTCGGTGGTGAGGCGGCACAGGTGTGCCCAGCCGTCCGACCGGGCGAGCACGGTGACCCGGCAGGCGTCGTCGCCGGGGCGGTCCAGCGCGAAGTCGACGCCCACTATGGGGGCGACGCCCGCCGCGGCGCACGCCTGGACGTGCTTGACCGTGCCGTACATGCCGTCGCGGTCGGTCAGCGCGAGCACGTCCATGCCGCGCTCGGCCGCGCGGGCCACCAGGGCGTCGGGGAACGCCGAGCCGTACCGCAGCGAGTACGCGGAGGCGACGTGCAGGTGGGCGAACATCAGTCCCACGCCCTCAGCAGCAGCCAGCCTTCGCTCGCGGTGTCGTAGCGCAGCTCGTAGGTGCCGGCCTGGCCGCCGGGGCTGGCCTCGACCCGCCAGAAACGCCGCTCGCCCGGGTCGCTCTCGGCGATCTTCCACCATTCGCGGGAGGTCACCCAGTGGTCGAGCACGCGGCGCACGACGTACAGCCGATCCCGCCAGACGAAGCGGGCAGGCTCATCCTCCCGCGTCCACACCTCGATGGGATCGCCGTAGATTCTGCTCAAGGCGGATCTTCTCCCTGGGTCCTTGGAACTGTGGAGCACCCGGGGGAAGACGGGCGGTGCTGGTTCGAACATACGTTCCCAGCGGCCATACGGCAAATCCATACGAGCCGGGCGTGTCGCGCGACGTGCCTGGTGATCGTGTGGACTTGACCGTGACGATCACATCATTGTTCGTTCACACCACTACACCCGGACGCAGCGGACAAGTCACTGTTTATTGTCCGAGACGGCGTAGCTTCCCCTCACACCTCTGATAGCGGGAGCTAAACGTGCATTCTTCTCGTACGCGTATGGCCGGCCTGGCGGCCGTCCTTACCGTCGCCGCTTCTCTTGGCGCCGCCTGTGGCGCCGCGCCGACCGCCGGCTCCGGCGGTGACTCCGCCGCGAGCGCGGGCAGGACCGCCACCTCGGCGGCCGACTTCGGCGGCATGGACAAACTGGTCGAAGCGGCCAAGAAGGAGGGGCAGCTCAACGTCATCGCCCTTCCGCCGAACTGGGCCAACTATGGCGAAATCATCTCGGCGTTCTCCACGAAATATGGCATCAAGGTCAACAGTGAGAACCCCGACGGGTCCAGCCAGGACGAGATCAACGCCGTCAAGACCCGCAAGGGCCAGGACCGCGCCCCCGACGTCCTCGACCTGGGGACCGCCTTCGCGCTGAGCGGCGCCGCCGAGGGCCTGTTCGCGCCGTACAAGGTGCAGAGCTGGGACAAGATCCCCGAGGGCCAGAAGGACGCGAACGGCGCCTGGTACAACGACTACGGCGGCTACATCTCCATCGGCTGCGACGCCAAGAAGGTGGAGAACTGCCCGCAGACGTTCGCCGACCTGCTCAAGCCCGAGTACAAGGGCAAGGTCGCGCTGAACGGCAACCCGACCAAGGCGGGGGCCGCGTTCGCGGGCGTGTACGCCGCGTCGCTCGCCAACGGCGGCTCGTTCGACGACATCCAGCCCGGCATCGACTTCTTCAAGAAGCTCAAGGACGCGGGCAACTTCAACCCCGTCGAGTCGACCCCGGCCACCGTGCAGAGCGGCGAGACCCCGATCAGCATCGACTGGGACTACCTCAACGCCGGTTACACCGAGGAGTTCGTCAGCAAGGGCGTCGACTGGAAGGTCGCCGTCCCCACCGACGGCAAGTACGCCCAGTTCTACGCCCAGGCCATCAACAAGGACGCCCCGCACCCCGCCGCCGCACGGCTGTGGGAGGAGTTCCTGTACAGCCCCGAGGGCCAGAACCTGTGGCTGAAGGGCTACGCCCGCGCGGTGCTGCTGCCCGCCATGCAGACCGACGGCACGGCCGACGCGGCGCTCGTCGCCAAGCTGCCCGCCGTCGAGGGCACGCCGGAGTTCCCGAGCGACGCCCAGGTCACCAAGGCCAAGGAGGTCCTGGCCACCGGCTGGGGCGCCGCGGTCTCCGGCTGACCCGTCCTGCCATGACGGACACCTCCTCAACGGCGCCCGCCCGCCTGCCCCGGACCGCGAAGGCCCGGAGCGGCGGGCGGCGCCTCCGCTCGCCCGGCTGGACCGCGGCGCTGCCTCTGCTGATCTTCGTCGGGCTCGCCTTCGGCATCCCGGCCGTCGCCCTGCTCGGCGGCGCGTTCACCTCCGAGGGCTCCTTCACCACGGCCAACCTCACCGAGTCCCTCCAGGGGGCCTACCTCACCGCGCTGCTCGGCAGCGTCAAACTGTCCGCGCTCGTCGCGGTGGCCGGCGCGGTGCTCGGCACGTTCCTCGCCCAGGCCGTCGTGACCTCGCGGTTCCGCGCGCTGCGCGAGGCCGTGCTCACCGCGTCCGGGGTGCTCGCCAACTTCGGCGGCGTGCCGCTGGCGTTCGCCTGGATCGCCACCCTCGGCAACTCCGGTGTGCTCACCCGGAGCCTCGGGCTGGACAGCGCCGGGTGGAGCCTCTACAGCTTCTGGGGCCTCGCCCTGGTGTACCTCTACTTCTCCATCCCGCTGATGGTGCTGGTCGTCGTGCCCGCGCTGGACGGCCTGCGCCCCCAGTGGCGTGAGGCGGCACGCAACAACGGCGCCTCGGCCTGGCAGTTCTGGCGGTACGTCGGCATCCCGGTGCTCACCCCGGCGTTGCTCGGCGGGGTCGTCCTGCTGTTCGGCGGGGCCTTCGCCGCGTACGCCACCGCCGCCGCCATGGTCGGCACGGTCGTGCCGCTGGTCACCCTGCAGATCGCCGACGCGCTCACCGGCAACGTGCTGATCGGGCACGAGAACGTGGCGCTCGCCCTCAGCTTCGACATGATCGTGGTGGCCGGTCTGGTCATGGCCGTCTACCTGCCCCTCCAGCGCAGGAGCGCGAAATGGCTGCGCTGACCCCGGCCGTCCTGCCCGACGTCGACGCCCCGCGTCCGGCGCGGCCCCGCCGCGTGCGGGTCTGGCGCGGCGTGGTGCTCGCGGTGGCCGCGCTGTACTTCGTGGTGCCGCTGCTGGCGTCGTTCGTGTTCACCGTGAACGACCCCGTCCGGGGGTTCACGCTGGACGCCTACCTGGAGATCTTCGGCGCCGAGGGCTTCGTGCCGAGCCTGCTGCTGTCGCTCGGGCTCGCCGCCGCGACCATCGTGGTGGTGCTGGCCCTGACGCTGCCCGCGATGCTCGCCGTACGGCTCAGCGCGCCGAAACTGCGGCCGGTGATGGAGGTGCTGTGCACCCTGCCGCTGGTGGTGCCGCCGATCACGTTCGTGGCCGGCATCGGCACCGTGCTGCGCTGGGGACCCGACCACCTCGCCACCACGCCGTTCTACCAGACCGTGATCGCGATCCAGAACCCCGCGTTCCCGGTGGTGCTGGTCATCGCGTACGTCGTGCTGGCGCTGCCGTTCGTGTACCGGGCGCTGGACGCCGGGCTCGGCGCGATGGACGTGCGCACGCTGGTGGAGGCGGCGCGCAACTGCGGGGCGTCCTGGCCGCACGTGCTGCTGCGGGTCATCGTGCCGAACCTCAAGTCCGGGCTCGCCAGCGCGTCGTTCCTCACGCTGGCGCTGGTGCTCGGCGAGTACACCGTCGCCCGGCTGCTCGGGTTCCAGCCGTTCTCGGTGTGGATCGTCACGATCTCCGGGGCGAACGCCGCCATGTCGGTCGCCGTGTCCATCTTCAGCCTGCTGCTGACGTGGCTGCTGCTGCTCGTCCTCTCCACCGCGGGAACCAACAGAAGGAGTCGATCGTGAACGGGGCTCGGGTGGAGTTCCGGGGGCTGCGCCGGACGTTCGGCGCGACCACCGCCCTCGACGGGCTGGACCTGACCGTCGCGCCGGGCGAGCTGATCGCCCTGCTCGGGCCGTCCGGGTGCGGCAAGACGACGGCGCTGCGGTGCGTCGCCGGGTTCGAGACCCCCGACCAGGGGGCCGTGCTGGTGGACGGCGACGACATCACCCACGTGCCGGCCAACCGGCGGGACGCGGGCATGGTGTTCCAGTCCTACAGCTTGTTCCCCAACCTCGACGCGCGCGACAACGTGGCGTTCGGCATGCGGGTGCGCAAGGTGCCCGCCGCCGAGCGGCACGCGCGGGCGTCCGAGCTGCTGGAGCTGGTCGGGCTGCCGGTGCACGGCGACCGGTACCCGCACCAGATGTCCGGCGGTCAGCAGCAGCGGGTCGCGCTGGCCCGGGCACTGGCGCTCGAGCCGCGGGTGCTGCTGCTCGACGAGCCGCTGTCGGCGCTGGACGCCAAGGTGCGCGTCACGCTGCGGGAGGAGATCCGGCGGCTGCAGCAGTCCCTGGGCATCACGACGATCTTCGTGACGCACGACCAGGAAGAGGCGCTGTCGGTCGCCGACCGCGTGGCGGTGCTCAAGGACGGGCGGCTGGAGCAGTCCGGCACGCCGGCCGAGGTGTACGACTCGCCCGCGACGCCGTTCGTGGCGGAGTTCGTCGGCACCATGAACCACCTGCCGGGTCGGCTGTCCGGCTCCGCGGAGGTGGAGGTGCTCGGGCAGCGGCTGCCGGTGCAGGGGGCGCTGCCGGGCACGACGGACGTCGACGTGCTGGTGCGGCCGGAGACCGTGCTGGTCAGCCCGTCCCCGGACGGGGCGGCGCTGGTGGTGTCGTCGTCGTTCCGTGGGGCGTCGGTGCGGCTGCGGCTGCGCGTCGAGGGCACCGAGTTCCTCGCCGACCTGCCGGGGCACGACGCCACGCGGTACGCGCCCGGGGACCGGGCCGCGGTACGGCTGGTGGAACGGCCGGTGCTGGTCGCCGCTTCTTCCACTGTCGCCGCACCGGAGGCCGTCGCGGCCGAGTGACCACGCGTCCGCCTGCTGCCCGGCTCGGTAAGGTACTCGCCAAAAGGCGCATAGCGGTTAGGCGACGTGGTGAACAACCTGAGTCCGGGTGAGCCCTCCCAGATCGGCCGATACCAGGTGATCGGCCGGCTGGGCAGGGGCGGTATGGGCACGGTCTACCTCGGGCTGGACGGCACCGGGCATCGGGTCGCCATCAAGGTGATCAACCCGGAGTACAGCCGTCACGAGCAGTTCCGCACCCGTTTCCGGCGGGAGGCCGAGTCGGCGCGCCGGGTCCGCCGCTTCTGCACGGCGGCGGTCCTGGACGCCGACCTGGACGGCGACCAGCTCTACGTGGTCACCGAGTACGTCGACGGCCCCGACCTGGAACACGCCGTGCGCACCGGCGGCCCGCTGCGGGGCTCCAGCCTGGACGCCCTGGCCGTCGGTGTGGCGACCGCGCTCACCGCCATCCACAGCGCCGGCATCGTGCACCGCGACCTGAAGCCGTCCAACGTCCTGCTCTCCCCCGTGGGCCCCCGCGTCATCGACTTCGGCATCGCCCGCGCCATGGACACCCTGAGCGCGCTGACCGGCACCGGCCAGCTCGTCGGCACCCCGCGCTACATGGCCCCCGAAGCCCTGCGCGGCGAACCCGTCTCCCCCGCCTGCGACGTCTTCTCCTGGGGCTGCCTGGTCGCCTTCGCCGCCAGCGGCCGCACCCCCTTCGGCGGCGAGGCCCTCCCCGCCGTCCTCTACCAGATCCTCAACGCCGACCCGATCGTCTCCGGCCTGGAACCCTCCCTCCACACCCTGGTCACCGCCACCCTCGCCAAGGACCCCACCCGCCGCCCCACCTCACAGCAGATCCTCGACCAGATGGTCGGCCGCACCACCCCCGAACAAGCCCAGCACTCGGTAGCCGAAGCCTGGCGCCACTCCACCC
>NZ_JBDPMD010000026.1:0-111976 GCF_039871875.1 Sphaerisporangium sp. B11E5 | reverse complement strand
GGGTGGGAGGGGGGGTGGTGCCGGTGGGGCGGGTGGTGCCGCAGGTGCGGCATTCTATTTCTCCTAGGCGGCAGAGCAGGGTGGTGGAGCCGCACTCGGTGCAGCGGTCCAGGTCGAGGTCGTGATCGCCTTGGCAGTCCGGGCAGATCAGGACCTGGGAGTCGTGGCGCACGGCGCGGCGCCAGGGGCTCGCGCCTCGGATCGGGTCCGTCTGGCGGATCCCGCATCGGTAGCAGGGCATCGTCGCCACCGCCTTCGTCCTCGCCTGGGCCGCCGGCTGTGAGTCGGCGGCCCGCACTACGAGATTTCGTCGAGCACCTGGAGGTACTCGGAGATGTCGCGCGGCGTGGCGACGGGGTTCACCGCTTTCCAGCGGACCACGCCCTCGCCGTCGATGACGAAGGTGCCCCGCACAGCGAAGCCCTTGTCCACATCGAAGACACCGTATGCCTGCGCCACCGCGCCGTGCGGCCAGAAGTCGGACAGCAGGGGGAAGGTGAACTTCTCCCGGTCCGCCCAGGCCCGGTGGCTGAACATGGAATCGACGGAGACCGTCAGCACCTGGACGTCGGGGGGCGCGGCGACCAGGAAGTCGTCGCGGATGGCGCACAGCTCTCCGTGACATCCCCCGCTGAAGGCCAGCGGGTAGAACATGAGCACGACACGCTTACCCCGGAAGTCGGCGAGCCTGACCGGCGCGCCGTGCTGGTCTCTCAGCGCGAAGTCCGGGGCCATGTCGCCCACGTCGACCGCCATGCCGGTACTCTCCCCACACACGATGAACATTGGACCACCCGGGCACATCCGTCTGCCGTACGGCCCAGGTCAGCCGTACGGCAGGGATGGCGGCGGAGGAGGAAGTCTCTAGCGGCGTCCCTTGGGCGCGACGAGACGCGTCCCCGACCAGTCCCGGGCCGCGCTGACACTGCTGGTCTGCGAGAGGCCCGCCGTGGCGGCGTCCTCCCCTATGTCGCTGGGCTCGACGTGGCCGTCCCGGCCCACCTTGGGCGTGAGAAGCCAGATCTGCCCTCCGTCCGCCAGCCCGGTCATGGCGTCGCTCAGGGCGTCGAACAGGTCCCCGTCGCCGTCACGCCACCACATGAGCACCACGTCGACGACGTCTTCGGCGTCCTCATCGACAAGCTCGTTGCCGGTGAGCTCCTCTATCGACTGCCGGAGCTCCTCGTCGGCGTCCTCGTCCCAGCCGATCTCCTGCACCACCTGACCCGGCTTCAGACCGAGTCGCTCGGCCAGGCCGCGCTCGCCCTGCGCCTGACCCGCGGTCGCGCTCACGTTTGTCCCTCCTGCTTGGATGGCCCGCACGTATGCGGCTCACCGGCCTCCGCGAGGCCGCTTCGGCACAGTCCACACGCTGTGACCCATCGTCGTCAACGGTCGCCACGGCCGGTGACCCGCACCGTTATCTGTTAGTTCGACAAAAACGACAAACGAACACGTCGTTCCGGGTTGTCGATATTAAGGTCCACGATCGCGACAGACTGCCACGTGCCGAGCGCCAGCCGCCCGTCGATGACCGGAACGGTGGCGTACGGCGGGATCAGCGCCGGCATGACGTGTGATCTGCCGTGGCCGCGCGAGCCGTGGGCGTGCCGCCACCGGTCGTCGGCCGGCAGCAGGTCCCGCAGCGCGGCGAGGAGGTCGTCGTCGCTGCCGGACCCGAGCTCCAGCACCGCCACGCCCGCCGTCGCGTGCGGGACGAAGATGTGCAGCAGCCCGTCTCCCCCGCAGGACCGGGCGAACTCCTCGCACCTCCGGGTGATGTCGTGCACCCTTTCCGTGCTTCCGGTATTCACCTCGAACGTCTGAGATCTCACCTGACGGATCTTATGATCCCCGCTGAGCTGGGACGACAATCGCGTCCGGCCCGGGGAACACCAATCCGACGTGCCCGTCGTCGAAACGTACGACGTAGGGCGGGCATCCGTCCGGCCCGCGAACCTCGATGATCAGTCCCGGCCGGTCCGGGTGCCCCACCGTCGTCCCATGCACGACGAGACGATCCCCTATGGTCGCGTACACCTTCTTCCTCCTCCCTCAAGACTCGTACGACCTCATGCCCGGCGGGAAGAGGAGGGGACCCTCCCCCGGCAGAGGGAGGGGAAATAAGTACTGAAACGTTACTCTGCGAGGATGTGGCGGTTCGGGCTCCGGGCGCGGACGGCGGCGTCCTACGTGCTGGTCACCGCGGCGGCGGTGCTGATCGTGGAGAGCGTCCTGCTCGGGCTGGTGATCACTTCGGAATCCGGGTCGGACCTGGTACGCCGGGTGCAGTACCAGGCCGGCAAGGACGCGAAAGTCATCGGCGCGACGCTCGGCAAGGTGAACGCTTTCTCGCCGGGCCTCGACCAGTGGAATGCGCTGCTCGTGGCGATGAAGACCTCGGCGGCGGAGACCGGCTTCGGCGCCGATGACCCGAAGGCGCGTGAGCTGCCCTTCAGCGGAACGTCCGGGGCGGTGGAGGTGCTGACCGACTCCACCGGGCGCGTCGTGGGCAGCACGGCGGCCGAGGTGTACGCGCCGGGGTCGGTGCTGGCCGCCACGCAGGGGCAGATGCCGGAAGGTTTGGGCGGGAAGGGCGAGACGCCGCTCGGCACCGCCGTGTGGTGGGTGAGCCCGGTCCTCGCCGCGTCCGGCTCCGTGCTGATCGACGCGAAGCCGGGCGCGGCGGAGCAGGCGCCGGCCGACGGCAAGACGAGCATCGGCCCGGACAAGCCGATCAAGAACCTCAAGACCGTCGGCTTCGTCTACGTCCAGGCGCCGGTGGATCTGCGGGTGCTCCCGATCATGGACGCGATCGCCCCTCTGCTCGCGCCGGGCGTTCTCGTGCTCGCGCTGGTGGTGCCGGTGGGCGTGGTGTTCGGCATGCTCAGCACCCGCGGCCTGATCTCCCGCATCACCCGGCTGGCCGCGGTCACGACGGCGGTGGCCGGGGGGGACTTCACCCCCAGGGTCGCCGTGCGGGGCGACGACGAGGTGAGCCGGCTCGAGGACGGCTTCAACCGGATGGCCGAACGCCTCGGCGCCGCCGTGGAGGCCGAGCGGCACACGGCGCGGGTGGACGCCCGCCAGGCCGAGCGGGCCCGGATCGCCCGCGAGCTGCACGACTCCATCTCGCAGGACCTGTTCTCGCTGAGCCTGCTCGCCGCGGGCATGCGCAGGGCCGCCCCGGCGGAGCTCGGCCGCGAGTCCGAGGCCATGGAGCGGACGGCGGCGCGCACCCTGCGCGAGATGCAGGCCCTGCTGCTGGAGCTGCGCCCGGTGGCCCTGGAGGACGCCGGGCTCATCCCCGCGCTTGAGGAACTGTGCCGGGCGTACGAGTCCCGGCTCGGCATCACCGTCCGCACCGCGCTTGAGGAGGTCGTCCTGCCGCCCGCCGCCGAGCACGCGCTGCTGCGCCTCACCCAGGAGGCCCTCGGCAACGCGGTCAAGCACGGGTCCCCCGGCGCCGTCGAGGTGCGGCTGAGCGGCGCGGACGACGAGGTGCGGCTGCGGATCGCCGACGACGGCCGGGGGTTCGACCCGGCTCCGCCGTCGCCGAGCCACGGGATGGGCCTGAAGCTCATGCGGGAGCGGGTGGAGGAACTCGGGGGGACGTTCACGGTGACCAGCGGGCCGGGTGCGGGCACCGTCGTGACGGCGTCGGTGCCGCTGCCGGTCCCGGTGGAGGTCCCGTGATCCGGGTGCTGATCGTGGACGACCACGAGGTGGTGCGTCAGGGGCTGCGTTTCGTGCTGGACCAGGAGGACGGCGTCGAGGTGGCCGGCGAGTGCGCCAACGGCGAGCAGGCCCTGGCGCTGACGCGTGCGCTGCGCCCGTCGGTGATGCTGCTCGACCTGGTGATGCCCGGCATGGACGGCCTGGACGTGCTGCGCCGTCTCGGGGACGACCGGCCCGCGGTGATCGTGCTGACCTCCTTCCACGAGGACGAGCGGATCCTGGAAGCCATCCGCCTCGGCGCGTTGTCGTACCTGCCGAAGACCACCGCGGTGGACCGGGTGGTGGAGGCCGTGCGGGCCGCCGCGCACGGCGGCAGCGTGCTCGAGCCCCGCATCGCGGGCCTGCTGGTGCGCCGCATGCGCGGCGAGCGGCCGGACCCGCTCTCCGTCCTCACCCCCCGCGAGCGCGAGGTGCTGACCGCCCTCGCGCGGGGCCGCTCCAACGTCGAGATCGCCCGTTCCCTGTCCCTGGGCCGGGAGACCGTGAAGACCCACGTGTCGAGCATCCTCGCCAAACTCGGCGTCACCGACCGCACCCAGGCCGCCATCGTGGGCCTCCAGCAGGGCCTCGTCCCCCTGGACGAGGCCCTGCTGGACCCCGACGGCTGACCGGGGGAAGCACACGGGACACCCACCGGCCTGGCCGGTGGGTGTCCCGTGGGTGCGCAGGCCGGCTACAGGGAGCGCAGGGCCTCGGTGGGCTGGAGGTGGGCGGCGCGGAGGGCCGGGTACAGGCCGGCCAGGGCGCCTGCCGCCAGGGCCACGCCCAGGCCGCCCCACAGGGCCTCGGGGGGGATGAGGACGGCCCAGCCTCGCTGACGGGCCACGCCGGCCGTCACCAGGGAACCCGCCAGGACCCCGGCGGCGCCGCCCAGGGCCGACAACAGGAAGGACTCGGCCAGGAACTGCGCGGCCACGTGCCGGCGGGCGGCGCCCAGCGCGCGGCGCAGGCCGATCTCGCCGCGGCGCTCCAGGACGGAGATCACCATGATGTTCCCGACCCCGATGCCGCCCACGAGCAGCGCGATGGCCCCGAGGCCGAGGAACAGCGCGGCGCCGGCCTCCGCGACCGACAGGCGGACGGTGAGCGCGTCCGAGGGGCGGCTCACGTCCACCCGTTCGGGGAACGCGGGGTTGGTCGTGGGGGCAAGCAACCCGGCCACGGCCTCCACGCGGTCCTGGGCGGTCCGCACGTACAGCCGGCTCGGGTAGCCGTCGTACCCGAGCAGCCGCTCGGCCACGGGGAACCCGACCAGCGCGGCCCGGTCGATCTCCGGCGCCAGCGTCAGCGGCTCCAGGACGCCGGTGACGGCGAACCAGTGGCCGCCGAGCCGCACCCGGGTCGTCGCGTCCACCCGGGTGATGCCGAGCACGCGGGCGGCCTCGTGGCCGAGCACCGCCACCGGGTACGCGGCGCTCGCGGCGTCCAGGAACCGCCCCTTCGCCACCCGCCCGTCCAGCGTGGGCAGGAGGGCCGCGTCGCAGGCCCGCACGTCCAGCCCGCCGGTCTGCCCCACGGGGATCATGTCGTTGCGGTAGACGCCGGGCCCGTTCAGCCGGGTGGTGGGGGCGACGTGGTCCACCCCGGGCAGCCGCCGGATCATCCTGCCGGCGTCCGCCGGCAGGGTGGCCTCGGCCCCGCCCATCTCCCTGCCGTTGGCCACGGTGAGCAGGTTGGTGCCGAGCCGGTCGATCTGCTCCAGCAGGGCCGCCTGGCTGGACCGCGTCACCCCGAGCACCGCGACGATCGACGCGACGCCGATCGCGATGCCGAGCGCGGACAGCACGGCCCGCAGCGGCCGCGACCGCAGCCCGAGCGTGCCGGCCGCCAGCAGGTCGGCCCCCCGCATCCTGCTGACCTCGCTCATGCGCCCACCTCCCCGGAGTCGCCGACGACGACGCCGTCGCGCAGTTCCACCCGGCGCGGGCAGGCGTCGGCGACCTTGGTGTCGTGCGTGACGACCACCAGGGTGGCGCCGTGACCGTTCAGCTCGCGCAGCAGCGCGATGATCCCGGCCCCGGAGGCGGAGTCGAGGTTGCCGGTGGGCTCGTCGGCCAGCACGACGGCCGGGCGGCCGACCAGGGCGCGGGCGATGGCGACCCGCTGCCGCTCCCCGCCGGACAGCTTGGACGCGCGGTGCCCGGCACGGTGGGCGAGCCCCACCCCGGTGAGCGCCCCCGCGGCGAGGCGCCGCCGCTCGGCCCGGGAGACGCCGCGGTACAGCAGCCCGGTCGCCACGTTCTCCAGCGCGGTGAGGCCTTCGAGCAGGAAGAACCGCTGGAAGACCACGCCCACGTGGTAGGCCCGCAGCCCGGCGAGCCGCCGGTCGCGGTACGCGCCGACGTCGTGCCCTGCGAGGCGCACCGACCCGGAGGTGGGGCGGTCCAGGGCGGCCATGAGGTGGAGCAGGGTGGACTTGCCCGAGCCGGACGGCCCGAGCAGCGCCAGCATCTCGCCGGGCCGCACGGTCAGCGACACGCCGCGCACCGACTCCACGGGCGGCTCACCGGGGTACACCTTCCAGACCTCCGACAGCCGCAGGACCGCGTGGTCTGTGACATCCGTCACGCTCATCCGGCCGGCACCTCCACCATGGTGCCCTCGGTGACCCCGGTGACCTCGACGGTCCCGGCGACCTCGTCGAACAGGCCCACCTCGACGGGCACGGCCGCCCGCCGCCCGCCGGTCACCGTCACGACGGCGTACTTGCCGCCCGGCTGGGCGAGCAGGGCGACCACGGGCACGGTGAGGACGTTCTCGCGTTCCTCGGTGGTGATGTCCACCTGGACCAGCGCCTGGTCCAGCATCCGGAACCGCTTGCCCGACAGCCGGACGGTGACCGGGATGGTGGACGACGCCTCCCCCACGTCCTGGTCCGGCTGCACCGTCTGCGCGACCCCGCTGATCCGCGTCACGCGCCCCGGGCGGGTGTCGCCGTCGGGCAGGGTGACGCGCACCCGGTCGCCCCGGCGCAGGGACGGCGACACGGCGGGGTCGAGGTCCATGGTCACCACGGGCGCCGCGCCGGTGCCGTGCAGGACCTGCCCGGACGCGGGCTGCCCCGTCTTCACGTCGTGGCCGGTGACCCGGACGGCCCCGGGGAGGAAGGCCACCTGCCCGAGGGGAACGGCCCCGGTGACCGGCAGGCGCGCGGCGCGCTGCCACCGGCGCACCGCCCAGTAGGTGCCGAGGTCGTAGTGGCGGTCCACGGTGAGACCGGTGTGGCCGAGGGCCCGCAGGTTGCGCTCCAGCTGCAGCACGTCCACCCCGTTGGTCATGCCGAGTCGCAGGGCCCGCCAGGCGGGGCGGGCGCCGTACAGCAGGGGCACCCGGCGGCCGTCCACCTCGTACAGGGCGCGGCCTCGCCTGACCGTGGCCCCGATCGCGGGCAGCCGGGTGACGGTGCCCCCGTGGCCGGTGACCGTGTACGCGCCGTCGTAGGTGAGGGTGCCGTTGACCTGCTGCCGCTGCACCACGTTGCCGACCGTGACGGGGACGGTGCCGCCCGCGGGCGGCGCGGCGGTGGCGGCGGGGGGCGGTTCACGCAGCAGGACCCAGCCGCCACCCGCGACGGCCAGGACCACGATGCCGGCCAGGGAGACGCCGACGACCTTGGGCATCGACGGCTCACCCTTCCGTCACGTGGAGGCCCTTGCCGGGCAGGATGCCCCGGCATTTCTTGAGCTGGTCGACGAACCCCCGCTTGCCGAGGTCGTACAGCCGTTTGGGCAGCGGGAAGGCGCCTTCGGTGGTGGGGTCGGGCCAGTCGCGCAGGCCGTTGTCCCGCATGCACTTGGAGAACTCGCGCATCTTCGCCAGCTCGGCGGGCGGCACCGTCTCGCCCTTCATCCCGGGGATCTTGCGCAGGATGGACTTGCATGCCTCCGTCGCCCTGTTGGACGGCAGCTTGCCGCGGCCTTCCGGGACCGGGAAGCTGATCCTGCCGTCGGCCTGGCGCACCGGGTCGGGGAAGCCGGGCATGCCGTTGGCGCGCACGCACTTGGCGAATTCCTTGAGGGTGGCGAACTCGTCGACCGACGCCGTCGGGGTCGGGCTCGCGCCGGCGTTCGCCCCGCCGGCGGGGGACGCGCAGCCGGCCGCGCCCGCCGCCAGCACGGCCGCCGCCGTTAAGATCAGGGTTGTACGTTTCATCAGTGGAGCCTCCGGTCTGGACGGCCCCCGGGGAGCCGTACCATCAAGGCTCGTGCCGACGACCCCGCAGCACATCGCGCGGCAGCGGGGTTGGGAGTCCCTCCGGCGGGGGAGGCAGAAGGGTGCGGGGCACCCGGAGGCGACCCCTGCGCCGGGTGGGCGAAGCCCCGTGCTTAGATGCGATTTGTCATTGTGTGGGGAAAACGTCCTACCATCGGTGGTCTAGGCCACACCTGGCCTGCTGCCAGCAGGGACATCTTGGTTACCGGACGGTAGAGATGCACTTTCCGGAGTAACCGGCCAGGATGGAAGGCGACCTAGACAACGATGCAGAGGCTTACCAGTCCATCCTCGGAAGGCGAGACCCAGTGGCTTCCGGACGCCAGCGTTTCTCGATCATCAGCGACGGTCTACCCAGCCAGCTCCCTGATGTCGACCCCAGCGAGACCCAGGAATGGCTTGAGTCGCTAGACACCGTCGTCAAGACGGAGGGTCGGAGCCGAGCCCGTTACCTGATGCTGCGCCTGCTCGAACGGGCGCGCGAGCATCAGGTCGGCGTGCCCGGACTGCGCAGCACCGACTACATCAACACCATCCCCCCGGAGCGTGAGCCATGGTTCCCCGGCGACGAGTACGTCGAGCGCCGGATCCGGGCCTACATCCGGTGGAACGCCGCGGTCATGGTGACCCGGGCCAACGCCCGCACCAACGTGGGAGGCCACATCGCCACCTACGCCTCGGCGGCGTCGCTGTACGAAGTGGGCTTCAACCACTTCTTCCGCGGCAAGGACCACGGTGAGTCGGGTGACCAGGTGTTCATCCAGGGCCACGCCGCGCCGGGCATCTACGCCCGGGCGTTCCTGGAGGGCCGCCTGAACGAGGCGCAGCTCGACGCCTTCCGTCAGGAGCTGTCGCAGGGCTTCAAGGGCCTGCCGTCCTATCCGCACCCGCGCCTGATGCCCGACTTCTGGGAGTTCCCCACGGTGTCGATGGGCCTCGGGGCGATCGGCGCGATCTACCAGGCGCGGTTCAACCGCTATCTGCTCAGCCGCAAGATCAAGGACACCAGCCGCAGCCACGTGTGGTGCTTCCTCGGCGACGGTGAGATGGACGAGCCGGAGTCGCTCGGCGCCATCGGCCTCGCCTCGCGCGAGGAGCTGGACAACCTCACGTTCGTGATCAACTGCAACCTGCAGCGCCTGGACGGCCCGGTCCGCGGCAACGGCAAGATCATCCAGGAGCTGGAGTCGTACTTCCGCGGCGCCGGCTGGAACGTCATCAAGGTCGTGTGGGGCCGCGACTGGGACCAGCTTCTCGCCGCCGACGTCGACGGCGTGCTGGTCAACAAGATGAACACCACGCCGGACGGCCAGTTCCAGACGTACTCGGTGGAGTCGGGCGAGTACATCCGCGAGCACTTCTTCGGCGACGACCCGCGGCTGCGCAAGATGGTCGAGCACCTGTCCGACGACGACATCCGCAAGCTGTCGCGCGGCGGCCACGACTACCGCAAGGTCTACGCGGCGTTCAAGTCGGCCCGCGAGCACGTCGGCCAGCCCACGGTCATCCTCGCCCAGACCATCAAGGGGTGGACCCTCGGCAAGGACTTCGAGGCCCGCAACGCCACCCACCAGATGAAGAAGATGACCAAGGCCGAGCTCAAGGAGTTCCGCGACCGGCTGTACCTCCCGATCCCCGACAAGGACCTCGAGGGCGACCTGCCGCCGTACTTCCACCCCGGCGAGAACGACGACGAGATCGCCTACATGCGCGAGCGCCGCGCCGCTCTCGGCGGGTACCTGCCGAAGCGCGTGGTACGGGCCAAGCCGCTCAAGCTGCCCGGCGACAAGCTCTACGCCGACCTGAAGAAGGGCTCGGGCAAGCAGAACGTCGCCACCACCATGGCGTTCGTCCGCCTGCTGAAGGACCTCATGCGGGACAAGGAGATCGGCGCCCGGTTCGTGCCGATCATCCCGGACGAGGCCCGCACCTTCGGCCTCGACGCGATGTTCCCGACCGCCAAGATCTACTCCCCGCACGGCCAGACCTACGACGCGGTGGACCGCAACCTGCTGCTGTCGTACAAGGAGTCGCTCGAGGGCCAGATCCTGCACGAGGGCATCAGCGAGGCCGGGTCCATGGGCTCGACCATCGCGGCGGGCACGTCGTACGCCACGCACGGCGAGCACATGATCCCAATCTACATCTTCTACTCGATGTTCGGGTTCCAGCGCACCGCCGACCAGATGTGGGCGTTCGGCGACCAGATGGGCCGGGGGTTCCTGCTCGGCGCCACCGCCGGCCGCACCACGCTGAACGGCGAGGGCCTGCAGCACGAGGACGGCCACTCGCTGCTGATCGCCTCCACCAACCCGGCGGCGGTCTCCTACGACCCGGCGTGGGCGTTCGAGATCGCGCACATCGTGCGGGACGGCCTGCGGCGCATGTACGGCGAGAAGCCCGAGGAGATCTTCTACTACCTCACGGTCTACAACGAGCCGTACCCGCAGCCGGCCGAGCCGGAGAACCTCGACGTCGAGGGCGTGCTGAAGGGCCTGTACCGCTTCGCCGCCGCCCCGCGGGTCGAGGGGCCGCGGGCCAACATCCTCGCCTCTGGTGTCGCGGGCCGCTGGGCCCTGGAGGCGCAGCGCCTGCTGGCCGAGGAGTGGGGCGTGGCGGCCGAGGTGTGGTCGGCGCCGTCGTGGTCGGAGCTGCGCCGCGACGCGCTCGACGCCGAGGAGCACAACCTGCTCAACCCCGAGGCCGAGCAGCGCGTGCCGTACGTCACGCGGGTGCTGACCGACGTGCCGGGGCCGTTCGTCGGCGTCAGCGACTACATGCGGGCGGTGCCCGACCAGATCTCCCGGTGGGTGCCCGGCGACTGGTCCTCGCTCGGCACCGACGGCTTCGGCCTGTCCGACACCCGCTCGGCGCTGCGCCGCCACTTCCACGTGGACGCCGCGTCGATCACCCTCGCGGTGCTGACGCAGCTCGCGCGGCGCGGCGAGGTCAAGCAGGAGGTGCTGCGGGAGGCCATCTCGCGCTACCACCTGAAGAACGGCGTCACCGAGGTCGCGGCGCACCCGACCCGCGAGAGCAACGAGACGCAGTCCATGGGGGTCTGACCACCCCCGCGCCCGGCCCCCGCGCACACCGCGCGGGGGCCGTCGCGTTTCTCGATCCCCCTCGCGCGCCTCTCACCTGGCGCGGGGCGAGCCGTCACCTCGCGGACGTCCCGAGGCACCACGGCACACGGCCGGCCACGCCGGCCGGGATCATCGGCCCGGTGCGCACCGCGCAGCCGCTGCTTGAGGCCATAAGCCGATCTTCCGCGCGTGACGAGCGCGCACTGTGGTGAGTCATACGCGCAGCGTGACGATCTCAGGATGCGGCGCGCCGCCGTGACGCCGCCGGAGCGGTCAGTCCAGGACGCGGTCCCTGGCGACGATGTCCGGGATGTCGGGGACGTACTCCTCCAACTGCTTGCGTGGCCAGGCCTGCTCGCCGGTGGTGGCCGCGCTGCCGATGCGGTCCAGGCGGAACACCCGGACGTCCTCGCGTAATCGGCACCAGGCGACGAGGTACCACAGGCCGCCGCGCCCGCCGATGAACACCCCGGGCTCGACCTCGCGCTCGGTGGAGTTGCCCGCGCGGTCGTCGTAGGTGATGCGCAGCACCTGGATGCGCAGCAGCGCGTCGGAGATGACCCGGGCGATGGCCGCCCGGCGTGTGGACAGGACCTCACCGGGCAGCGCGTCCGCGGGGGGCACGGGTGTGGCGGCCACCAGCTTGCGCAGCGCGCTGTGGGCGTGCGCCGCGAACGGCCGCTTGCCGGCGCGGCTCAGCGCGACGGCCACGGCCACCGCCTCGGCGGGGGTGAGGTCGATCGGGGGCGGCGCGGGGGCGTCCGCGATGGTGTAGCCGCCGCGGCGGCCGGGCTCGGCGCGGATGGGCACGCCGGCGCGCTGGAGGGCGGCGATGTCACGTTCGACGGTGCGGACGCTCACCCCGAAGCCCTCGCTGAGCTGTCGTGCGGACCGCCATCCGGGGGAGATCGCGCGCAGCTCCTCGACCAGAGCGTAGAGACGATCAGTACGGTTCACATCCCGAAACTACGCCGCGCGACCGACATTCGTCTCACATCCCGATATGACATTGCACGATCGGCGTGCCCGTCGTGGCCGCCGTGTGCGGCACGGCGCCCTACGAGGCGGTCCACTCCAGCAGGCGCTCCAGGGGCCAGGTGCCGACCACCCGGTCCGCCGGCACACCGCACAGGACGGCCCGCTCGCAGCCGAACACCTGCCAGTCGAGCTGCCCGGGGGCGTGCGCGTCGGAGTCGATCGAGAACAGGCAGCCCATCTCGTACGCCAGCCGCAGCAGGCGTTTCGGCGGGTCCAGGCGGTCGGGCCTGGAGTTGATCTCGACGGCCACGCCGAAGCGGCGGCAGGCCTCGAAGACGATCTCGGCGTCGAACTCCGACTCCGGCCGCAGGCCCCCGCGCCTGCCCCCGGCGCGGACGATCCGGCCGGTGCAGTGGCCGAGCACGTCCACCCGGGGGTTCGCGATCGCGGTGACCATGCGGCGGGTCATGTCCTCGGCGTCCATGCGCAGCTTGGAGTGCACGCTCGCCACCACGACGTCCAGGCGGTCCAGCAGCGCGGGGTCCTGGTCGAGCGAGCCGTCCGGCAGGATGTCCACCTCGATGCCGGTCAGCACGCGGAACGGCGCCAGCCGCTCGTTCAGCGCCTCGACGACGCCGAGCTGCTCGCGCAGCCGCTCCGGGGACAGGCCGTTCGCCACCGTCAGGCGGGGCGAGTGGTCGGTCATCGCCAGGTAGTCGTGCCCGAGCCCCCGGGCCGCGGCGGCCATCTCCTCGATGGGGGAGCCGCCGTCCGACCAGTCGGAATGGGCGTGCAGGTCGCCTCTGAGCGCCGCGCGCAGGGCGGCGGCGGTCTCGTCGAGGTCCCGGCCCGCGGTGTCCTCCAGGCGGCGCAGGTACGTGGGGACGGCGCCGTCCAGCGCCTCGGTGATGGCGAGCGCGGTCACCTTGCCGACACCCTTCAGGCCGGTCAGCTCCCCCGAGGCCGCCAGCCTGGCCAGCTCCGGGCGGGGCAGGGCCTCGACCACGGCGGCGGCGCCGCGGAAGGCGCGCACGCGGAAGGTGGGCTCGCCCGCGCGCTCCAGCAGGAACGCGATCCTCTTGAGCGCCTCGGCCGGTTCCACATCCCCCGGTCTACCGTACGGAGGGCCGGTTTGTCGCCCCGGCGTGAGGCCTCCACGGGGCACACAGAACAAGGGAAGCATCTTCGGACGCCGACCCTCCTTGCCTGGGACCGCTTCGCCCAGCCCAACCACAACTCCACGATCATCGCCGGCAGTGGCGCCGGAAAGTCGTACCTGGCCACGCTGGAGGCCCTGCGATCGCTCTACCGGGGTGTCGAGGTGACGGCGGGCTCCGGCCTGATCGCACTGCGCTCCCTTTCGAGCTGGCGGTCGAACAGCACGCCGCCGAACAGCCCGGTGACCACCACGCCCGTGACCAGCCCCACGACCACCCCGGCGAGCGGGCCGGGGCGGCGGGGCGCAGGCGGGTCCGGTCGCTGTACCTGCCAGGTGCCCTGGCCGGGGTAGTACGTGTAGACAATGCCGCCGTCGCGACCGTGCTCGTCAGTGGACATGATGCCTCCCTGGCATGGCTCGTACTGTCACCCTGGGACCGCTTCCTGCCGTTTCGCTGACGTCTGGCTGACCAGTTTCTGACACACGGCCTCACTCGTAGACAGGAGCGCGCAGAACCGCCGCGGCGTTGAATCCGCCCGAGCCGCGCGCCACGACGAGGACGGTACGCAGACCAGGCATTTCCCGCGGCTGGATGACCAGGTCCAGATCGTGGCCGGGCGCGTCCACGTTGACGGTGGGTGGCAGCAGGCCGTGGCGCAGCGCCAGAGCCGCCCAGGCGACGTCGAGTGCGCCGCCGCCGGAGTTGAGCCGCCCGGTCATGGTCTTGGGCACGGTCACGGGCACCTTCCTGCCGCAGAACACCTGCGTGATCGCCCCCGCCTCCGCGCCGTCACCCGCCGGGTCGCCGGCGCCGTCGGCGAAGACCGCGTCCACATCGTCGGCATCGCAGCCGGCCCTGGCCAGCGCCTCGCGCATGGCCCGGGCGAGTTGGGCGCCGTCGGCGGGCGACGCCGCATGATGGCGCGCGTCGTGCGTGGAGGCGGTGCCCGCGATCTCGGCGTACACGGTGGTGGACGGGCGCAGGTGCGCGCGGCGCCACTCCTCGACCACGAGCATGGCCCCGCCCTCGCCGGGCACGAAGCCCTCGGCGTCGGACGCGAACGGACGGTAGGCCCGATCGGGGTCCGCCTCGCGGCTAAGCGTCTCCTGCCCGGCCTGGCAGACCAGCGCGTACGGCGAGAGCGGCGCCTCGGTCCCGCCGACGAGCACCGCCTGACCGCCTCGCCGAATGAGCCGCCCTGCCTGGGCGAGCGCGTCTATGCCGCCGGCCCCGTCCGACACGAGCACCCCGCAGGCGCCCTTGATCCGGTGGCGGATGGAGATCTGGCCACTGCTGGCGGCGTAGAACCAGCCGATCGACTGGTAGGCGCTGACGGCACGTGGCCCGGACTTGTACAGCGCCTCGATCTCCCGCTGGCCGAACGCGTTGCCGCCCGAGGAACTGGCGGTGACCACGGACAGGTGGAACGGGAACTCGCCCATCGGGTCGAGCGCGGCGTCGGCCAGCGCCAACTGGGTCGCCGCCAGCGCCATCCACGTCCACCGGTCGGTCTGCACCAGCAGCCGGTGCTCGACGTGCTCGGTCTCGTCGAACCCCGGCACCTGACCGGCCACCTTCACCGGCAGCTTCGCGGAGTCGGCCAGTGGCCTGATCCCCGAGCGGCCCGCCAGACCGTTCGCCCAGTGCTCGGCCGCCCCGATCCCGGTGGGTGCCACCGTGCCGATCCCGGTGATGACAGCCCGGCGGTTCACGCCGCCTCCGGATGGGAGAAGACCATCGCGGACTGGAAGCCGCCGAACCCGCTCCCGGCCGACAGCGCGTGGCGCACGGTGGTCTCGCGGGCCGAGCCCGGCGTGTAGTCCAGGTCGCACTCGGGGTCGGGGGTGGTGAGGTTGGCCGTGGGCGGGACCACGCCGCGCTCGATGGCCAGCGCGCACGCGGCCATCTCGATGGAGCCGATGGCGCCGAGCGAGTGCCCGATGACCGACTTGATGGAGCTGATCGGGACGTCGTACGCGGCCGGGCCGAGCGCCCGCTTGTAGGCAGCGGTCTCGTGCCGGTCGTTCTGCTTGGTGCCGGAGCCGTGCGCGCTGATGTATCCGAGTTCGCCGGGCGACAGCCGGGCCTGGTCCATGGCATCCATGATCGCTTCGCCCAGCTCGAACCCGTCCGGCCGCAGACCGGTCATGTGGAAGGCGTTGGCGCGCGCCGCGAAACCGGTGATCTCGCAGTAGATCCTGGCCTCGCGCGCCAGGGCGTGCTCCAGCTCCTCCACGATGAGCACCGCGGCCCCCTCTCCGAGCACGAAGCCCTGCCTGTCGGCGTCGAAGGGGCGGGAAGCCTGCTCGGGGTCGGTGTTCCTGGGGGTGGTCGCCTTGATCGCGTCGAAGCAGGCCACCGTGATCGGGGAGACGGGCGCGTCGGACGCCCCGGCGATGACCACGTCGGCCTCGCCCTCCTGGATCAGGGTGTGCGCGTGGCCGATGGCGTCGATGCCCGAGGTGCAGCCGGTGGAGACGACCGCGGCGGGGCCCTGCGCGTGGAAGCGCACGGCCAGTTCGGTGGCCGCGCTCGACGGCACCAACGCCTGGTAGAGGAAGGGTCTGACGTGTGTCGGGTCGGTGACCCAGTGGCGGCCGCCGTCGCTGGCGACCACGTACTCTTCCTCCAGGCGGATGGTCGCGCCGACCGCCGAGCCGAGTGAGACACCCATCCGCTCGAGGTCCACCCCTTCCAGGCCGCTGTCGGCGTACGCCTCGTCGGCGCAGGCCATGGCCATGAGCACAAACCTGTCCAGCCGCCTGATCTCCTGCGGTGTCAGCCCGTAGGCGGACGGCTCGAAGTCGCATTCAGCCGCGATCTGCGAACGGAACGGCTCCGGGTCGAAGGTGCTGATCCGCCGGATCGCGGGCTTGCCACTGGTGATGCGCTGCCAGAACTCCTCGCGGTTGCCGCCGCCCGGCGCGATCACGCCGATGCCGGTGACCACGCTGCGCCGCGCGCTCACGGGGCCTCCTCGGTGTCCACGTGGCCCAGCTCGGGGCGGGGCGCGAGCGGGCTGAGCTGGAAGACCGCCAGCGCCTCCGTCTGTCCCACGTTGGTCAGCCGGTGCCGTACGTTCCTGGGAACCAGCAGAGAGTGCTCGGCCGAGAGTGAGACGGGCTCGCCGTCGAGGTCCACGCGGAGCTCGCCGGAGGCAAGGAAGATGAACTCCTCCGAGTAGGGGTGGTAGTGCTCGGCGACCTTCTCCCCGGGGGCGATCCGCACCGCGCCGAGGAACCCGGAGGAGGAGCCCACAGTGGCCGGTGAGACCAGCGTGCGCAGGTCGCCGCCGCGCCGGGTGTTGGACGGCACGTCGGTGAAGCCGATGACGGCGCGGCGGCGCTGCTCGATCTTCTCCTTGATGATGTCCATCTGGACGCGGGTGTTGCCGTTGATGCGGTCGGTCATGGCCGCGGTGTCGACGGGCGCGCCGGGCTTCATATGGAAGTCCTGCACCCACCGCATGCGGGTGCGGTCGGCCGACAGCTCCTCGTAGGTCCACGCGATGTTCATGAACTCGAAGGGGCCCGTCTCCACGCGGCGGGCGCGTACGGTCCAGGTGCCACGGTCCCAGCTCCGCTCGGACACCCACGACCACTCCGTGCCCTGCTCGTCGGGGTGCATGGTGAGCCGGAAGATCACGCGGTCGTCGGCCTCCTCCAGCACCTCTACCTTGGCGTACTCGGTGAACAGGTCCGGCCAGGTGCGTACGTCGTTGGTCTGGGCCCAGACGAAGCCGATGGGCGCGTCGATCTCGACGGTGTTGTCGGTGTGCCCGATCATGACGTGGCTCCGGACAGGTGGGCGTTGACGAGTTCGGCCACCTGCGCGGGGCTGTGCTCGGCGTCGATCTCCAGCTGGAGGCCGGTGCGGTCCTCGATCCTGGTGGAGATCTCGGTTCTGGCGAGCGAGTCGAGGCCGAGCTGTTCGAAGGTCTGCGAGTAGTCGTCCTGCGCGGGCGCCAGGCCCACGGCAAGCAGCAAGGCCTTCAGGTCTGCGTCAGTGAACGTGTTGGCTGGCATGCCGCTCACAGTAAGTTCCGGCGTTCCTGCCGGTCTTCCGCCACCGTGATGAGAAGTCGGGCGCGCCTCCGGGGGGAGGAGAACCCCCTCCCGGAGGAGGGGGTTCAGGCGGTGAGCGCGACCGTCGGGGAGAGCCGGGCCGCCCGTACGGCGGGATACAGGCCGGCGGCCGAACCGATGACGACGACCGCGCCCAGCCCGCCGCCGATCGCCCAGAGCGGCACCAGGGTGGGGAAGCCGTTCGACAGCGCGTACCCGACCGTCACCAGCACGCCGAGCGCCAGCCCGACCACACCGCCGAGCCCCGACAGCAGCAGCGACTCGGTGAGGAACTGGACGCGGATGTGCCCCCTGGTCGCGCCGAGTGCGCGCCGCAGCCCGATCTCCCTGCGCCGCTCCAGGACGGACACGACCATGGTGTTGGCCACGCCCACGCCTCCGACCAGGAGGGCGACGGCGCCCAGGCCGAGCAGCAGGTTGGTGAAGGCGCCCGCCGTGGCCGCGCGGGCGGCCAGCGCGTCGGAGGGGCGGCTGACCGTCACCTCCTCCGGGTACTCCGGGTTCACGGTGCGCGGCAGCACGGCCCGGACCGCCTCCACCTCTTCGGGCGTGGAGCGTTCGTAGATCGTGGTGGGATGGCCGTCGAAACCGAGCAGCTGCCGCGCCGCCGGCCAGCCGACCAGCGCGGCCCTGTCGATGCCCGGTGCCAGCGGCACCGGGTCCAGGACGCCGAGCACGGTGAACCAGCGCCCGCCCAGCCACACCTGCGCGCCGGGCGAGGTCACGCCCAGCCGGCGCGCGGCGATGCTGCCGAGGACGACCGTGGGGTAGCGTTCGGTCGCCGCCGTGAACCAGCCGCCGCCGCGCACGTTGCCCTGCACGGTCTGCAGCAGGCCGAGCGTGGCCGCCCTGACGGAGATGCCCCCGGTCTGGTCGGCGGGCATCCGGTCGGTACGGTAAACGCTCGCCTCCACGTCGCCGGTGGCGGCCACGGCGAAGACGGCGGGAATCCTGCTCACCATGACCACGGACTTCTCCGGCAGCTTGGCGTCCTCCCCCTGCAGGGTCTGCCCTGCCTTGACGGTCAGCATGTTGGTGCCGAGCTCGTCGAGCTGCCTGAGCAGGTCCGCTTGGCTGGAGGTGGAGATTCCGACGACCGCGACCATCGTGGCGATGCCGATGGCGATGCCCAGCGAGGCCAGCACCACCCGGCCCGGGCGGACGCGCAGGCCCGCCAGCCCGACCCTGATCAGGTCGCGGGCGCTCAGACGGGAGGTCACGTGCCCCTCCTGACGTCTGTGACCACGCGGCCGTCGCGGATCCCGACCTGGCGCTCGGCGGCGTCGGCCACCTCGTGGTCGTGTGTGATGATCGCGACGGTGGTGCCGTCGCGGTGGAGGGTTCTCAGCACGTCCAGCACCTCGGAGCCCGAGGCGCTGTCGAGATTGCCGGTGGGCTCGTCGGCATACAGGACCGTGGGCTCCTTGACGACCGCCCTGGCCACGGCGACACGCTGCTGCTCGCCGCCCGACAGCTCGTGCGGCCGGTGGGACAGCCGGTCACCCAGTCCCACCCGCTCCAGCGCCAACACCGCCCGCCGGCGCCGCTCGGACAGCGGCACCCCGGAATACAGCATCCCGTCGGCCACATTGTCCAGCGCGGACACGCCGGCCGCCAGGTGGAACTGCTGGAACACGAAGCCGATCAGCGAGGCCCGCAGCCGGGACAGCTCGCGATCCGGGAGCTGGGCGACGTCCTGCCCGGCGAGGGTCACCCGCCCGGAGGTGGGCCGGTCGAGCAGGCCGATGATGTGCAGGAGCGTGGACTTGCCGGACCCGGAGGGGCCGACGATGGCGAGCAGCTCCCCGGTGACGATCTTGAGGTCCACGCCGTGTAGCGCGGTCGTGCCGTTGCCGTAGGTCTTCACGACGTTCTCCAGGTGGATGATGGGGCTCACGTGGCCGGCACCCCCACCCGCATGCCCTCGGTCAACCCGCTGCCGGACACCTCGACCCGCCCGTTGGCGAAGATCCCGGCGGTCACGGGCACGACGCGGACGTTCGCCCCCTCCACGACCTCGACGCCGTAGCCGCCCTGCCGGAGCGCCAGCAGCGCTTCGACGGGCACGGACAGCACGTCGCGGCGGATCTCGCTCTGCAGTTCCACGCTGACCGGAACCTGGTCCAGCTTGCCGGCCTTGCCGGGGTCGTCCGGCCGGATCCGCACGTCTACGGTTGTGTCGCCGTCCTCGCCCGCCTGCTTCGCCACAGTGCCGACCTCGCTGATCTTCCCCTTCAGCTCCAGCTCGCCGGGGAGCTCCACCTGCACCGGGGCGCCCTTGCGGGCCAGGGACTGGCGGCCTGCGTCGAGCTGCACGGTCACCAGACGCTCCACTCCCGTGACGGTGAGCAGGGTCTGGCCTGCGCGCACCGACGTACCCACCGGGGCTCCCAGCGCCTGGACGCGTACCTCGCCGGGCAGGACCACCACCTCGGCCTTGCTCACCGAGCCGGTCACCGGCAGCCCTACCTTGGCCTGCCACTTCCTGACGGCCGCCCGGGTGCTCAGGCCGAAGTGGTTGTCGACCTCCACCTCGTAGCCGAGCTCGCTGAGGTTCCTCTCCAGATGCCGCACGTCGGCGCCGTCGGGCACGCCGAGTTCGAGCGTGCGGTGCATGGGCTTGGGCCCGTACATGAGGAGCACCGGGTCGCGGTTCACCTCGTACAGCTCCTCGCCGCGGCTGATCACCTCGCCCTCCTCCGGCAGCTCGGTGAGCGTGCCGCCGGCGGCGTTGACCACCGGCTGTTCGGGGCCGTAGCCGAGCGTGCCGCTGACGGTCAGCGTGTCGATCAGGTCGCCCCGCTCCACGGCGGCGGTGGCCGGAGGCAGCGTGGCCGTCTGCTCTCCCGCTGCAGCGCCGCCGGACCGCGCGATCAGCGCCGCGGCCGCCGCGGCCGCGAGCAGCAGCACCAGCGTGGCGGCCCCGACGATGCCTCGCCTGCTCACCGTGCCCCGCCGGGGCCGCCGCCGGGAAGCTTGCTCTGACAGGCTTTCTGCGCCTTCACGTACTGAGGCGAGTCGGTGGCGGTCTTGGACTCCATCACGATCTCACCGTTGGCGTCGGCCTTCGGATCGGGCATGTCGACGCCGTTCTCGCGCATGCAGGCGGCGTAGGCCAGGTATTTGTCCATCACGCTCGGGTCGTTGGCGTTGGGGCGGTCGCCCGCGGCGGACTGGACGTACTGACGGCAGGCTTCCTGGGCTTTCTCCAGCACCTCCTGGCTGACTCCGGTGTCGGCGGCGCTGAGCCGCCCGCTCTCTCTCGGGTCCTCCACCGGCACGCCGTTCTGCCGCATGCAGGTCATCCAGCGAGCGAGGCTGTCCTCGGTGCCGCTGGACGCGGACGCCGTGGCCTGGCCCTCCGGGCTGGACTGACCTGCGGGCGGCGCCGCCGTCTGACCGCCGCCCGCGCAGGACGCGAGCGAGAGGGCGGCGGCGCACATAAGGATCAGGGACCATCGTGGTCTCATCGTCGATCACCTCCAGCGCTCACCCTCGCGTCCGAAGCTGACCGAGCCCTGCCCGTCTGGCAGAAAAGACGCTGACTGTTTCAGTGGCCTCCGTGCCCGCCCGGAGGGTGAAGCTTGAGCACTTCGGGAGGCATGACGACGAAGGGCCGCATCATGTGCATCTCGTGTTCGAGGATGTGGCAGTGATAGACGTAGCGGCCGATCTGGTCGAACTGTCCCGCGACCGTGGCCAGCTCGATCCCCTGCACCCGCACGACGTCCTTCCAGCCCTGCTCGTGCCCTTCGAGCGGACCCTGGCGGAGGAACTTGATCGGCGTGGTGGTGCCGCGCACCTCCTCGCTCCAGCCGCTGCGGTCGTAGACGTCCCTGCTCAGCGTCTGGAAGCGGACCACGTGCAGGTGCATCGGGTGCGGCTGGCGGGTGAGGATCAGGAATTTCCACGTCTCCCATCCGCCGCGCGGGATGATGAAGTCGCTCTTGTCGACGTACTCGCCGGCCACGCGTTTGAGCGTCGTGACCTTGCCGTCGGGCCCCTGCACCTGGATGATCCCCGCGCTCGGGATCGTCACCGTGCTCGGATCGACTTCGATCATCTCCCACATGCCCAGTTCGTTGGGCTGGTCGGTGAACGTGGCCGCGGGCGGCACGACGATCCACCGGTGCCCGTGGTCCGCGGGCAGGTCGCCGTGGGTGAGGCGGTTGAAGGACGGTGCGAGCCTGGCCGGCAGGGTGAACCGGTCGCCGGTGCCCAGCGCCGCCACCCTGATCTGCATGATGTCCGGCTCCGGAATGCCGTTGCGCGGGTTCGGCTCTCCAGGCGTGATGCCAGGGTAGGTGTCCACCAGCGTCAGGGTCTGCCCGGCCAGCGCCGAGAAGTCCACCAGCACGTCGGCCCGCTCGGCGGGCGACAGCGTGAGCGCGCCCGTCACCGGAGCAGGGGCGCCCAGCAGGCCGCTGTCCGAGCCGATCACCTGCAGCGCGCCGGACACCGGCTTCCTGTCCGGGCCGAGCACCATGAGCCGGTAGGTACGCGCGTTCGACGCGTTCAGCAGCCGGAACCGGTACCAGCGCGGCTCCACCTCCAGGTACGGCCACACCTTCCCGTTGACCAGGTTGTACGGCCCCAGGAAGAACCCGGGAGACGGCGGCTCCGTCCGTTCCAGGATGACCTTGTGCAGGAGGCGTCCGTCCGGCTTGCCGTTAGCGTCCAGGTCGAAGTTGCGGTCGCAGAGCACGAGCGGGATCTCGTACGGGCCCTTGGGCAGGCCGAGCGTGGCCTCCTCCTTGTCCCGGACGAGGTACATGCCGACCAGCCCGGCGAAGACGGTGAACCGGGTCAGGTGCATGGCGTGGTCGTGGTACCAGAGCGTGGAGGCGGGCTGGTCGTTCGGGTACTCCGAGAGCTGGGCGTCGCCGGGGAGCACGGCGTTCTCCGCCCATCCGTCGTTGCCGCCGCCTGTACGCGCGCCGTGCAGGTGCACTGCGGCCCACGCGGGCAGTGCGGCGACCTCCGGGAGCGGGTCCACGCCGTCCTTGCCCGGGTAGTTCGCCGGGGGCTTGTCCGGCGGCAGTCCTTCGTCGGACACCTGCGCGGCGGCGACCGGGATGGGGGCGGCGAGCTGGTTGGCCCAGGTCACCCTGACCCGCTGCCCGCGCTGGACCTCGATGGTGGGTCCCGGGAAGCCTCCCTCGTAGGTCCACAGCCGGGTGGGCGGCATCTCGGCGTGTAACCGGCGCTCCGCCACCCGCAGCCGGATCGTCATCTCCCAGTGCGGGCCGCGCCACTGGGGCTTGACCACGGGTGGGATCGGCAGCTTGTCCACGAACTTGTTCAGCACCAATGCCGGGTCTCTGGGCGGCACCCCGGCGGCCGCCCTCGCCGGCTGCTTCCACGCGCCGATCAGCGCCACTCCGGCCGCCGCGCCCGTCAACGCCTGACGCCGCGTCGGCCCCTGCCGGTAAACACCCATCTCTTCCACGTCGGTCACGCTAGGCACCCCTGTCGAACAGGTCTTCCACCACGGGGATGAGAACGGATCTCATCCTTCGGACGAGACCTCATCGAAGCGGTCGCCCCTGACCGCCACCTGACCGCAAGCCGACCGCTTCACCTTCCCTCCGACCGACGCCGCCCAGGCCCCTCCCCTGCCAGGACCAAGCACACGCCCGCGCGACACCGGACGGGCGCATCATCGCAGCGCCCGGCACACGCCGCGCGGCAGCCGGCAGGCGTGTCGTGGCGGTGCCGGGGGTGCGTCAGTCGGCGGCGGGGAGGCGGACGCGGAAGGTGGCTCCGGCGCCGGGAGCGGTGTCGATCTCCGCGCTGCCGCCGTGGGCCTGTGCGAGCGCGGCGACGATGGCCAGGCCGAGCCCGGTGCCGCCTTCCTGGCGGGAACGGGACCTGTCGGCGCGGTAGAACCGCTCGAAAACCCGCTCCGCCTGCCGGGGCTCCAGGCCGGGTCCCTGGTCGGCGACCTCCAGCACGACGGCGGGGCCGCCGCCGTCGAGCCTGCCCTCCAGCAGCCGCACCTCGACGGCCGTGCCCGGGGGCGTGTGGCGTACGGCGTTGCTCAGCAGGTTGCCGATGACCTGGCGCAACCGCGACTCGTCTCCGATCACCAACGGGGCATTCTCACCCTCGACCGCCAACTCGATCTTCCTGTCCCCCTCCAGCAGCGCCGCCTCCTGCACGGCCTCGGCCGCCAGCGCCAGCAGGTCGATCCGGTCGTTGCGCAGCGGCCTGCGCTGATCCAGGTTGGCCAGCAGCAACAGGTCCTCCACCAGCAGGCTCATCCTGGCGGCCGCCGCGCTGATCCGCTCGACCAGCTCGTCCTCTCCCCGCTGGTGCCTGAACAGGTCGGCGAAGCCGCGAATGGCGGTCAGCGGCGTGCGCAACTCGTGTCCCGCGTCGGCGACGAAGCGCCGCATGTGCTGCTCGGAGAGGGCGCGAGCGCGGAATGCTCCTTCGATCTGCGCCAGCATGCCGTTCAGCGCGCCGGCCAGCCGCCCGACCTCGGTACGCGGGTCCTCACCCTCGACGCGCTGCGAGAGGTTTCCTGCGGCGATCACCTCGGCCGTGCGTTCGATCTTCTCCAGCGGGCGCAGGCTTCTCCTGACGACGATCACACCGGCGGTGGCGACGATGGCCACCACGGTCAGGGCCACGACGGCGTCGATCCACGCCATCTGCGCCACCGTCTCCTCGACGTGGGTGAGCGGCATGGCGACGACCAGGCTGCCGTCGAAGAGCACCCGCCAGCGGTCCACGGTGGACAGGCCGACGGGCAGGGGCTGGGGCAGGGCGGCCTCGATGTCCGGGTCGGCGTTCCTGGAACGCGCGACCACCTGGCCGCCGGCGACCTGGAGCACGGAGACGTCGCTGGGCACGTACACCAGCAGCTGCCCCCCGGGCGTGGGGCGTTCGTCGCGCATGTCCCTGTACAGGGTCTCTGTCACCTGCTTGATCTGGTTGTCGACGCGGCCGAGGAGCTGCTCTCTGAGCACGAGCACGCCGGCCGTGCTGATCACGCCCACGGCCACCGAGACCAGCAGCACCACGGCGACGGTGAGCTTGACCCTGAGCGGTACGCCGCTCACCACGGGGGCCTGAGCACGTATCCGACGCCGCGCAGCGTGTGGATCAACCGAGGCTCACGGTAGTCCACCTTCCTGCGCAGCGCCGAGACGTACTTCTCCACGATGCCGTCGTCGCCGCTGAAGTCGTAGTGCCACACGTGGTCGAGGATCTGCGCCTTCGACAGCACCCTCCCGACGTTGAGCATGAAGTACCGCAGCAGCTTGAACTCGGTCGGCGAGAGCTGGATGGGCTCGCCGTCCCTCCAGGTCTGGTGGCTCTCCTCGTCGAGCTCGATGTCGGCGAAGGTCAGCCGGGGCGGCGGCGTGTCGGCGGCGTCGCGAGAGCGCCGCAGCACCGCCCTGATCCTGGCGATCACCTCGTCGATGCTGAACGGCTTGGTGACGTAGTCGTCGCCGCCCAGGGTCAGCCCTTTGATCCGATCTTCGACCGACTCCCTGGCGGTCAGAAACAGGACCGGCGTCCGGTCGCCGCCCGAGCGCAGCCGCCTGACGACCTCGAATCCGTCCAGGTCGGGAAGCATCACGTCGAGAATGATCAGTTCAGGCCGGTGCCGTATCGCCGTCTCGACCGCGCTCATCCCCCTCGCCAGGCTGAGCACCTCGAATCCCGAGAAACGCAGGCTGGCGGAGAGCAGTTCGAGGATGTCCGGCTCATCCTCGATGACGAGCAGTCGCGCCTCCGGCCGCCTGGCGGTGTCGGCCACGCCCCACCTCCCCTTTCGTGTCGTCTGCCGTCATCATCGTCGGTAAGGCTGACCGAAAGCTGAAGCGCCACCGACAGACGCATCAGGATCGCCCGTCGAGCAGCTCCTCCACGAAACGCGTGGTGTGCTCGCCCGCGGCGAAGACGGGATGCGTGACCAGCCTGCGCAGCAGGGGGATCGTGGTGGCAACGCCTGGTCCCGACACGGTGAACTCCCCCAGCGCCCGCTCGGCCCTGGCGATGGCCTCCGCCCTGGTGGGAGCCCAGACGATCAGTTTGGCCAGCAGGGAGTCGTAGTACGGGGGCACCGTGTCGCCGGGAGCGAACCCGGAGTCCACCCGCGTCCACGGCCCGCCCGGCACGTTGAAGACGTCCAGGCGGCCCGGCGTGGGCAGGAATCCCCTGTCGGGGTCCTCCGCGTTGACCCGGCACTCGATCGCGGCGCCGGTCAGGCGCACGTCCTCCTGTTTGACGGCCAGTGGCAGCCCGGCCGCGATCCTGATCTGCTCGCGGATCAGGTCGATGCCGGTGAGCGCTTCGGTGACGGGGTGCTCGACCTGGATTCTGGCGTTCAGTTCCATGAAGGTCACCCGCCCCCGGTCGTCCACGAGGAACTCCATGGTGCCCGCCCCGGTGTAGCCGACGGCCTTGGCGCCTGCCACGGCGTACATGCCCAGCTCCGCGCGGATCCTGTCGCTCAGCCCCGGCGAAGGGGCCTCCTCGACCAGCTTCTGGTTGCGCCGCTGCAGGGAGCAGTCCCGTTCGCCCAGGTGTACGACGTTGCCGGCCTCGTCGCCGAGCACCTGGACCTCCACGTGGCGGGCACGTTCCAAGTACCGTTCGAGGTAGACCTCGCCGTTGCCGAAGACCGAACGGGCGAGCGCCACGGTCTCCCGGTAGACCCGCGGCAGGTCCTTCGCGCTTCTGGCGACGCCGATGCCCCGGCCGCCGCCGCCCGCGGCGGCCTTGACCACCACCGGATAGCCGATCTCGGCCGCCAGCCGTTCGGCGTCCGCCGCCGTGGGGACGGCGCCGTCGCTGCCGGGCAGGACCGGCAGCCCGGCGTCCCGCATCAGCTCGCGCACCTTGGCCTTGTCTCCGACGCTCGCCATCACCTCGGGGCGTGGGCCGATGAACGTCAGGCCGTTGCCGGCGCAGACGACGGCGAAGTCGGGGTCCTCGGACAGGAACCCGTAGCCCGGGTGGACCGCGTCGGCGCCGCAGCGCAGCGCCGCCTCGATGGGGCCGGGCATGGACAGGTAGCTGCGGCGGGGCGCGGCGGGCCCGATGTGCACGGCCTCGTCGGCGAAGGCCACGAAGGCGGCGTCCCGGTCGGCGGTGGAGTAGACCGCGACCGTGGCGATGCCCATCTCCCTGCAGGTCCTGGCGATGCGCAGGGCGATCTCACCGCGGTTGGCGATGAGCACCTTGCGGAACGGCGGCGCGGTCATGGGCCGTCCACCCGGACGCGGACCAGCTCCTGGCCGTACTCCACCGGCTGGCCGTCGGTGACGAGCACCTCGACGACCTCTCCCGGCCATTCGGAGGGCACCTGGTTCATCAGCTTCATCGCCTCGACGATGCCGACCGTCTGCCCGGGCTCGACCCTGGTGCCGGGAGGGGCGAAGGGGTCCGCGCCGGGCTCGGGCGCCACGTAGAACGTGCCGACCAGCGGCGCGACGACCGACCTGATCGACGGGTCCGTCACGTCCGCCGGGGCCGCGGGGCTCTCCTGCGGCAGCTCCGGCTCCACGCGTGGGGCGGTCGCCGCCGTCCCGTGCGGGGCCCAGCTGATCTCCACGGCGCGGTCGCCCACCCGCAGCGCCACGGTCGACACCGCCCCGGGGATGGTCTTGATCAGGCTGGCGACCTCGGCGCGCAGCAATCGGAACTCCTCGCTCCACCTCTCCTCAGACATCGCCGATCGCTCCCAGCGCCGCGAACCTGTCGTGCCTTCGCTGGAGCAGTTCCTCGGCGGTGTGGCTGGACAGCCGGGCGAGCGCGCCGACGACAGCGCTCTTGAGCGCGGCGGCGGCCTGGACGTGGTCGGCCTGGGTGCCGTGCTCGGGTTCGGGCACGATGCCGTCGATCACGCCCAGCCGCAGCAGCTCGGGGGCGGTGAGGCGGAGCGACTCGGCCATGGCGGCCGCCTTGGACGGCTCGCCGCACAGGATCGTGGAGCAGCTCTCCGGGCTGATGACGGAGTAGCAGGCGTTGCTCATCATGAGCACCTCATCGGCCACGCCGAGCGCCAGGGCTCCGCCGCTGCCGCCCTCGCCGGTGACGGTGGCCACGATCGGGCTCCTCAGCTCGCCCATGCCGGCGATGGCGGAGGCGATGGCCCACGCCTGGCCGCGCTCCTCCGCGCCGATGCCCGGGGCCGCCCCCTGCGTGTCGATGAGGGTGATGACGGGCAGTCCGTACGACTCGGCGAGCTGCATCAGCCGCAGTGCCTTCCGATAGCCCTCGGGGTGCGCCATGCCGAAGTTGCGGGCCACCAGCTCCTGGGTGTCGTGTCCCTTCTGGTGGCCGACGATCATGGCGCGAACGCCGCCGATGGAGCACAGCCCGCCGACGATGGCCGGGTCGTCGCCGTGCACCCGATCGCCGTGGAGCTCCACGAACTCCTCACACATGAGGTTGATGTAGTCGAGGGTGGTGGGCCGCTGGATGTCCCTGGCGAGCCGGACGGTCTCCCAGGCGCCGCGCGCCGTCTGCGTGCCGCCAGTTCGTAGGGACCCCTGGTCGGGGTGCGCGGGCTCCCCCGCGACCAGCAGATTGAGCAGTCGCGCGAGCAGGGGGCGGACCGACTCACGCGACTCGACCCGGTCCAGCATGCCCCGCGAGAACAGGTATTCGGCGGTCTGGAAGCCGTCGGGCAGGCGCTCCCGGGTGGCCGTGGCGATGACCCTGGGCCCGGCGAAGCCGATCAGACTGCCCCGCTCGGCCACCAGCACGTCGGCCAGCGTGGCGAACGAGGCGGTGACCCCGCCGAAGGTGGGATCGGTCAGCAGGCAGATCGACGGAACGCCCGCCCTGCGCAGCCGCCGCACCGCCTGGGCGGTCTTGGCCATCTGCATGAGCGACAGGCTGCCCTCCTGCATGCGGGCCCCGCCGGAGGCGGCGACGAGCAGCAGCGGGCTCCTGGTTGCCAGAGCCTCCTCGGCGGCCCTGGCCACCGTCTCGCCCACCGCCGTGCCCATGCTGCCGCCCATGAAGGAGAAGTCCATGGCCAGCGCTATGAGCGGATGCCCGCCCAGCGTGCCCTTGCCGTAGAGCACGGCGTCGGAGAGCCCGGTGACGCGCCGGGCGGAGGCGAGCCGTTCCCGGTAAGGGCGGGAGCCGACGAAGCCGAGGGGATCGCCGCCCATCACCGCGGGGGCGGCCTCGAACGATCCCTCGTCGAGCAGCATCCGCAGCCGCTCGTGCGCGCCCAGCCGGTGGTGGTGCCCGCAGTCGCCGCAGACGTACCAGCTGCGGGCCAGTTTGGGCAGGTAGAGCAGGGTGTTGCAGCGGGCGCACGTGGTCCAGGCGGCGGAGGTGTCGTTGAGCGTGAGTGTCATGCGCGCTCCCACCGGTAGAACTCGCCGGCCATGGCGTCGGCCGGGCCGCGCCAGGTCTCCGGGTCGTACGGCTTGACGTAGCGGCTGAGCTGGTCGCTGAGCCGCTGGAAGTCGTCACGGCCGCGCGCCTTCTCGATGCCGGCCCGGGCGTCCCGGTCGAACTCCACGTAGTGGAAGTAGAGGTCGTGGTACTGGAACAGCTGGCGCCGCACCACGCCCAGTTCGTGCGGGAGCGAGGTGGCATCCGATGTGCCGAAAAGGCGGGCGACGTCGGCGGCCGCCCCCGGCTCCAAACGGGCGACTATCAGAGTCCTGTCAGTCACGAGGGTCCCCTCGTCGTCGGAATCTGGACAGCGCCACGCTAGGAAGCGTTACGTCTGGTGTCTCCCGCCGCCGACATGAAGTCCCATCTCCCCTCCTAGGAGGACAAGGTCGTCCCCTCGATGGAGTCCCAGCTGCGGCCGGGCTGGATCAGCCCGTTCTCGTAGGCATAGATCACGACCTGCACCCGGTCCCGCACCCCCAGCTTCTGGTACAGATGCTGCACATGCGACTTCACCGTCGACTCACCCAACACCAACATCCGCGCAATGTCCTCATTGCGATAACCCCGCACCAGCAACCGGAACATATCCAGCTCCCGACCCGTCAACCCACCCAGATCAGGCACCACCCCAGACACCACAGGCCGACGCGCGAACTCCTCGATCAACCGCCGCGTCACCGACGGCGACAACAACCCCTCCCCCGCCGCCACCATCCGCACCCCCTCCAAAAACACCTCCGACCCCGAATCCTTCAACACAAAACCCGACGCACCCGCCCGCAACGCCTCGAACACCAACTCATCCTGGTCATACATCGTCACAATGATCACCCGCGGCCCCTCACCCGCACAGATCCGCCGCGTCGCCTCCAAACCCCCCATCCGCGGCATATTGATATCCATCAACACCACATCCACAGCCCCCTCCCGAGACAACCGCACCGCCTCCACCCCGTTAGCCGCCTCCCCCACCACCACAATGTCCGCCACGTCCTCGAACGTCGCCCGCAGACCCCGCCGCACCAACGGCTGATCGTCGACTATCAGGACCCGAATCATGCGTTCCTCCCCGTTTGGACTGCCAGGCCACCATGACTCTTATAACTGACGGATCGCCGAATGTCGGCTGACCCTTGACAGAAGAAGCCGCCGACGGCCCGGGGGCTGGCCGTCGGCGGCGTGGGGGATGGTTTTTTCAGGCTCGTCTGGCCATGAGGCGGCGTACGCGCTTCTTCTCCTCGCGTTCGAAGGTCGCGGCGTCGTTGCCGCGCGGGAACGGCTGGGCCGGCACCGCGGCGTCGAGGAAGTCACACAGGGGCTCCCAGCCGTCGGAGACGTCATAGACCAGGAGCCGCTCCTTCGGCACCTCGTGGATGACCTGCGCGACGTGCCGATGGTAGACATCGATCGCGTGGTCGCGGTCGGCCACCCTGCCGTCGAAGACCCTGCGCATGATGGCAACGTCGGTCATCTTCACGAAGGCGCCGAGGTCCGGAGCGATCAGGGAGACGGCCTTGAGCCCGATCCTGGCCGGAAGGCTGCGGGCACGCCGTGCCTTCTTGAAGATGGTTCTGGTGGCGCTGTCGTACCAGGCACCCGCGTCGCGCACGGTGAGGATCACCCTGGTGTCCGGGTAGTGGGCGGTCAGCTCACGCCAGAACGCGGCCACGGGGAAGTCGACGGCGCTGGCGAAGCCCTGGAAGGCCCGGTCCCAGTCGACCCCGCGCCCTTCGGCCGCGTCGATCCAGGTCGTGATCCTGCTCGGCTCCTCCACGATGTCGAACATGTGGTAGCAGGGTCCGTATCCGAGCAGTTCCAGGGCCGCTTTCAGCGAGGTCGTCCCCGTACGGCCGAAGCCGACGCCGATGACCTTCATCAGTGCCCACCGTGCCCACCGTGCCCGCTGCCGTGCCCGCCGAACTTCATCATCTCGGTGGGCATGACCACGAACGGCCGCATCATGTGCACTTCGTGCTCCAGGGTGTGACAGTGGTAGACGAAACGGCCGACGGCATTGAACTGGACCGCTATGGTGATCAGCTCGCCGGTGAAGCCCTCGCCGCCGGCGATCCTGATGACGTCCTTGCGGCCCAGCTCGTGCGGTTCGAGCGTGCCCTGGCGGACGTACTTGACCGGTTTGGTGGTCCCGCGCACGGACCTGGACCAGCCGCTGACGTCGTAGATGTCCCGGCTGAGCACGTGGAAGTCCACGGCGTGCAGGTGCATGGGGTGCGGCGGCCCGCCGAGGTCGATGAAGCGCCAGATCTCCCACTTGCCGCGCTCGATGAGGAAGTTGGCGGTGTCCTGAAAGTTCTTGGAGATCCGCTTCAGCGTCTTGACCTGGCCGTCGGCCGTCTGGAGCTGGATGATGCCGTCCCCGGGGATCTGCACGGTGGCGGGATCCACCTCCGCCATCTCCCATTGCTCGGCGTCGGCGGGGGCGCCGGGCCTGGTGAGGACGATCCACCGATGGGTGTGGTCGGCCGGGACGTCGTCGTGGGTGATGCGCTTGAACGTCGGCGAGACCGTGGCGGGCAGTGTGAAACGATCGCCGACAGGCCCGCGGGCGACGCGGATCTGCATGACGTCCGGCTCGTTGATGTTGTTGGACAGGTCGGGTTGTCCTGGGGTGATGCCCGGCCGCGTGTCCACCAGCCGGAGCGTCTTGCCCGCCAGCTCCTTGAAGTCGACCAGCACGTCCACCCGCTCCGCCGGGGAGAGGACCAGCGGTCCGGTGAGCGGCGCGGGCGCGCCGAGGAGCCCCTGGTCGGTGCCGATCACTTTGAGCGCGCCCGGCACCACCTGGTTCTGCTCGTCCAGTACGACCAGCCGGTAGACCCGGGAGTTCGACATGTTGAGCAGCCGGAACCTGTACCACTTCGGCGATACGTCGAGGTACGGCCACACGACACCGTTGACCAGCGTGTACGGCCCCGCGAACGGCACCACGATCTTCATCGGGCTGGCGATCTCCACCTTGTGGAGGAGCTGCCCGGTCGGCCGCTTGTTGGCGTCGAGGTCGAAGTTGCGGTCGCACAGAATGAGCGGGATCTCGTACTTGCCCTTGGGCAGGCCGAGGCTCTCCTCCTCGTCGTCCCGCAGGATGTACATCCCGGCCAGTCCGGCCATCTGCGTCCAGCGGGTCAGGTGCATCGCGTGGTCGTGGTACCAGAGCGTCATGCCGGCCTGGTCGTTGGGATACTCCGAGAGCTGGGCATCGCCCGGGAGCACGACGTTCTCGCCCCATCCGTCGTTGCCCGCGCCCACGTGCGCGCCGTGCAGGTGCACCGCGGCCCACGGAGGGATCTGCTCCACGCCCTCGACGGGCTCGGTCTTCTCCCTGCCGGGCCAGTTGGTCGGTGGCTCACCGGGGCGGCCGATGGCGTCCTCCGCGGCGCGTACCGCGATGATCGGCATCGTGCCCTCAAGCTGGTTGACCCACGTCATCCTGAGCCTCTGCCCGCGTCGCACCTCGATGGTGGGCCCGGGGAAGGCCCCCTCGTAGGTCCACAGCGTCGAGGGCGGCAGCTCCGAATGCAGCCGCTTCTGCACGGCACGCATGCGCACCGTCAGCTCCCACACCGATCCGTGCCGCTGCGGCTTGAGCACCGGCGGGATCGGCAGTCTGTCGACGAACTTGTTGATGACCAAGGACGGGTCGCGTGGCGGCGTCCCACCACGTGACGCGGCCGCCGCCGCGCTCCCGCCGATTCCGAGGCCCAGCGCCGCGATTCCCGCGGCGGAGCCGAGCAGCATCTGGCGCCGCGTCGCCCCTTCGAAAACACCAGTTTCATCCACGGCGGTCACGGTAAGAGCGTTCGCGTCCGCGGTCTTCCACCAGCGTGATGAGAAACGGCCTCGTCCTTTGGACGATCTCAGGTGCCGCCGCAGGAGGCCCGGCCCTGCTGCCCTACGAGGTCAGGCCCTGCCGCCGTACGAGCCGACCATCTCGCCGACCGGGTCTCCGCCGCGGCCGGGCTGGATCAGCCCGTTCTCGTAGGCATAGATCACGACCTGCACCCGGTCCCGCACCCCCAGCTTCTGATACAGATGCTGCACATGCGACTTCACCGTCGACTCACCCAACACCAACATCCGCGCAATGTCCTCATTGCGATAACCCCGCACCAGCAACCGGAACATATCCAGCTCCCGACCCGTCAACCCACCCAGATCAGGCACCACCCCAGACACCACAGGCCGACGCGCGAACTCCTCGATCAACCGCCGCGTCACCGACGGCGACAACAACCCCTCCCCCGCCGCCACCATCCGCACCCCCTCCAAAAACACCTCCGACCCCGAATCCTTCAACACAAAACCCGACGCACCCGCCCGCAACGCCTCGAACACCAACTCATCCTGGTCATACATCGTCACAATGATCACCCGCGGCCCCTCACCCGCACAGATCCGCCGCGTCGCCTCCAAACCCCCCATCCGCGGCATATTGATATCCATCAACACCACATCCACAGCCCCCTCCCGAGACAACCGCACCGCCTCCACCCCGTTAGCCGCCTCCCCCACCACCACAATGTCCGCCACGTCCTCGAACGTCGCCCGCAGACCCCGCCGCACCAACGGCTGATCGTCAACGATCGCCACACGTACACGCTTCACGAATCCGTCCCTTTGCTGGTAGCCAAGCTCTGACCAGAAATCCCCCGTCGGACAAGGGACCGCACTCGAACCGACCTCCTTCGCTGATCACCCCCTCTCGCATGCCGAGCAGGCCAAATCCGGCCAGAGCCGGAGTGTGTTCGACCAGCGCGCCGTCGCCCGTGGACACGCTCACCTCCAACTCCGCTCCGAAGTCGAGGGCGACGCGCACGGGCAGCCCGCCGCCGCCGTACTTGACGGCGTTGGTCAGCCCTTCCTGCACGAGCCTGAGCGCCACATGACTGACGCGCTCGTCCAGCCGGTGCTCCGCGCCTCTGAGGGCGAGCCGCACGGTGGGCGCGTCGCTGGGCAGGTTGGAGATCAGCGCGGCGACGTGCGCGGACAGCGGCGCCGACGGACCTGGCGCGTGCCCGGGACCGCTTCTCCTCAGCACGCCGATGGCCGTGCGCACCTGCCCAAGAATGTCGCTCGCGGTCTCCTCGATGGTTTTGGCCACCACCTTGGTCTCGGGCGCGAGCTTGGGCAGCCGCCGGGCGTGCATGGTGATCAGAAGCAGCCCGTGCCCGAGGCCGTCATGGAGCTCCCTGGCGATGCGCCGGCGTTCTTCGAAGGCGTCGGCGGATTCCGTGACCCGGCCGTTGATACGCCGCTTGACCAGGAAGACCCCGATGACGATAAGTGCTCCGATAACGGCGCCGACCAGGAACTCGGTGTAGTGCCAGGCGATCTGCGGAGAACGCGTCAGCGTTGCCGCCAGTCCTCGTGACACGTCATATAAGCTGATCTTCATACAACATTGCAGTAATGTGCACATGCGTCAAACCCCCGTGATCTACAAACAGTATGAGATCATGGAGGGCTTTACAAGGACATTTCCCTTTAATGTTGTGTTTCAGACAAGTCTATTTCGGATAGCATAAACTACCGCCTCCACCAAGGAAGGCGGCAATGCCCAGCACATTTCTCAGAATTGCCCGACGATCGACTGCATCTCCATTCGAGCCGAAATCCGCAGCCTGCGCAGGTCCGCCGTTCTCTCCTCCTGCTCCGGGCTGCGCTCGAAGTCGCGGAACGCCTGCTCCTCCGCCCAGTCCGAGGTGATCACGTAGGCGTCCTCGGCACGGCAGAGCGTCTGCCTCAGGCAGGCCGGCCAGTCCCGGGCCCACGTGGCGACCTTCTGCCAGGCCAGCTCGAACTCCTCGGCGTGCTCGGGGCGTACCGACATGGTGAGCACCGCGCGCACGGGGCCGCTCACGCCGGCACCCCCAGCCCGAAGACGCGCGCCGCGTTGCGTGCGAGGACGTCGTCGTCCACCTCGGAGACCAGGTCCTTCATCCGCTTCAACTCTCCCATCAGCGGTGGCGCGTCGGTGCCGAACAACACCCGGTCGGCGCCGAAGAACTCCAGGTTCGCCCGGAACTGTGCAGGGTTCGGGCAGGAGCTGTCGACCAGCATCCTGCGCAGCGACCGGCTCGGCAGCCACCCCGGGGGCTCCGCCTGGCCGCGACCCGGCCGCGGCGCCATGGCCAGGTCCAGTTTCTCCGGCAGCAGGCTGAGCGCGCCGCCGCCGCCCGGGGCGATGAGCCGGAGCCCGGGGTGGTGTTCGAGGCGGCCCGCGCACACCAGCGCCGCCACGCCCATGGTCACGTCGTTCATCCGGGCCAGGTGTTCGACCACGCCGGGCCCCAGGTCCAGGACCGCCTCGGTGCCCACCGGCTCCGCCGGCGGATGCAGCAGCACCGGCACATCCGCCTCCGCGGCGAAGGCGAAGAAGTCGTCCGCGCGGGGCGAGCTGAGGAAGCGGCCCTCGACACTGGTGCTGACGATCAGGCCGACGAACTCGGGCTCGCCGAGCAGCTCGGCCGCCTGGCCCAGCATCGCCTCGTCCCCGAACGGGTCGAGGTAGGCGTAGCAGCGGAGGTGGTCCGGGTACCGGCGGGCCAGCTCGGCCAGCGCCTCGTTGTGCGCTCGCACCTTGCCCGCGCTCTGACGGTAGTTGGCGGCGCCGGTGCCCGGCAGCATGGAGCCCGCCCCGACCGGACTGCCGATGATGGTCATCTCGATGCCCAGCTCCAGCTTGGCCTCGATCATGGCCTCCGGATCGTGCAGCCCCGGGGGGCCACCCCCGCGCTCGCCACGCGGCGCGAGGTGGCCGTGCACGTCGATGAGCATGTCAGCGCGCCTTCCCCGGCCGGCCCGGCGGCGGCCCGGCCAGCGAGCTACTGAAGCCGAACGTGCCCATCACCGGCACCAGCCCGCCGTACAGGCCGTCGGACGCTTCGCTGGTCAGGAACGCCACCGCCCGCGCCACCAGCTCCGGCGAAATGGCCTGGGAGAAGTCCACGTTCGGCCGCTCCTGCCTGGCCTGCGGCGTGTCCGCCATCGTCATGATCAAGGCGTTGGCGTGCACGCCCTGGTGCTTGACCTCGTGCGAGAGCGAACGCATCCAGGTGAGCAGCGCCGCCTTGCTCGCAGCGTATCCACCGAGCGCCGCCAGCGGCTCGTTCGCCAGCGGAGAGCCGAAGAACACCAGGCGGCCACCGCCTTTGAGGTGGGGCAGCACGGCCTGCGTGGCGCGGACGGCCGACAGGAAGTTCACCAGCAGCAGCCGCTCGTAGTCCTCGATCGCCGTCACGAAGACGGGCCCGGCGTGGAAGCCGCCCACCATGTGGATCAGCCCGTCCAGGCGGCCGAGACGGGACACGGCGGCCTCTGCCGCCGCTGCCGCGCCGCCCTCGGCGGTGACGTCGACGGCGAACGTCTCGATCCGTCCCGGGACGCCGTAGTCGCGGTCGAGCTCGGCCAGTCGCTCCTTGTTGCGTCCCGTGAGGAGCAAAGCGTCGCCGCGTTTGGCGAGCAGCGCGATCGTGGCCTCGGCCACCGGGCCGGTGGCGCCCGTGATGAGGAAGGACCCGCCCTCGCTCATGCCTGGACTTCCTCGCGCGGGGAGATCCTGGTGGTGATGTGCTCCATCGCCATACGGCGGAAGAACTCGCGGGCGCCGTCCGGCGTGCTCGCGTCGCGTTTGTCCTCCTCCACGACGTACTTGTCGAGCTCGCTCTCCACGTACTGGATGCTGGGGTCCTGCGAGATGTGGGCCAGGAGCGCGGGCACGTTCCCGTCGATCTCGATCATCCTGACGACGATGCCGTCCTTCATGAAGACGGACGTGCTGAGCATCCTGGTGCCGTCGGCCGCCACCCGCACGGGCGGCGCGTAGTTGGCCAGCAGGTCACGCACCTTGTCCTCGGTGCCGGGCTTGATCCTGAACATGATGGCCAGTCGCTGCATGGCGATCCTCCACGGTCGCTCGGATTCGGCCATCAGCCTTGCCCGCCGCGCGTGCCGCGTCTTCCCGCCCGAGTACCGATCCCGGCCTCCCCTGCGCGGAGGAGGCACCGTCCCGAAGGAGGTAGACAGCGCTGATAGGCAGGAGTCATGGACATCCGACTGGACGGCAAGACCGCCCTCGTGACGGGCGGCGCACGCGGCATCGGCAGGGCGGTGACACTGGGTCTGGCGAAGGCCGGCGCCAACGTCCTGGCCTGTTATCGCAGTGAATCGGCCGCTGCGGAGGAACTGGCGCACGAGCTCAAGGGCATCCCCGGCGAGCACCGCCTGATCAGGGCAGACGTGTCCGACGCCGACGCGGTCGGCAGGCTCGTCGAGGAGTGCCGCACCGCCTTCGGCCACCTTGACGTCATCGTGAACAACGCCGGGGCGATCTCCCACATCCCCTTCGCCGAGCTGGGCCGCGATGAGTGGCAGCGGATCCTGGACACCAACCTGACCGGCGCCTTCGATGTCACCCAGCAGGCGCTGCCGCTGCTGCGGTCCGGCTCGTCGCTGGTCTTCGTCGGCTCGAAGGTCGCCATGGTCGGCCTGCCGCTGCGCGCTCACTACACCGCCTCCAAGGCGGCGCTCGTCGGTTTCGCCCGTACGCTCTGCAAGGAGCTCGGCCCTCGCGGCATCCGGGTCAACGTGGTGGCGCCGGGCATCATCGACACCACCGACCTGCCTCCCGACCGGGCCGCACAGTACGAGCGGATCATCAGCCTCGGCCGCCTGGGACGACCCGAGGAGATCGCGGCCGTGGTCGCGTTCCTGGCCAGCGACCTGGCGAGCTACATCACCGGTGAGACCATCAACGTCGACGGAGGTACCTGACGTGTCCGTTCCCGGATTCCGCGTGATTCTCAAGATGCATATCCACCCGGGTATGGAGGAGGAGTTCGAGAAGGTCTGGCACTCGGTCGGAGCCGCCGTCACCGACCACCCGGCCAACCTCGGCCACTGGCTGATGCGCAGCACCAACGAGGACGGTGTGTACTACATCAGCAGCGACTGGGTGAACGAGCAGCTCTTCCGCGAGTTCGAGGAGAGCTGGGAGCACGGCGAGCACCGCGCCCTGCTGCACCCCTACCGGGAATCGGCCACGATTTGGACCATGCACGTCGTGGGGCATCTACCCAAGACCGCCGAGGAGGTCGCATGAGCGTGCGTGTTCTGCTCTGGTACCGCGCGCCCGACGGCGGGGACGCCGAGCTCGTCGAGGCCTTCCATCGCATCAGCAGCAAGCTGCGGGGGACGCCGGGACTGATCAGCAGCGAGCTGTGGCGGGCGTCCCACGAGCCGGCCGACTTCGTCGTGGTCAGCGAGTGGGAGAGCAGGCAGGTGTTCGAGACGTGGGAGCGGGACGCCGCCCACAAGGAGGACACCGCACCGCTGCGGCCCTACCGTGACACCCGGCGGGAACGGCCCTTCATGCTCCTCGACGTGGTCGCAGCGTACTCGTGATCGCGCGCGACTACACGACGTCGCAGCTTGACGTGCTCGAAGCCGAAGCCATCCACATCATGCGCGAGGTGGCCGCGGAGTTCGAACGCCCGTGTCTGCTCTTCTCCGGGGGCAAGGACTCGATCGTCATGCTCCGCATCGCGGAGAAGGCGTTCTGGCCCGCGGCCATCCCGTTCCCCCTCATGCACGTGGACACCAGCCACAACTTCGAGGAGGTCATCGAGTTCCGCGACCGCCGATCCGCGGAGCTGGGCGCGCGCCTGATCGTGGCCAGCGTGCAGGACTCCATCGATGCAGGCTGGGTCGTGGAGGAGACCGGGCGGCGCGCCTCGCGTAACCGGCTGCAGACCACCACGCTGCTGGACGCGATCGAGGAGCACGAGTTCGACGCCGTCTTCGGCGGCGCGCGCCGCGACGAGGAGAAGGCCCGCGCCAAGGAGCGGGTGTTCTCCTTCCGCGACGACTTCGGCCAGTGGGACCCGAAGAACCAGCGCCCCGAGCTGTGGAACCTGTACAACGCGCGCATCCGCAAGGGCGAGCACATCCGCGTCTTCCCGTTGTCCAACTGGACCGAGCTCGACGTCTGGGACTACATCAGGCGCGAGGGCATCGAGATCCCCTCCATCTACTTCGCCCACACCCGCAAGGTGTTCGAGCGTGACGGCATGCTGCTGCCCGACGCCGACGTGGTGCAGCGCGGCGACGACGAGCCGCTGTTCGAGGCCGTCGTCCGTTACCGGACCGTGGGTGACATGACCTGCACCGGCGCCGTGCAGTCCACGGCCGCCACGGTCGAGGAGATCATCGAGGAGATCGCGGCCACGCGGATCACCGAGCGCGGGGCCACCAGGGCCGACGACCGCTCCTCCGAGGCCGCCATGGAGGACCGGAAAAGGGAGGGCTACTTCTGATGCTGAGCGTCCGCACCGGTTGCGGTCTCTGGAGGACCGGCTGTGTCTATGTCAAGGGCTACTTCTGATGGACATTCTGCGCTTTGCCACCGCGGGAAGCGTCGACGACGGCAAGTCCACCCTCATCGGACGGATGCTCTACGACTCCAAGGCGATCTTCGAGGACCAGCTCGAGGCCGTCGAGCGCACCTCGCGTGACCGCGGCACCGAATACACCGACCTGTCGCTGCTGACCGACGGGCTGCGGGCCGAGCGCGAGCAGGGCATCACGATCGACGTGGCCTACCGCTATTTCGCCACGCCGCGCCGCAAGTTCATCATCGCCGACACGCCGGGACACATTCAGTACACCCGCAACATGGTCACCGGCGCATCCACGGCGGATCTGGCGATCATCCTCATCGACGCCCGCAAGGGCGTGCTGGAGCAGTCGCGTCGGCACGCGTTCCTGACCGCGCTGCTACGGGTCCCGCACCTGGTGCTCGCGGTCAACAAGATGGACCTGGTGGACTACTCCCATGAGCGGTTCGAGGAGATCAGGGAGGAGTTCACCGCGTTCGCCTCCAAACTCAACGTCTCCGACCTGACCTTCATCCCGATCTCCGCGCTCAACGGCGACAACGTGGTCTCCCACTCGGAGAACATGCCCTGGTATCTCGGCACGTCGCTGCTGCACCACCTGGAGAACGTGCACATCGCCTCCGACCGCAACCTGACCGACGTGCGCTTCCCGGTGCAATACGTCATCCGCCCGCAGCGCGCCACCGAGCACGCCTTCCACGACTACCGCGGCTACGCCGGGCAGGTGGCGGGCGGCGTGCTGAAGCCGGGTGACGAGGTGGTGCACCTGCCCTCCGGGCTGACCACGCGGATCGCCTCGATCGACACCTTCGACGGCCCCGTCGAGGAGGCGTTCCCGCCCATGTCGGTGACGCTGCGTTTCGAGGACGACCTGGACATCTCGCGCGGCGACATGATCGCCCGGCCCAACAACCAGCCGCATGCGGCGCAGGAGCTGGAGGCGATGGTCTGCTGGATGGCCGACGGGCTGAAGCTGACCCCGCGCTCCAAGCTGACCATCAAGCACACCACCCGCACGGCCCGCGCGCTGGTCCGGGACCTGCACTACCGGCTGGATGTCAACACGCTGCACCGGGACGAGCAGGCCACCTCGCTCGGCCTCAACGAGATCGGGCGGGTGTCGTTGCGGGTGACGCAGCCGCTGTTCGTGGACGACTACGGGCGTAACCCGCTCACCGGCGGCTTCATCCTGGTGGACGAGGCCACGAACGGCACGGTCGGCGCGGGCATGATCATCGACATTCTTGGGAGGCGGACATGACCGGCCGGCCACGCGATCCTGACATCGACGGCGCCGTTATCAGCGCCGCCCTGGATCTGCTCACCTACCTGGAGCTCGGCGCGTTACCGATCGACGCGGTCGCGGCACGAGCAGGGGTCGCCAAGACAACGGTCTACCGGCGCTGGCCGTCCGGGGACGCCCTCCTGTCCGACGCCGTCGCCGCCCTCGACGACACGGTGCCCGGACCGCTGGGCACGAGCCTCGGCGAGGACCTGACTCGCCTGGCCGAGTCCCTCCGCCCCGTCGCCCGCCTGCTGCCTTCCCTCCAGATGCTCGCCCGGCGCAACGAGAACACCGCCGCCCGGCTCGCGGCTATCCTCGAGAAACGGCAGCGTCTGCTGGACAACACCCTCGCCCGAGCGGCCGCGCGGGAGGAGCTTCACAGCACGCCCGACGGCGCGATCCTTTTCCGGCTGCTCATCGCCGCCGCGGCCCAGGACGACCTCGAACCGGCCGTCCTGCTGCTCGTCCACGGCCTCACGCGCACGCAGGAGACGTTTGTTCGCCGATCCTGAGTTCCTGCCCGACTGCAAGGCCTGGGCCGCGGCCAGGGGCGACAAGCTGATCGAGAGCGGTGGCCTGGAACCGCCGGCGGACGCCACGACGGTCCGGGTGCGCGACGGCGAGATCCTTTTCTCAGACGGCCCCTTCGTCGAGTCCAAGGAGGTCGTGGCCGGGTTCAGCCTGATCGAGTGCGCCTCCCGCGAGGAGGCGGCCGAGGCTGCCCGTACCCATCCCGTGGCCCGCTACGGGACGATCGAGCTGCGCGCCGCGCAGCCTTGAACGTCCAGGCGACGATAGCGAGCCTGTTCCGGGAGGAATGGGGCCAGATCGTCGCGACGCTCATCCGGATGACCGGCGACTAGGACCTGGCAGAGGAATGCGCGCAGGACGCCTTCACGCAGGCGCTCCAGCGGTGGCCGGAGGACGGGATCCCGCCGACGAACGACCTCGGGGACGATCGGCTGCGGCTGATGTTCACCTGTTGTCATCCCGCGCTCCCGTTCGAGGCCCGGGTCGCGCTGACCCTCCGGGCCCTGGCAGGGCTGACCACGGCCGAGATCGCCCGGGCGTTCCTGGTCTCCGAGGACACGATGTCCAAGCGGCTCACCCGGGCCAAGAACAAGATCCGTAAGTCGGGGATCCCCTTCCGGGTGCCGCCTCCCGAGTTGCTACCGGACCGGCGCAATGCCGTACTGGGCGTCCTCTACCTGCTGTTCAACGAGGGGTACGCGGCCAGCGGTGGCGAGGAGCTGATCCGGCGAGGGCTCTCGGACGAGGCGATCCGGCTGGGGCGGCTGATCGTGCGGTTATGCCCGGCGAGCCTGAGGCCGCCGGCCTGCTGGCTCTGATGGTGCTCCATGACGCCCGGCGAGCTGCCCGGCTCGACACGGGAGAGCTGGTGCCGCTCGAAGAGCAGGACCGTTCCCTGTGGCGGAACGACCAGATCGATGAGGGCGTGGCCGTGCTCGACGGGGCGCTGCGGCAGGGGCGCGCGGGTCCGTACCAGATCCAGGCCGCGATCGCGGCCTGCCACGCGACCGCGCCGTCCTTCGAGACGCCCTGGATCGAGATCGCGGCACTCTATGGCCGTCTCGAAGGGCTCATGCCCTCACCGATCGTCCGTCTGAACCGGGCGGTCGCCGTGGGGATGCGCGATCCGGAGCGGGGGCTGACCTTCCTCGAGGCGCTCTCGTCCGACCTTCGCGGCTATCACCTGCTGCCCGCCGCTCGGGCCGATCTCCTGCGCCGTCAGGGACGCCTTCCAGAGGCCGCCGTTGCCTACCAGGAAGCCTTGGCCCTCGCCCCGACCGAGCCCGAGCGCCGCCATCTGACCCGGCGCCTCTCCCAGTTTTCTCCGGATGGGGTGTCCGGCTGACGGATCGTCGTTCGTGGGTGGGACGAGAACCGGAGCACTGAGAAGGGCTGAAACCACACGTTCCGCCGACGGCACCAAGATCGCTTTCGGCCGGCTGGGCTCGGGCAGTGCGTTCGTCCTGGTGAGCGGCGCGTCCTGCGCCCGAGGGATCCACACGCCGCTGGCCGAGCTGCTGGCGGCCCGCCACACGGTCGTCAACTAAGACCGGCGGGGGCGCGGCGACAGCGGCGACACCCTGCCCTACGCGGTGGAGCGCGAGATCGAGGATCTGGCCGCAGTGGTCGAGGAGGCCGACGGCACCGCAGCGGTGTTCGGCAACTCCTCCGGCGCGGTGCTGGCGCTGCGCGCGGCGGTCGCCGGCGTGCCCGATCACCCGGCTGACCCTGTGGGAGCCGCCGTTCCAGCTCGACGCCGACGCACCCCAGCGCGCCCACGTGTACGCCACGGAGCTGACGACCTGCCTGGCCGAAGATCGTCGTGGGGACGCCATGGCGCTCTTCCTGCGCTTCGTCGGCCTGCCGCCCGCCGTGATCGACCACTGAAGCGGCGCCATCTGGTCGCCAGACTCGACACCAGTCGCTGAGAGGGAAGGTCGATGTTCGCGAGTTTCGACTCCACTCTCGGTGGAGCGTCGTCGACGGTGTGGGCCGGGGGCGGGGTCTGGCGTTCGGTGCGAGTACGCCGCGTCGCCCGGTACTGCTCGCCGGCTTGCCGGACCCGCTTACCGGGCCAGCAGGTTGACATGACGGCGACAGACCCGTTGCTTTCCACGTCATGGTCGACCGTCATGACGGACGCGTGATTGCCTTGGCGCATCGGCGTGCCCCTGTTGGCGCTAGCTAGGTCACCTCCCCACCCTGGATCGGGACGACCTCGGCCGCCGCCGCGGCAACCGACCGACGGCCTCGACCTTCGCCCGCCGACTCCCCACCTGCCTGTGACCAGGAAAAACCGCCTGGTCAGGGGATGCCGTGGTTTCTTCCCTTCTTCTGGGTCCCTCGCACGGGGCCCGCAGGGGCCGTGCGGCTGTCGCACGCGCGCTGACCTGGCACCCTATGGGTGTGAACGACCGGGTACGCAAGGACACCGCGCGGCGGCTCGAACGCGCCATGGGCAGCCTCGGCACCGCCGCCATGGCGCGCATGGACGACCGGCTGGCGTGGTACCGCCAGTTGTCGGCCGAGGACCGCTCCTGGGTGGGGTTGGTGGCGCAGGCGGGCATCGCGGCGTTCGTCGACTGGTTCCAGAGCGCCGACGGCAGCACGCCCACGCCCAGCGTCGAGATCTTCGGCACCGCGCCGCGCGAGCTGAAGCGCTCGGTGTCGCTGCAGCAGACGGTGGACCTGGTGCGCATCGTGGTCGAGGTGGTGGAGGCCGAGGTGCAGGACCTCGCCGCCCCGGGCGGTGAGGACGAGCTGCGCCAGGCCATCCTGCGCTACACCCGCGACGTCGCGTTCGCCGCGGCGCACGTGTACGCCCGCGAGGCCGAGGTGCGCGGCGCGTGGGACGCACGGCTCGAGGCCCTGATCGTGGACGCGCTGGTGCGCGGCGAGGTGGGCGACGGGCTGCACTCCTGGGCGGCGGCGCTCGGCTGGACCTCCTCCCCCGTGGTGGTGCTGGCCGGGCACGCCCCGGACGTCGACCCGCAGACCCTCATCGGCGGCATGCGCGACAAGGGCAGGCGCCTCGGCCAGGACCTGCTGGCCGGGGTGCAGGGCGAGCGCCTGATCGTCATCGTCGGCGGCGCGGACAGCATCAAGGACGCCGCGCGGCACGTCGTGCCGAGGTTCGGGCCGGGGCCGATCGTGATCGGGCCCGAGGTGCCCGACCTGCACGCCGCGGCGAGCTCCGCGCGGGCCGCCATGGCGGGGCTGCGCGCGGCGGCGGGCTGGCCGGACGCGCCGCGTCCGGTGCTGGCCGAGGACCTGCTCGCCGAGCGGGCCATCGACGGGGACGAGGACGCGCGGGCACAGCTCGTCGAGAGCGTCTACCTGCCGCTTGAGGGCACGCCTCTGCTCGACACGCTGGCCACTTACCTGGAGCAGGGCACCTCTTTGGAAGCCACGGCGCGTCTGCTTTTCGTCCATCCGAACACGGTGCGTTACCGTCTGAAAAAGATCACAGAGCTGACGGGGTACCAGCCGACCGAAGGCCGTTCCGCCTTCACGTTGCAGGTGGGCCTGATCCTTGGCAGGCTGTCGCGCACAGCCGTAACCTGACCGGACTTTGGTAACGGGCCGGAAATCTCCCATGGAGGTTTCCTACAAAAACACAGTGACAAAGTTCGTACGGATCATTAGCACTGTGGTGAACTCCTACAGGGCATGGTGGTTTTTGTGCTCGTCATCGTCGCTCCCGGCCAAGGCGCCCAGACTCCAGGCTTCCTGACCCCATGGCTTGAGACCCCCGGTCTGCGTGACCGGCTGTCCGCGTGGTCGGAGGTCGCCGGCCTTGATCTGATCTCCTACGGGACCACCGCCGGGGCCGACGAGATCCGCGACACCGCCGTCGCGCAGCCACTGTTGGTAGCCGCCGGGCTCGCCGCGGCCGAGGCCCTCCTCGGCGGCTCGCCCGTCCCGGCCGGCGTGGTCGCCGGGCACAGCGTCGGCGAGTTCACCGCCGCGGCGCTGGCGGGCGTGCTGACCCCCGAGCAGGCGCTGGCGCTGGTACGCGAGCGCGGCCGGGCCATGGCCAAGGCCGCCGCGGTCACCGAGACCGGCATGACGGCCGTGCTCGGCGGCGACGAGCAGGAGGTCCTCGCCGCCATCGACAAGCACGGCCTGACCCCGGCGAACGTCAACGGCGCCGGGCAGATCGTCGCCGCGGGCGCGCTCGGTGAGCTGGCCGCCTTCGCGGAGGCCCCACCGGCCCGCGCGCGGCTGCGCCCGCTGGCGGTGGCCGGGGCGTTCCACACCGTCCACATGGCCCCGGCGGTCGAGCAGTTGCGCGAGGCCGCCGCCGGGCTCACCCCCGGTGACCCCGGCCCGGTCCTGCTGTCGAACGCCGACGGCGCGGCCGTGCCGGGCGGCGAGGAGTTCCTGCGGCGGCTGGCCGACCAGGTGGCCCGGCCGGTCCGCTGGGACCGCTGCATGGCCACGATGGCGGGCCTCGGCGTGACCGCCATGATCGAGCTGGCGCCCGGCGGCACCCTGACGGGTCTCGCCAAGCGCGCGCTGCCCGGCGTCGCGACGGTCGCCCTCAAGACCCCCGACGACCTCGCGGCCGCCCGCGACCTGATCAGCAAGGAGACCACCGCGTGAGGATCCTGCGGGGCGCTCCCGGCGCCAGGGTGCTGGCGTTCGGCGCCTACCAGCCGGCGGGGGTCGTCACCAACGACGACCTCGCCAAGACCATCGACACCACCGACGAGTGGATCCAGAGCCGCGTCGGCATCAAGGAGCGCCGCGTCGCCGGGCCCGAGGAGTCGGAGGTCGACCTCGCGGTGCAGGCCGGCGGCAAGGCCCTGGCGGGGAGCGGGCTGTCGGCGAGCGACGTCGACCTGGTGATCGTCGCCACCTGCACCCCGGAGGCGCCGATCCCCAACGTCGCGGGGCGCGTCGCGCACCGCCTCGGCATCACGGCGCCCGGCGCGTTCGACGTGAACGCCGCGTGCGCCGGCTTCTGCTACGCGCTGTCGGCCGCCGCGGACGCCATCAGGTGCGGCTCGGCCACCCACGTGCTGGTCATCGGCACCGAGAAGCTCTCCCAGTGGATCGACTGGACCGACCGCGCCACCTGCGTGATCTTCGCGGACGGCGCGGGCGCGGCCATCGTCGGCCCGTCGGACACCCCCGGCATCGGCCCCGTCGCCTGGGGCAGCGCCGGGGACAAGCACGACGCGATCGTCATCAAGGACCGCGCGTCCTTCCTGCACCAGGAAGGACAGACGGTGTTCCGCTGGGCCACCACCGAACTTCACCCGGTGGCGAAGGAAGCGTGCGACCGTGCGGGCGTGGACCCGGCGGAGCTCGCGGCCTTCGTCCCGCACCAGGCGAACCTTCGCATCATCGAGTCGATCGCCCGCAAGCTCGGCGCGGACAACGCCGTCATCGCCAAGGACATCGTGCTCGCCGGCAACACCTCCGCGGCCTCGATCCCCCTGGCGCTCAGCCGCATGATCGAGCGTGGCGAGGTCCAGTCCGGCGGGCTGGCCCTGCTCCTCGGTTTCGGCGCCGGCCTCACGTACGCCGGCCAAGTGATCGAGATCCCTTGAGTTCGCCCGGCGGCCCCCGGGCTGCCGGGCACCCACCAAAGAGAATCCATCCGATAAAGGGAGAAATCGCGACATGGCTTTGACCGAGCAGGAGATCCTCGCGGGCCTCGGCAAGATCATCAACGAGATCACCGGGATCCCGGCCACCGAGGTCACCCCCGAGAAGAACTTCGTGGACGACCTCGACATCGACTCGCTCTCCATGGTCGAGATCGCCGTCGCCGCGCAGGACGAGTTCGGCGTCGAGATCCCCGACGACCAGCTCAAGCACCTGAAGACCGTCAAAGACGTCATCAACTTCATTCAGAACTAACGGCACCAACCCGCGCCGGCCTCCGGCCCGCCCGGACACCACCGGGCCGGGCCCGCGCCGGTAGATGCATGACCTCGATGGGAGCGCGTTGAAGTGAGTTCAGACCGGATTCGAGTCGTGGTCACCGGCCTCGGCGCGACCACCCCGCTCGGCGGCGACGTCGCCTCGACCTGGTCGGGGCTTCTGGCCGGCCGGTCGGGTGTGGCGCCGCTGACCGACGAGTGGGTCGACAGCGTTCCGGTGCGGTTCGCCGCCCGGGCCGCGGTCGAGCCGGGTGAGGTGCTGCCGAGGCCCGAGGTGCGGCGGCTCGACCGGGCCGAGCAGTTCGCGCTGATCGCGGCGCGCGAGGCGTGGGCGGACGCCGGTTCCCCCAAGGTCGCCTCCGACCGCCTCGGCGTGGTGGTGGGCAGCGGCATCGGCGGCATCACCACCATCCTCGACGCCTACGACGCCTTCCGCGAGAAGGGCTGGAAGCGCCTCTCGCCGTACATCGTGCCGATGCTGATGCCCAACGGCTCCGCCGGGTGGATCGGCATCGAGTTCGGCGCCACGGCGGGCGTGCACGCCACCGTGAGCGCGTGCGCCACCGGCGCGGAGTCCATCGGCTACGCCATCCAGATGATCCGCTCCGGGCGCGCCGACGTCGTCGTGGCCGGCGGCACCGAGGCGGCCATCCACCCCCTCAACGTGGCCTCCTTCGCCGCGATGCGCGCCATGTCGACGCGCAACGACGAGCCGGAGCGCGCCTCGCGTCCCTGGGACCGCGGCCGCGACGGGTTCGTCCTCGGTGAGGGGTCGGGCATCATCGTGCTGGAGTCCGAGGAGCACGCGCGGGCCCGCGGCGCCCGCGTCTACGCGGTGGCCGCCGGGGTCGGGTACTCCGCCGACGCCCACCACATCGCACAGCCGGACCCGACGGGCGCGGGCATCATCAGCGCCACCCGCCAGGTCCTGGAGGACTCCGGCCTCACCGGGCAGGACATCAAGCACGTCAACGCGCACGCCACCTCCACCCCCGCGGGGGACGTCGTGGAGGCCGTCGCGATCCAGGAGATCATCGGGGACCATCCGCTCGTCACCGCTACGAAGTCGATGACCGGCCACCTGCTCGGCGGGGCCGGCGGCATCGAGTCCGTCTTCACGATCAAGGCACTGTACGACCGCGTCGTACCGGCCACCGTCAACCTGGAGGACCTCGACGACGGCGTCGAGGTGGACATCGTGCGCGGCGAGCCGCGCGCCCTGCCGGGCGGCGAGATCGCCGCCATCAACAACTCCTTCGGGTTCGGCGGCCACAACGTCGCCGTGGCCTTCGCCAGCATCTGACCTTGGAGCCGACCGTGACTGTGCTCGACAACGGGGTGGTGAGTGCCGTCTCCTCTCAGGAGGCGGCGGAACCGGACCCCCGAGATCCCCGAACGCGTCTCACCGCCCTGTTCGACGAGGGCTCGATGCATGCGATCTCCCCGGAGGACCGCAGCGGCGTGCTGGCCGCGATGGGCCGTGTGGAGGGGGTGCCCGCCGTCGCCTTCGCCAGCGACGCGCGGGTGCAGGGCGGCGCCATGAGCGGCGAGGGCTGTGAGCACATCGTGCAGGCCTACGACGTCGCGGTGCGCGAGCGGGTGCCGATCATCGGCCTGTGGCACTCCGGCGGCGCGCGGCTGGCCGAGGGCGTGGAGTCCCTGCACGCGGTGGGGCGGGTGTTCACCGCGATGACCAGGGCGTCCGGCCTCGTGCCGCAGATCTCCGTGGTGCTCGGCCCGGCGGCGGGCGGCGCGGCGTACGGGCCCGCCCTCACCGACCTCGTGATCCTTTCCGGCCAGGGCCGCATCTTCGTGACCGGGCCCGACGTCGTGCGCAGCGTCACCGGCGAGCAGATCGACATGGCCGCCCTCGGCGGGCCCGAGCCGCACAGCAAGCGCAGCGGCGTGGTCCACATCGTCACCAAGACCGACACCGAGGCGCTGGTGCAGGCGCGGCGCCTCGCGGTGCTGCTCGGCCACCAGGGACGGGTGCGGCCCGACTCGGTGCAGGACGTCGACTTCTCCGGGCTGCTGCCCGCCGAGGCCCGCCGGGCGTACGACGTGCACCCGCTGGTGAACGGCCTGCTGGACGAGCCCGGCGTGGAGCTCCACCCGAAGTGGGCACCCAACATCGTGACCACGCTCGGCCGGCTCGGCGGGCGCACGATCGGCGTCATCGCGAACAACCCGATGCGGCTGGCCGGGTGCCTGGACGCGTCCTCCGCCGAGAAGGCCGCCCGATTCGTTCGCATGTGTGATTCTTTCGGGGTGCCGCTGGTCGTCCTGGTGGACGTGCCCGGGTACCTGCCCGGCGTCGGTCAGGAGCACGACGGCGTGGTGCGCCGCGGCGCCAAGCTCCTGCACGCCTTCGCCGAGGCGTCCGTGCCGAGGGTCACGCTGGTGACCCGCAAGGCGTACGGCGGGGCGTACATCGCGATGAACTCCCGGTCCCTCGGCGCCACCAAGGTGTTCGCCTGGCCGACCGCCGAGGTCGCCGTGATGGGCGCGCTGGCCGCGGTCCGCGTCCTGAAGCGCCGCGAGATCGCCGCCGCGTCCGAGGAGGAGCGCCCCGCCCTGGAGGCCCGCCTCGCCGCCGAGCACGAGAAGGTCGCGGGCGGCCTGGACCGCGCGATGGCCATCGGGGTCATCGACGAGGTCATCAAGCCGGACGAGACCCGCGTCGCCGTCGCCAAGGTCATCGCCCAGGCCACCCCGGGCCGGGGCGCCCACGGCAACATCCCGCTCTGATCATCCACATGGCCGGGGCCCCGCACAGTGTGCGGGGCCTCGCCCTTTTCCCGGGCCGTTTCCGGGCTCCAGGTCAGGTACGGGGCCGTCCGCGAGCCCCGGGGGGACCGGCCAGTCGCCCGCGTCGGCGAGATCCACGCGCCATGGCGCGACGACACCTGCCCGGGGCACCCGGACCGGCCGCTGTCGCGGGGCGAGTGGCGGGAGCCGGGGTTCTGGCCGCGTGTCAGACGGCGGCGTGCAGCCAGCGGACGGGTGCGCCGTCGCCGGCGTAGCGGAACGGCTCGAGTTCCTCGTCCCACTGCTTGCCGAGGAGCTTGTCGAGCTCCTCCTCCAGGTCCACCCGGCCCTGTTTGGCCATGAGCATGACGTTGCGTATGCGGTCCTCGGGGACGTGGATGTCGCCCGAGACGCCGATCACCGCGGTGAAGGCGCCGAGAGTGGGGGTGTAGGCGTGGCGGGCGCCGTCCACGCCCGGGGAGGCGTCCTCGGTGATCTCGAAGCGGATGCGCTGCCAGCCCATGAGCGAGGAGGTGATGGCCGCGGCCGTGCCGGGTCGCCCCTCCCACTCGGCCTGGGTGCGCACGGTGCCAGGCTGGGCTGGCTGGGGCGTCCACGACAGGTCGACGGGTACGCCAAGGACACCCGCGACCGCCCATTCAATATGCGGGCACAGCGCGGGCTGAGCCGAGTGGACGTACAGCACGCCACGAGCAGACACCGGACCTCCCGTTTCGTACGAGGTGCGCCTTCCCCAACGTCCTCATACTGGGATGATCACGAGTGACTGAGGGAGAGACTACCGTCCGTCGTGGCACGGCACCAGAGTCGGGTCATACCTAATCGAGCTTGGCAACCCTCCGCATGGGGAATGACACACTCCGTGTTTACCCTACCGTCGAGGAGGCCCAGATGTCGGTGCAGGTCGTGGAGCCGGGTCCCGGCCGGGGCGCCCTGATCCGGCCAGGTGAGCTGCTGGCCGGCTCCCCGGTGGCCGCCGAGCGGTGGACGCAGTCGGCCGAACGTGAGGACGGCTTCTACGTCCTGCGGCTGTCGCCCGGCACCGACCCGTGCGCGCTCGCCGCCGAGCTGACCGAGCGGGGCCACGAGGTGTCGCCCAACCACGTGGTGATCGGCCAGCCGCTGTTCTTCGGGGGCCCCACGGGGGCGCCGCGCCCGGCCGCCGCGCCGCCGCCGTACCGGCCCGGCGAGCCGTCCCGGGTGACCGCCGCGGTGCTGGACACGGGGGTGGCGCCGCACCCCTGGTTCACCGGGTGCGACTGGTTCGAGGACCAGCCCCGCGAGGTGCCGGACGCCGACGGCGACGGGGTCCTGGACGGCCAGGCCGGGCACGGCACGTTCATCGCGGGCCTGCTGCTGCGGCAGTCGCCCGGCCTGCGGCTGCGGGTCTGCAAGGTCCTGGACGGCCACGGCGTCGGCGACGAGGCCGGGGTGCTGCGGGCGCTCGCGCGGCTGCGCGGCCGGCGGATCGACGTGCTCCTCATGTCGTTCGGCTGCCACACCTACGACGACCGCCCCTCCCCGCTGATCGAGCGGGCCCTGGCGGCCCTGCCCGGCACGGTCCTGGTGGCCTGCGCCGGCAACCACGCCTCACCCCGCCCGTTCTGGCCCGCCGCCCTGCCCCGGGTGATCGCCGTAGCCGCCCTCGACGCGGCCGAGGAGGGCCGGGCGGCCTTCTCCGCGTTCGGCCCCTGGGTGGACGCCTGCAGCCGCGGTGAGGCCTTGGCCAGCAGTTTCGTGAACTTTGACCGTTTCGAGGGCTACGCCGTCTGGAGCGGCACGTCGTTCGCCGCCGCCGTGGTGGCCGGCGCCATCGCCCACGCCGCCCGCCACATGTCCCCCGCCGAAGCCGCCGCCCATGTCCTGGACGCCGGCCGTAACCCCCGATTCCCCGATCTCGGTGTCCTCGTCCCCGCCCCCCGCTAAGGTGCTCTATCACGCAAAGCACCCACTCGACCACGTGAAGTAATCACCTCTCATGTCTCACGACTTCATGAACGGCCTGGACGAGCGAACCTGGCGAGACCTGGTCGACCGCTACGGCTACCGCATGTGGGCCGTGGCCCGCGCCTTCGGCCTGAACACCACCGACGCCTCCGACGCCGTCCAAGCCGCCTGGCTCCGCCTGATCGAGAACCTCCACACCATCCGCGACCCCACCCGGATAGGCGCCTGGCTGGTGACCGTCACCCACAACGAGGCCTGCCGCCTGACCCGCCACTCCTCCCGCACCCATCCCCACGTCCCGGAAGACCTCCCGGCACCCCCCTCCCCCGACCCCATGACCACCGTCCTGGACACCGACGAAGCCCACCGCCTCTGGACCACCGTGAACCGCCTCCGCCCCCCGTGCCCCACCCTCCTGCGCCTGCTGACCACCGCCCCAGAAGCCCGCTACACCCAGATCTCGGCCCACCTGAACATGCCCATAGGCAGCATCGGCCCCACAAGAGCCAGATGCCTGAAACAACTGAGAACCCTCTGGGAACAAGAGAACCAATGACTCCACCACAAGCCCGTCTTCGGGGGCTCCGCCGTACGGCGGGTGGTGAGCGTGGATTCACCGGCCACGAACAGGAAGGCACTGTCATCAACGGCGATGAGTATCTCTTGGCGGCCCTGCGGATCGCGGCCGGTGCGGACCCCGTGCCGGCGCGGGTGGGGGCGGACGCGCGGGCCGTGCACGCGTTGCGGTTGCCGGGGGCGGTGATGGCGCTGCCGGTGGCGATCGAAGGGAACGGGGATCACCGCGGGGTGGGGGTGCTGGACGCGCCGAGCCGTTTCGGGCGGGCGGGGGCGGTGGCTCCGCATCCGGAGGACGCGGGGGCGCGGTTCCTGCGGTTCGCGGGGGACGGGGTCACCTTCGACCTGGAGATCACGGTGTACGCGGACCACTTCGACCTCGCGGGGCAGATCCACCCCGCGCCGGGAACCGGCGCCCGGGTGGAGATCCGCACCCCTTACGTGAGCAAGATCCGCTTCCCGGCCGCGTCCGGGGACTTCGCGACGACGGGGCTGCCCCACGGGTGGCTCAGCGTCGTCTGCCACCGGCCGGACCGGCCGCCGATCGCGACCCGCTGGCACCGCGTGCGATGACGCCCGACATCACGCTCAGGGACGGTGAGGCCCTCACTCCTCCTGGTCCGTTCCCGGACGAGACCACCGGCAACGGGATCACCGCCACCTCCTGGGGAGAGCTGGTGGCGGCCGCCGAGGAGGCGGTGCGGATGTGCGGGGCCGATCCGGCGGCCGCGCGGCGGCGGGCAGGGGCCGTGCTGGCGCGGGCCGTGACGGCGGGCTGCGCGGAGGCCGTGTCGGTGGCGCATCGGGCACTGGCGCTGGCGGCACGTGAGTTCGGGCGGCTCGCGCTCGCCGCCGAGCATCTCGACAAGGCGGTCGCCGCGGCGGAGCACCTCCCGGCCAGGGCCGCGCAGGCCCGGTTGTCGCTCGTCCCGATCCGCGCGGACCTCGGCGACCCCGTGGGCGCCCTCGAGGTCGCCGACGCCGCCGAAGCTCATCTGGCCGGCCTTGACCAGGCGAGGCTCGGCGTGCAGCGTGCCGTGGCGCTGGTGCGGCTCGGCAGGCACGCGGAGGCGGTCGCCCGGTGCGACACCGCCGTCACCGCTCTCACCGGCGACCCGAAGTTCCTCGCGGGGGCGCTGCTGAACCGGGGGATCGCCCTCACGTACCTGGAGCGATACGACGCGGCGTCCCGCGACCTCGCGGCCTGCGCGACGGTCGCCGGCGCGGCGGGGCTCGGCCACATCTCCGCTCTCGCCCAGGCCAACCTCCCTTTCGTCGCGGCCAAGCGCGGCGACATCCCGTCCGCGTTCGCCGCCTACCGGCGTGCCGTGACGGCTCTCGCGCCCTACCCCGAGCGTCTCGCCGCCATGCGCGCCGACTTCGCGGACGCCCTCCTCGCCGCCCACCTCCCCGGCGAGGCCCGCGCCGTGCTCGCCCAGGCCGTTCCCGACCTGGCGGCGGCCGGGGCCCTGGTCGCCCTGGCCGAGTCCCGTCTGATCCTGGCCCAGATCGAGCTCCTTCTCGGCGACCCCCGCCAGGCCCGGGCCACCGCCGCCCACGCGTCCGCCGAACTGTCCGCCCAGGGGCGCCACACCTGGGTGTCGCTGGCCATGGAGACCACGTTCCGCGCCCGCCTGGCCGAGGAGCTGCCGCCACCCGGGTCCCCCCTCGGCACCACCCGCCCGGGCGAGGTCCCGGCGTGCGCCCCGGCCCTGCTCGCCGAGGCCAGGACCCTGGCGGCGAGGCTGGCGGCGGACGGCTGGGCCGGCCCCGCGGCCGGAGTACGGCTGACGGCGGCCGAACTGGCGCTCGGCCTCGGGAACACCGGGGCCGCGCGGGCCGAGCTGGCGCACGTCCTGTCCGGACGCCCCGCCGCGCGGGCGCACCGGGCGGTGCGGCACCACGCCGCCGCCCTGGAACGCAGCCTGCGCGGCGACACCCGCGGCGCCCAGGCCGAGCTGCGGGCGGGGCTGCGGGCCGCCACGGCGGGCAGCGACCGCCTGACCGACCCGGCCGTCCGGGCCCACGCGGTCCGTGCCGGCGAGCGCCTGGCGGACCTCGGCCTCTCCCTGGCACTGGCCGACGGCAGACCGGAACCGGTCCTCGCCTGGGCCGAGCACTGGCGTGCCCTGGCACGCGGCCGCCCCATGGACCCGCTGACCCCCGACCGCCTGCGCACCGCACTCAACGGCGCCGCCCTCGTGGAACTGATCCGCCACGGCGACACCCTCAGCGCCGTCGTCATCACCGAAACCCACTGCGCCCTACGCCCCTTGGGCTCCCTGACCTCCGCCACCGAGGCCACCCTCCGCCTCCGCCACACCCTGCGCCGCCCCGACCTCGCGACCGGCCACTCCCCAGCCGCTCATGGACACCTGGCGTCCGGACCGCACCAGGGTGCTCAGGGACACCCCACTGCTCAAGAGCGCCGCGCTCCAGGCGGCCGCGCCCCGGTGCGCCGTGCGCAGGACGACCGTGCCGTGAGCACCGCCGCCGCGGCGCTGGCCGAGCAGCTCCTCGCCCCACTCGCCGGGGAGATCGGCGACCGCCCGCTGGTGATCGTCCCCACCGGCCCCCTCCACACGCTGCCGTGGTCGTCGCTCCCCCCGCTGCGCGGCCGCCCCCTGTGCGTCGCCTCCAGCGCCGCCTCCTGGCTCTCCGTGGCCCTCCGCCCGCCGCCGACCGGCTCAGCGGGCCGCCACGCCTCACCCCGCCGGCCCCTCGTCGCCGCCGTCCCCGGCCCCGGCCTGGCCCACGCCACCGCGGAAGCCGCCACGGTCAGCCGCATCCACGGCGCCCTGGAGCCACCTCTCGAAGAGGCCACCGTCCCGCGGGTGCTGGACATCCTGGGCGAGGCCGACATCGCCCACATCGCCGCCCACGGCCGGTTCTGCGCTCGTTCGCCCCTCCTGTCGAGCCTCGCCCTGCACGACGGCCCCCTCATGGCGTACGACATCCTGGCCCTCCCCCGCGTGCCGTGGCTGGTCGTGCTGTCGGCCTGCGACGCGGGAATGGCCTACGCCCCGGTGGACGGCACCGCGCTCGGCCTCCCCGGCGCCTTCCTGGACCGCGGCTCGGCCTGCGTGGTCGCCGGCCTGCTCCCGGTACGGGACCAGGACGCCCAAGCCCTCATGACCACGTTCCACACCCACCTCGCCGACGGCGGCACCCCCGCCGAAGCCCTGGCCGCCGCCACCGAACGGACCGCCGTCCCCGGCTTCACCTGCTTCGGCTCCCTGGGCCACCCACTGACCGGCTGACCACCGGACGTACCGCAGCCGGTCATGACCGGTCACGTGGGGGACGCGCGAGGCGGGTCAGCCGGTGGCGATCGGGCGGGTCGGGTCGGTGATCCAGTGGGACCAGGAGCCGGGGTACAGGGCGGCGGGGAGGCCGGCGAGGGTCAGGGCCAGGACCTGGTGGGAGGCGGTCACGCCGGAGCCGCAGTAGGTGCCTACGGGGAGCCCCGGGACGGCGCCCAGGGTGTTGAAGCGTTCCTTGAGGAACTCCTTGGGGTGGAAGCGGCCGGACGGGTCCACGTTCTCGGTGGTGGGGGCGCTGATGGCGCCGGGGATGTGGCCGGCGACCGGGTCCACGGGTTCGGTCTCGCCTCGGTAGCGTTCGGGAGCCCGGGCGTCCAGCAGGACGCCGTCCTCGGCCAGGGTGGCGGCTTGTTCGGGGGTCAGGATGGGCATGCCGCCGGGGTGGGCGGTGAAGTCGCCTCGGGCGGGAGGCGGAGGGACGTCCTTGGTCACGGGGAGTGACTCGTCGAGCCAGGCGCGGTAGCCGCCGTCCAGGACGCGGACGTCGGGGTGGCCGAAGTAGCGGAGGGTCCACCAGGCGCGGGCGGCCGAGGTGGAGTCGGCCTCGTCGTAGACGACCACGGGGCGGGAGGCGGAGACACCCAGGCGCCGCATGGCGGTCTGGAAGGCCTCGGGGGACGGGAGCGGGTGGCGGCCGCCGGGGCCCGGTGGGGCGGCCAGGTCGTGGTCCAGGTCGCAGAAGAGAGCGCCGGGCAGGTGGCCCTCACGGTAGGACTCGATGCCCGGCGGGCCGACGAGACGCCAGCGGACGTCCAGCAGGGTGACCTCGCCCAGCCGCCGGCGGAGGTCGCCGGCGGCCGAGCCGCCCGCCAGTTCGGCGGGGGTGATGAGCGGGGACACGTCAGCCGGAGGCACGGGCGGTGGCCTCGGAGAGGGCCTTGGCGAAGGCGAGGACGTTGTTGACGGCCTCGGGGCCGTCGGCGGCCTCGCTGACGCGGAGGGAGAGGTCGTCGGCGGTGATGGCGCCGGTGTAGCCGTGGTCGGCCTCGCAGTTCTCGTCGCCGCAGGTGGCGGGTTCGAGGTCGACGTGGGAGATCGCGCCCCAGCCGATGGTGAGGGTCACCTCCGAGGGCGGGACGCCGGGCACGTAGGAGGCGGGGTCGGGCACGACCCGGGTGACCGCCACGGACTGGACCCGGCTGAGGCGTACGGCTTCGGTGGTGGTGGACGCGTGTGAGGTCGGCATGCCGTCCGCGGGCGGGTGCTCGTCGGTGTGGCAGACCAGGAGCCGGGTGGGCGACAGGACCACCACGGTGACGTGCCTGCGCACCTCCATCGCGGGGTCGAAGGTGGCCTCGTGGTGCACCACGAACGCCGTCACCGGCTCCTTGCCCAGCGCGGACTCCGCCGCGTCGGCAACGAGGTCGGGGTAGTAACCGCTGCGTTCGATGGCCTCGCGCAAACCGGCGGCCGAGACTCGGGTTTCCCTCATAGGTCCATCCTGCCCTGTCCGGGCACGGTGTTTCACCTCGCGAGCGCCCACTGTGACCGGCATGTCCGAATTAGGAAGTACATAGGGACAACGAAGGGTACGCCGCTTCTTCCCGGACGCATCAGTAAACGCACCTCGTCACGCCTGTCACACGGCCCCCGCCCGGCCGCCCCGGCTCCCGGTTCCCGGGCCATTTCCTGCAACTCAGCGCAGGCGCCGCGGTCCATGATCGGGCCGCGGCGTCGTGGGCGGCCGGACGGCCGCCCGGGCGCCGAGCACGTGCACGCCGTCCGCCGACACCAGCACCGGCTCCAGGTCCAGGCGGGTCACGCCGGGCAGTTCGTCGGCCAGGCGCCCCACCCGCAGCAGCAGGTCCGCGAGCGCCGGCACCGCGACGGGCGGGTACCCGTGCCCGCCGAACAGCAGCGGGGCGGCCCGCACCGAGCGCACCAGGTCCGCGGCGTCCTGCGCGGTGAGCGGCGCCAGCCGGTACGCCTCGTCGCCGAGCAGCCGCGCGGTGACGCCGCCGAGCCCGAACGACACCACGGAGCCGAAGTCCCGGTCGTCCACGGCCCGCACCACCACCGTGACCGCCGGCTGGGGTGCCATCCGCTGCACCGCCAGCGTGACGTCCGGCCCGAGCACGGCCGCGAGCTCCTCGTACGCCCGCCGCACGTCGTCGGCGTCGGACAACCCCAGCCGCACCGCGCCCGTCCGGTGCACGACCTCCGGGCCGGCGGACCGAACCACGACCGGCCACCCGAGCTTCTCGGCCGCCGCCACCCCCTCGTCCGGGGACGCCACGGCCACGGCCGGCCAGACGTCCACGCCGTACCGGGCCAGCAGCTCGGTGGCGTCCATCTCCCCGGCGTCCCCGGACTCGATGGCCTCGGCCACCAGGGCCCGGGCGCCCGCGGTGTCGATGCCCTCCAGCACCGGCGGAGCGGCCGGGGGGCGGTCGCGGCCGCAGGCGTAGCGGACCACGTGGGCGAGGGCGCGCACGGCCTCCTCCGGGGCGGGGTAGGACGGGACGGACCCCTTCGCCGGGTCGCCGCCCCGGGTCTCCTGGGGGACGCGCAGCTCCGGGGGCACGCCGAGGCGTCCCTCGAAGGTCGCGAGGAGCGGCTTGCCGGACTCGGTGGCCGTGCGGACCAGCTCCGCGGCGACCTCGGCGGCGTTGCCCGGCACCGGCGGCATGTAGATCGCGACGAGGGCGTCCACCTCGCCGCACAGCTCGCCGAGCGCCCGCCGGTAGTCCGCCGCCCCGGCCCGGGCGCCGAGGTTGGCCGCCGGGCACGGTTCGAGCCCGGCCGCCAGGCACGCGTCCACGGCGAGCAGCGCCAGCGCGTCGGAGTTGCTGACCACGCCGACCCGGCGCCCGGCGGGCAGCGGCTGGTACGCGAGGAGCTGGGCCACGTCGAAGAGCTGGGTGAGGTCGTCGACGCGGATCACCCCGGCCTGCTCGAACAACGCGGTGAGGGCGCTGTCGGGCAGCCGCAGCTTGGGGGCGGCGTGCCCGACCGGCACCCCCTGTGTCATGCCGCCGCTCTTGACCACCACGATCGGCTTGGTGCGGGACGTGCGGCGGGCCAGCCGGGCGAACTTGCGGGGGTTCCCGAGCGACTCCAGGTACAAAAGGATCACGTCGGTGGCCGGGTCCTCCTCCCAGTACTGCAGGAGGTCGTTGCCCGAGACGTCGGCCCGGTTGCCTGCGGACACGAACGTCGAGATGCCCATGCCGCGCTGGGCGACCCGCTGCAGCAGCGCGGTGCCGAGCGCGCCGGACTGACTGAAGAAGCCCACCCGCCCCCGGCCGGGCAGCCGCGCGGCGAGGGTGGCGTTGAGCCGTACGGCGGGGTCGGTGTTGGCGATGCCGAGGCAGTTGGGGCCGACGACCCGCAGCCCGTACGCGCGGGCGATCCGCACCAGTTCGTCCTGCCGTTCCCGGCCCTCCGGCCCGGTCTCGCCGAACCCGGAGGAGACCACGACCAGGCCCTTGACCCCCTTGCGGGCGCAGTCCTCCACGACGTCGAGCACACCGTCGGCGGGCACCGCGACCACGGCGAGGTCGACGTCCCCGTCGATGGCCGACACGCTCTTGTACGCCCGCACGCCGGCCACCGCGCGGACCTCGCGGTGCACCGGGTACACCGGGCCGTTGAAGTCGGCGCCGAGCAGGTTGCGCAGCACGGTCTGCCCGATGCCGCCCGCCTCGCGCCCCGCGCCGATGACCACGACCGACGACGGGGTGAGCAGCCGTTCGATGGAGCGGGCCTCGGCCCGGTGCTCGCGGGCCATGGTGACCTCGCGGGAGGTCTCGGTGCTCGCCAGGTCGAGCGTCATGCGCACGACGCCGTCGGCGAACCGGCTCTGCGCGGTGTACCCCGCCTGCCGGAAGAAGGCCGTCATCCGGCTGTTGGACGGCAGCACGTCCGCCACGAAGGTCGTGATGCCCCGTTCCCTGGCCGCGGCGCGCAGGTGTTCCATCAGCACCGACGCCACTCCCCTGCCCTGGTGGGCGTCCTCGACCAGGAACGCGACCTCGGCCTCGTGGTCGCCGACGCGGTCGTAACGGACGACCGCCACCATCTCGGTACCCAGCGTGGCGATCAGCGCGACGCGGTTCACGTAGTCGACGGTGGTGAACCAGGTGACCTCGCGGTCCGACAGACGGGGGCGGGGCCCGAAGAAGCGGAAGTAGATGGATTGATCGGACAAGCGCGAGTAGAACGCACGCAGAAGATCGGCGTCCTCGGGCCGGATGGGCCGCAGGTGTGCGGTTCCTCCGTCGCCCAGGACGACGTCGGCCTCCCAATGTGCGGGGTACTGAGGTTCCACATTCATGAGGGTAAGGCGCACTCTGTCGGGATTGTTCAGCAACGCTTGTGCATCGACTGTGCCCGGGTGTCCGCTCTATGCCCCACGCCCCGGCTTGAAGCTGTTAGGTTTTCTGTCAGCAGCCTCCTGTAGTGCCAACAAGGTGGTGACATCATGACGCGGGTTGTCGTGGTGGGCGATCTGATGACCGACGCGGTCGCACGCGCCCGCTACCCCCTCGCCCGGGCGAGCGACACTCCGGCCGTCGTCACCATGCACGGTGGCGGCTCCGGGGCCAACATCGCCTCCTGGCTGGCCGTCGAAGGCGCGGAAGTGGCCTTCGTGGGCCGCCGCGGCGCCGACATCACGGGGCGCAACCGGGACATGGAGCTGATGGGGTACGGCGTCGACGCCCGCTTGGTGATGGACCCCGAGCGTCCCACCGGCACCTGTGTGGTGCTGGTCACCCACAAGGGCGAGCGCACCCTGCTCTCCGACCCCGGCGCCAACGCCGCCCTCTCCCCCGAGGACCTCCCGCGCGACCTGTTCATGCAGGGCGGCCATCTGCACGTCTCGGGGTACACCTTGCTCAACGACGGATCACGCGACGCCGGGCTCGCCGCGCTCGACCTCGCGCGCCGGGCCGGCATGTCGATCTCGGTCGACTGCGCCTCGGCCGCGCCGCTGGAGCGCACCGGCGCCGAGCCGTTCCTCGAGTGGACCCACAGCGCCAAGCTGCTGCTGCTCAACGAGGCGCAGGCCAAGGTGCTGACCGGGCGCGACGACCCCGCGTCCGCCGCCAAGGTGCTCACCGCGTGGTTCCCGCAGGTCGTGATCAAGCTGGGCGCCGAGGGCTCCCTCTGGTACACCAACAACCGGCCCGAGCCGGTGCGGGTGCCCGCCGACCACATCGAGCGCATGGTGGACGGCACGGGCGCCGGCGACGCCTTCGCGGCGGGCTTCCTGCAGCCGTGGCTGGAGGGCAAGCAGCCGGCCGACGCGCTCGCCGCGGGCAACGCCCTCGCGGCCAAGGCGATCGGCAACCTCGGGGCGCGGCCCCGGCTCTGAGGCGCCTGACCTCGACATCAGCACCAAATCCGACATTCTCCGCGCATGTGGTTAATGCCGCAATCGGGGTAAGACTGGTATCGAGGTTTCTCGCAAAGGGGGATGTATCAGGCGTGCCCTTCTGAATTGGCATGCCTTTCCCAGGAAAACCACTTTCACGACACCAGATGCCGGGACCGCCGGCCGTCCCAACCCCACTCCGTCTCACGGATTCAGCGGTCCAGCAACCCTCCGGTGATCTTCATGTGTTCGCACCGCCCGTGATCGTTCGCGCCGGGCGGGCGCACCCGCACGTGTTGGTTTTCAAGTGCCGGCCGATCGGCGTACACGCATGCCTTGACGCGGCCGGCTTCGGATGGGAGGAACACGATGGGCATTCGTCGACACGGACGTAAAGCGATCTTCCTGATGATCGCCGGGGGCCTCGGCCTCGCGGTGCACAGCACCGCCGCCGTCCCCGCCGTCGCGGCGGCGATCACCGCGAAGGCGTCCACGCCGGACGACGACATCCGCTTCGCACCGCTGTGGTACACACCCGCCGACCTCGCGGCCTTCGCCAGGATCCGCCAGCAGCAGGAGAGCGCCTGGGCCCGGGGCGACGCCAAGGGCTACGCCGCGATCTACACGCCCGACGCCGACCTGGTCAACATCATGGGCGAACACCTCCACAGCAGGCAGACCATCGCCACCAAGCTCCAGCAGTACTTCAACACCCAGTTGAAGAACACCCGCCTGCTGGAGATGGACGAGAAGGTGCGCTTCGTCTCCCCCACGATGGCCATCATCGTGCGCAAGAGCTGCGTGCTCTACAACAAGGAGAAGGCCTGCCGCCCCGACACCCTCTCCATCAACACGAACGTCGCCGTCAAGTCCTCGGGCCAGTGGCAGATCGCCTCCTTCCAGAACACCCTCATCCGCCCCCGCCCGTAGCCCTCCGGCTCCACGGCACGGCCATCGGCATCTGTCGTCCCGGTACGGCGGGCTCCATCCGCCGTACCGGGCCCGGCGCACTCCGGGGGCCCCAGGGTCACGTGGTGGTGGCGAGCGTCAGGGGCAGGACGGAGGGGGCACCCGCCTGCCGGAGCAGGGTGGTGGCGTAGGCGAGGGTCCAGCCGGTGTCGGTGTGGTCGTCGACCAGCAGGACGGGGCCGGTGGTCAGGTCGCCGGGAGGCGGGCCGAGGGTGTGGTGGAGGGCTTTCACGCGCTGGGCGCTGTTGTGCTGGTGGCCTGGAGGTCCGTGGCGGTACGTCAGGGAGCCGAGGTGGTGGAGGCGGCCGATGGCGGCCAGGCGGTGGCCGAGGTCGGCGATCAAGGCGGGGCGGGTGGCGGAGGGCATGGTGACGACACCGGTGGGGCGTTCGGCCCAGCGCCATGAGGCGAGGACCTGGACGACGGCGTCGAACATGTCGTCGGGCACGGGGCCGTCCGCAGTGGCGTCGGACAGGAGCCGGCGCAGGGAGTGGCCCCAGCCGATGTCGGTGAGCCTGCCGAGCGCGCGGCCGGGCTCGGCCGTCAGCCCGGGAGGGATGCGCCCGGAGAGGCCGAGATCACGCAGGCCCGTGGGCCACATCTTCCTCGGGTCGATCTCCACACCCGGGCGGTGCAGCCGGTCGTGGGCGGCGCGGACGGCGGTGGGCTCGGCGTCGGGTGAGCGCCGGGTGCCGGTGCAGTTGTCGCACCGGCCGCAGGGGCGCGCGGTGTCGTCGTCCAGGTGAAGGCGCAGGAAACGCTCGCGGCACTCGCCGGTGGTGATGTAGTCGAGCATGGCGCGCTGCTCGTCCGCACGCGCCGCGGCGACCCTGGCGTACCGCTCGGCGTCGTACGACCACGGCAGGCCGGTCGCCTGCCAGCCGCCCCGCACCCGGCGGACCGCGCCGTCCACGTCGAGGACCTTGAGCATGGTCTCCAGGCGGGTGCGGCTGAGGTCGACCCTGGTCTCCAGGACCGCGGTGGACATGGTGCCGCCGTGCTCGGCGAGCACCGCCAGGGTGGCGCGCACCGTCGCCTCGGGCGGGAAGGCCAGCGAGGTGAAGTACGCCCAGATGTCGCGGTCCTCCGGCCCGGGGAGAAGGACCACCTCGGCGCGCTCCACCCCGCGCCCGGCCCGCCCCACCTGCTGGTAGTACGCCACCGGCGACGGCGGGGCCCCCACGTGCACGACGAACCCGAGGTCCGGCTTGTCGAACCCCATGCCGAGAGCGGAGGTGGCCACCAGCGCCTTCACCTCGTTGGCCAGCAGCGCCCGCTCGGCCTCCACCCGCTCCGCCGGATCGGTCTGCCCCGAGTACGCCACGACCCTGTGGCCCTGCTCCCGCAGGTACGCCGCGATCTCCTGCGCCCCCGCCACCGTGAGGCTGTAGACGATGCCCGACCCCGGCAACTCCCGCAACGCCCCCGCCAGCCACGCCAGCCGCTGCTCCGCCGAGACCGCCCGCACGACACTCAGCCGCAGGCTCTCCCTCTCCAACGGGCCCCGCAACACCAGCGTCCCTCCATCGACACCACCGGCGGCGTCCCCCGGGACGGCCGGCCCTGAGCCGCCGGGCGGGGTGGGGTCGAGTTGCTCGGCGACGTCGCGGGTGACGCGGGCGTTGGCGGTGGCCGTCGTGGCGAGGACCGGGATGCCGGGGGGCAGGGAGGACAGCAGGGTGCGCAGGCGGCGGAAGTCGGGGCGGAAGTCGTGGCCCCAGTCGGAGATGCAGTGGGCCTCGTCCACGACGATCAGGCCGGCGCTCGCGGCGAGCTTGGGCAGCACCAGGTCGCGGAAGTCGGGGTTGTTGAGCCGCTCGGGGCTGACCATCAGGACGTCGACCACGCCGCGTGCCACGTCGTCGTGCACCTGGTCCCACTCCTCGACGTTGGCCGAGTTGATGGTGGCGGCGCGCACACCGGCCCGCTCCGCGGCGGCGATCTGGTTGCGCATCAGGGCCAGCAGCGGCGACACGATGACCGTCGGCCCGGCGCCCCGGGCACGCAGCAGCGCGGTCGCCACGAAGTACACCGCCGACTTGCCCCACCCGGTCCGCTGCACCACCAGCGCCCTGCGGCGCTCCACGACCAGGGCGCGGATCGCCGTCCACTGGTCGTCGCGCAGCACGGCATGCTCCCCCGCCAGGGCGCGCAGCCTCGACTCGGCCTCGGCCCGCAGACCGGGCTCGTCGTCGGCCGGAGGGCCGGGATCGGCTCCGGCGGGCGGGACCGGGCCCGGCTCGGTGAGCGGGGCGCCCGGGGTGGTGGGGTCGGGTGAGGAGGCCATGGGTCCTTGTTAGCAGGTCCGGGGGACGGTTTCCGTCCGGGTGGCCACGACTGTGGACAACTTCGCGGCAGCGGACGGCCTGGTGGGGGTGGCGGGGGGTGTATCGGGGCGAAACGGCGCCGAGTCGCGGAGGGGTTCGGTTCTTCGGCACAATGTTCGATATGGCCCGACGGACTACCACACCCCCGCTGGACGAGGACTTCGAGGAACGGATCGTCGACATCGACGTGTCGACCGAGATGCGTACCAGCTTCCTTGAGTACGCCTACTCGGTGATCTACCAGCGCGCGCTGCCCGACGCGCGCGACGGCCTCAAGCCGGTCCAGCGCCGCATCCTGTACTCGATGAGCGAGATGGGCCTGCGGCCCGACCGGGGACATGTGAAGTCCTCGCGTGTGGTCGGCGACGTGATGGGCAAGCTCCACCCGCACGGCGACTCGGCGATCTACGACGCGCTGGTCCGCATGGCCCAGCCGTTCTCCATGCGTCTCCCGCTGGTCGACGGGCACGGCAACTTCGGCTCCCCGGACGATCTGCCGGCCGCCATGCGGTACACCGAGGCGCGGCTGGCCCCGGCGGCCATGCTCATGGTGCAGTCGATCGACGAGGACACGGTCGACTTCAAGCCCAACTACGACGGCCAGGAGACCGAGCCGACGGTCCTGCCGAGCGCCTTCCCCAACCTGCTGGTGAACGGCGCGGCGGGCATCGCGGTCGGCATGGCCACCAACATGGCGCCGCACAACCTCAACGAGGTGATCGCCGCCGCCCGCCACCTGATCGCCCACCCCCAGGCCACGCTGGACGATCTGATGCGGTTCGTCCCCGGCCCCGACCTGCCGACCGGCGGCATGATCATGGGTCTCGCGGGTGTGCGGGACGCGTACGAGTCCGGGCGTGGCACGTTCCGCATGCGGGCCAGGACCACGATCGAGCAGGTCACGCCGCGCCGCAAGGGCATCGTGGTCACCGAGCTGCCGTTCAACGTCGGCCCCGAGCGCGTCGTCACCAAGATCAAGGAGCTGGTGACGTCCAAGCGGCTGCTCGGCATCTCCGACCTCAAGGACCTCACCGACCGGCACAAGGGCCTGCGCCTGGTCATCGAGATCAAGAACGGCTTCCACCCCGAGGCGGTGCTCGCCGAGCTCTACCGGCTCACGCCGATGGAGGAGACGTTCGGCATCAACAACGTCGCCCTGGTCGACGGGCAGCCGCGCACGCTCGGGCTGCGCGAGCTCCTGCAGGTGTACGTCGACCACCGCATCGACGTGGTGCGGCGGCGGTCGTCCCACCGGCGGCGCAAGCGGGAGGACCGGCTCCACCTGGTGGACGGCCTCATCGTCGCGCTGCTCGACATCGACGAGGTCATCCAGGTCATCCGCTCCTCCGAGGACACCGCGGACGCCCGCGCGCGGCTGATGCAGGTGTTCGAGCTGTCGGAGATCCAGGCCGCGTACATCCTCGACACGCCGCTGCGCCGTCTCACCAAGTACGACAGGCTGGAGCTGGAGCAGGAGCGGGAGACCCTGCGGAGCGAGATCGCCGAGCTGAGCGCGATCCTGGCCTCGGAGGACCGTCTGCGCAAGGTGGTCTCCGGTGAGCTGCAGGAGGTCGCCAAGACGTACGGCACGCCGCGGCGCACCGTGCTGCTGGAGGCGGACGCCGTGCCCGCCGCGGACGGCATCCCGCTGGAGGTCGCGGACGACCCCTGCCTGGTGCTGCTCTCCTCCACCGGCCTGCTGGCCCGCACCACCGACGCGTCGCCGCTCGGCGGAGGGGAGGAGCGGTCCTCACACGACGTCCTGGTGTCGGTGGTGCGGTCGACGGTCCGGGGGGAGGTCGGGGTGCTCACCTCGGCCGGGCGGTTGATCCGGGTGTCGGTGCTCGACCTGCCCGCCCTGCCGCCGTCCAGCTCGCCACCGTCGTTGTCCGGGGGGCATCCGGTGAGCGAGTACGTCACGCTGTCGGCGGGTGAGACCGTGGTCGGCCTCGGGTCACTGGACCCGTCCGGCCCCGGGCTGGCGCTCGGCACGGCGCAGGGCAACGTGAAGCGCGTGGTGCCCGAGTACCCCGTCAACCGCGACGAGTTCGAGGTGATCGGCCTCAAGCCCGGCGACACGGTCGTCGGGGCCGTGGAGCTGACCTCCGAGGACCACGACCTGGTGTTCGTCACCTCCGACGCGCAGCTCCTGCGCTTCCCGGCCTCGTCGGTACGCCCCCAGGGCCGGCCCGCCGGAGGGATGGCCGGCATCCGCCTCGCGGACGGCGCCCGGGTGATCTGGTTCGGTGTGGTCGACCCCGCGCAGGAGTCCCGGGTCATCACCATCGCCGGATCCGCCGACGCCCTCCCCGGAACGGGCGCCGGAGGCGTCAAGGTCGCCGACTACGCCGAGTTCCCCCCCAAGGGCCGCGCCACCGGCGGTGTCCGCGCCCAGCGCTTCCTCAAGGGCGAGGACGCCCTGATCCTCGCCTGGGCCGGCCCCGCGCCCGCCAAGGCCGTCTCCTCCACCGGCAAGCCCGTGCCCCTCCCCGCCGAACTCGGCCGCCGCGACGGCTCCGGCACGCCCCTCCCCCACCCGGTAGCCGCCCTGGGCGGCGCACTGGGCACCACCCTCATCCCGGCCCCCGGGCTCGACATCCCTCCCATGGAGGAGGCCGACTAGGCAGCCGGCCTGTTCGCCCGGAAGGGCGGACAGGCCCCGCCGGCCGGCCGGGACCGCACGGGGCGGAGCGTGCCGTTCGATCGGGAGTCAGTCGGCTTCCACCAGGCAGAACGGATGGCCGGCGGGGTCGGTGTAGACGGTGAAGTCCTTGCCGGGCTGGTGGGGGTGTTTCCTGGCACCCAGGGCTTCGACTTGCCGGCCGGCTTCGGTGCGGTTCCGCACGGTCACGTCCAGGTGGAACTGCTGGGGGTGGGTCGAGCTGGGCCAGACGGGGGGCTGGTAGTCGTCGGCGCGCTGGAATGAGATGCGGTAGCCGCCGGCGTCTTCGGCGAGAGTGACCCATTCGGCGTCCTCATACGTTATGGGCCAGCCGATCAGGGCCGAGTAGAAGCGGGCCAGGGCCTTGGGGTCGGGGCAGTCCAGCACTACGGCGCGCATCGTCGCGATGGCTGACATGAGAAGGGCTCCCCTCCTGCGAGAGTGACGGTTGTGACGGCTGGACAGAGCCGGTGCTGCCGGGACTCTGCTTGCCCGGACCACCTTGCCCAGGGGGCGCGGGTGAAACGGATGGCGGACAATGGGCGTATGGCTGTGTCTTCGTTCATGGTTCCGTTGGGGTCCGGTGCGCCGGAGTTCGATCTGCCCTCCATCGATGGGAAGCGGGTGACGCTGGGCGATCTCAAAGGGGCACCGGCGACGCTGGTGGTGTTCTTGTCCAATCACTGTCCGTATGTACGGCGGATCGAGCAGGGGATCGGGGCGCTCGCCGCGGACTACGAGGGGCGGGTCGCCACCGTCGCGATCTGCAGTAACGACGTGGAGAGGTATCCGGACGACGGCGCGGCGCACCTGGCGGAGCAGGCGGCGCGGGCGGGGTTCGGGTTCCCCTATCTCGTGGACGGGTCGCAGGAGGTCGCGCACGCTTACCGGGCGGCCTGCACGCCGGACTTCTTCCTGTACGACGCCGATCTTCGGCTGGCGTACCGGGGGGAGTTCGACGACGCGCGGCCGTCCAACCAGGTGCCGGTGACGGGGGCGTCGCTGCGGCGGGCGATCGACGCGGTGCTGGCGGGGCAGGAGGTGCCGGGCGACCAGGCGCCGAGCCTCGGGTGCGGCATCAAGTGGAAGCCGGGGAACGAACCCGCGTAGTCAGCGGTCCGAGCGCACGGAATCCCCCCGGGCGACCGGGGGGATGGCCGTGAGAAGCTCCCAGGGCTCGCCCTCGGACCAGAAGTCGATGAGCTTCGCGACCGGCTCCACGGGCTCGAAGTCGCCGAGGCCGTAGGGGCCGAAGCAGCCGGCGTCCTCCAGGGCGAGGATCAGCGGGTCGTCCTCGGGCAGCGACTGGACGTAGGCGGCGGCGTCCAGGAGGGCCAGGGCGCAGCGGGCGTTCCAGCCGCCGTCCTTGCGCTGCACGCGGTCCAGACGCCACCTGGCGCGGCCGCGCAGGTAGCCGGCCAGCGAATCGGTCATGCCCACGATGAAGAAGCCTCCCACGACCTCGCACTCCCTGTGATCTCATCATCACGTGAAGTGACACCCGGTCGCGGCGTCTTTGCAATCATCATTCCGGACCCACCCGCTGCTATTACGGATTCTGGCATCCGGGAACATTGATGGCATGACCGGAGCCTTTGACGACCTGCTGGCCGCCAATGAGAAGTACGCCCAGAGCTTCTCGAACTCCTCTCTGACCGGCCGTGCCGCACGTACCCTCGCCGTGGTGACCTGCATGGATTCACGCATCGACCCGCTCGGCCTGCTCGGCCTCACCGCGGGCGACGCCAAGATCCTCCGCAACGCCGGGGCCCGGGTCACCGACGACGTGCTGCGCACCCTGGTGCTCGCCGTCTACCTGCTCAACGTGGACCGCGTGCTGGTGATGCCGCACACCGACTGCCGCATGGCGAAGTCCACCGACGAGGACGTGCACCGCCTCATCAGCGACGAGTACGGGATGGACACCCGCAGCCTGGAGTTCCACACCGTGCCCGACCAGGACGCGGCCCTGCGCCGCGACCTGGTGCGCATCCGCACCTACCCCTACCTGCCCGAACGGCTGGCCGTCGGCGGCGCGATCTACGACGTGCACACCGGCAAGCTCATGCCTGTCGACGTCTGACGGCGGCGCGGAGCCGGGGCCCCGGGCCCCGGCTCAGGCGTCGATGCTCTCGCGGTCGACCTCGGCGGCGCTGCTCACGATGAACTCGCGGCGCGGCGCGACGTCGCTGCCCATCAGCAGGCTGAAGATCTGCTCGGCCGCCTCGGCGTCCTCGATGCGCACCCGCCGCAGCGTGCGGTGCCGCGGCTCCATGGTGGTCTCGGCCAGTTGGTCGGCGTCCATCTCGCCGAGGCCCTTGTACCGCTGGATGGGGTCCTTCCAGCGGCGCCCCCGGCGCTCCAGCTCGCGCAGCGTGCGCTGCAGCTCGGCGTCGGAGTAGGTGTAGACGTACTTGTCCTTGCCCTTGCCGGGGTTGGTGATCTCGATGCGGTGCAGCGGCGGCACCGCGGCGAACACCCGGCCGGCCTCGATCATGGGCCGCATGTAGCGGTGGAACAGGGTGAGCAGCAGGCACCGGATGTGCGCGCCGTCCACGTCGGCGTCGGCCATCAGGATGACCTTGCCGTACCGCGCGGCCTCGATGTCGAAGCCCCGGCCCGAGCCCGCGCCGATCACCTGGATGATCGCGGCGCACTCGGCGTTCTTCAGCATGTCGGCGACCGACGCCTTCTGGACGTTCAGGATCTTGCCGCGGATGGGAAGCAGCGCCTGGAACTCCGAGTCGCGGGCGGCGCGGGCGGTGCCGAGCGCCGAGTCGCCCTCGACGATGAACAGCTCGCTGCGGTCCACCGCGTCGCTGCGGCAGTCGACCAGCTTGGCGGGCAGCGCGGAGTTCTCCAGGGCGCTCTTGCGGCGCTGGTTGTCGCGGTGCTCGCGGGCCGCGATGCGGGCCTTGGCCGCCGAGACGATCTTCTCGAGCACGGCGCGGAGCTGGAGCTTGTGGGCCCGCTTGGTGCTGGCGAACAGCTCCTTGAGCTCCTTGGACACCACGTGGGACACGATGCGGCTGGCCGCCGAGGTGCCGAGGACCTCCTTGGTCTGCCCCTCGAACTGCGGCTCGGGCACCCGGACGGTCACCACGGCGGTGAGCCCCTCCAGGATGTCCTCCTTGGTGACCGGGTCGTCGCCGTTCTTGAGCAGCCGCGTCTCGCGGAGCTGCTCGTTGATCGTGCGGACCAGGGCGCGCTCGAAGCCGCTGACGTGGGTGCCGCCCTTGGGGGTGGCGATCACGTTGACGAACGACCGGACGGCCGTCTCGTAGCCCTTGCCCCAGCGGATCGCGACGTCCACGGTGAGCTCGCGCTCCACCTCGGTGGAGGTCATGTGGCCCTGGTCGTCGAGCACGGGGACGGTCTCGTGGAAGTGGCCGGAGCCCTGCAGGCGCATGACGTCGCACACGGCCTCGTCGCGGGCCAGGAACTCGGTGAACTCGGAGATGCCGCCGTCGAAGCGGAACTCCTCCTCCAGCACCTCCTCGCCCCGGACGTCGCGCACCGCGATGGTGAGGCCGGGCACGAGGAAGGCGGTCTGCCGGGCGCGGACGTGGATCTCGTCCAGCGAGACCTCGGCCTCGCGCAGGAAGATCTGCCGGTCGGCCCACCACCGCACCCGCGTGCCGGTGCGCTTCCTGCGCAGCGGCCCGCCGTCGCGAAGGCCCGACTTCTTCTTGAACCGGGCCGTGGGCCCGTCGCCGTCGAACACGCCGGGCACGCCGCGCCGGAAGCTGATCTCGTGGATCCGCCCGTCGCGGTCGACCTCGACGTCCAGCCGCGAGGACAGCGCGTTGACCACCGAGGCGCCGACGCCGTGCAGGCCGCCGGACGCGGTGTAGGAGCCGCCGCCGAACTTGCCGCCCGCGTGGAGCTTGGTGTAGACGAGCTCGACACCGGCGAGGCCGCTCTTGGGCTCGACGTCGACGGGGATGCCCCGGCCGTCGTCGCGGACCTCGATGGACCCGTCGGCGAACAGCTCCACCTCGATGCGCGTGCAGAACCCGGCCAGGGCCTCGTCCACGGCGTTGTCGACGATCTCCCAGAGGCAGTGCATGAGACCGCGGCTGTCAGTGGAACCGATGTACATTCCGGGGCGCTTACGGACGGCCTCAAGGCCCTCCAGCACCGACAGGTGACGGGCGGTGTAGCCCGTCTCCGCGCTGACTGCGGTCACTCCCACTCCCACTGAACATCGAACATGTGTGCGTAGCCTACCGTTTCCGCTGCCACGCCGCCCCTAAGCGTCCCACCACTACGGGGTACTGCGTCATCCCGCGACGGAATCACCTCACTTAACGACACATTCTGCTCTCGGCGTATCCCGGGCACGATTGGGAACGTCCGTATCGGGTTAGATGTTGTGCCAAGTGACTGACGCCAAATCCCCACGTCAGTGGGGTGACCCGAAAGGCGATACGTGACTGGAGCACTCGCCCCCACCAAGCCGCTGACCGCCCTGGACCGCTGCGACCGGTGCGGCGCCCAGGCGTACATCCGCGCGTCTCTCCCCATGGGCGGGGAGCTGCTGTTCTGCGCCCACCACGGGCGACGGCACGTCGCCGCCCTGCGCGACAAGGGTGCCGAAATCCAGGACGAGTCGGCGCGCTTGAGCGAAACCCCCGCAACATCTGCCAGCAACGAGCGGTGAGCACCGGCTCCCCGCTCCTGACCCCATAGATCACAACCACACACGAAACGCGGTGACATCAGGCCCTCCTGGACGTCACCGCGTGCCATGCGGGACGCCGACCCCCCGGCGCCCCGCGGAGGATCGCCGGGACGCTTAGGGCTCGCCGGGTCCCCTGACCTGGGCGGGCGCTAGGATCGTGCGCCGTGCTGATCCTGTTGCCGCCGTCCGAGGGAAAGGCCGCCGATGGCGACGGCCGGCCCCTGGACCTGGACGCCCTGAGCTTCCCCGCGCTGACCTCCGCCCGGGAGAAGGTCCTCGACGCGCTCACCGCCGTGGCCCATGGGCCGCGGGAGGAGGCGCTGGCCGTGCTCGGGCTCACCACCGGCCAGGCCGGTGAGCTCGCCGTGGACCGCGAGCTGCGCACCGCGGCCACGCTGCCCGCCGCGAGGCTGTACACCGGGGTCCTGTACGACAATCTGGGCCTCGCCACCCTGGACACCGCCGCCCGCCGGCGCGCCAACCGTTCCGTGATCGTGTTCTCGGGCCTGTGGGGCGCGCTGCGCCTGCGGGACCGGGTTCCCCCGTACCGGCTCTCCATGGGCGTGCGCCTGCCGCGCCTGGGCGGTCTGGCGGCCCACTGGCGGCCCTTCCTCACCGACGCACTCGGCTCGGAACGCGGGCTCATCGTGGATCTGCGCTCCTCCACCTACGCCGCGGCCTGGCGCCCGCCGTCACCCACGGTCACGATCAGGGTGCTTCGCGAGGTGGACGGCACACGTTCCGTGGTCAGCCACATGGCCAAGGCGACGCGCGGCGCGGTCGCGCGCTCACTTCTCGAACAGGGGACGAGTCCCCGCAGCCCGAGAGCGCTCGCCGGGCTGCTGAGGGACCTCGGTCACACGGCCGAGCTCGGCGCGCCGCCGCGGGCGGGCGAGCCCTGGACCGTGGACATCGTGATCAATACGTGACGTTCAGCCGGGAGCAGGCCTTGCTGTACTCCTTCGCCGGGTCGCCGAGATGCGACCACGGCAGGGTGCTGAACCGGCCGGCCGTGCGGGCCAGGTGGCCGCGGGCGGGCCTGCGCATGTCGGCCAGGTAGAACGCCGCGCCGAACGCGTTGTGCGCCTCCACGGTGCGGGGGTGCGGCCGTCCGCCGCGCACGTCGTGCCAGCGGCCGGAGGCGGCGGTCAGTTCACGCTGCACCTCGAACGAATCCCATAATCGCGACCGGCTCACCCGCTCACCGGACATGTGCTCGAAGTAGGCCAGCGGCAGCAGGGCGGACATCGGGTCGCCGCTGCCCGCGCGGGCGGCGGCGGCGCGGGCGAACACCAGCATCTCCTGGCTCGTGCCGCCCCAGCCGGGCGACAGGCTGATCAGGCGGGCGACGGCCGTGGCGTACAGGCGCGGGGCGCGGGCGAGCGCCTCCTCGTAGATCTCGTCCCGTTCCCGCCTCGGCCATTCCAGGCCCACGGCCAGCCACAACAGGGAGATCCACGGCACCGGGTCGTCCGGGACGAGCCGCGCGGCGGTGTGCAGCGGCGTCCGGGCGGACTCCAAGGCACGCTGGTACATCTGCAGGCGGTCCGCCTGGACGGCTCGCGCCCGGACGTCCGGTTTGATGTGCCACGCCTCTTCGATGCGGACGCGGGCGAGCCACAACCACAGATCGGGATTGGCGCGGTCTCGTGACACCAGGGCCTCGATGCCCCCGGTGAGACCCACGGCGGCCCTTCCCAGCGCCTCGACACGCAGCGCGCGTACCTCGTGGTCCCCCCGGGAACCGACGAGAGCGGGAAGAGCGGATTCGAGGTGCCCACGCCCGAGGGCGTGCACCGCCTCGTCGAGCACGGCATCCGTCCACGGACGGCTTGCGATCAGTCGTGGCCCCCGAGCACGAGCCCGATCCACTTCGATCACACCCATGGCGCGGAGCCTAGGAAACGTCAAGACTCCCGGCGCTACCGGGACGTTACGGCCGCGTTAAGACCCCCCGGCGCGACCGCCCGGTCGTGGCCTCCGGGCACCACCCCGGCCGCGCGACCCGTGCGGCGATGCCCGCGAATGCCGTATCGCCCCACCGGGCATCCCTCCCCGCCCCGGCGGACCCCTGACCGCACACCTTCACCCCAGAACACCGGATCGCGACCCCGCCGAGCCGCCGCCCGGGCCGCGGAGACGGCCGGGAGCAGAGACGCCCAGGGGCGGAGACGGCCGGGACGGCCCGAGGGCAGCCGGGGGCTAAGACGACCGGGCTCCCGCCCTGAACGGACGGGAGCCACGCGGCTGATCGTGATCAGTCCAGGTAGTCGCGCAGGACCTGGGACCGGGAGGGGTGGCGCAGCTTCGACATGGTCTTGGACTCGATCTGCCGGATGCGCTCACGCGTCACGCCGTAGACCTTGCCGATCTCGTCGAGGGTCTTCGGCTGGCCGTCGGTGAGGCCGAACCGCATGGAGACCACGCCCGCCTCGCGCTCGGACAGCGTGTCGAGCACCGAGTGCAACTGCTCCTGGAGCAGGGTGAAGCTGACGGCGTCGGCGGGCACGATGGCCTCGGAGTCCTCGATGAGGTCGCCGAACTCGCTGTCGCCCTCCTCGCCGAGCGGGGTGTGCAGGGAGATCGGCTCGCGGCCGTACTTCTGCACCTCGACGACCTTCTCGGGGGTCATGTCGAGCTCGCGGGCCAGCTCCTCCGGGGTGGGCTCGCGCCCGAGGTCCTGGAGCATCTGGCGCTGGACCCTGGCCAGCTTGTTGATGACCTCGACCATGTGGACCGGGATGCGGATGGTGCGCGCCTGGTCGGCCATGGCCCGGGTGATCGCCTGCCGGATCCACCAGGTGGCGTACGTGGAGAACTTGTAGCCCTTGGTGTAGTCGAACTTCTCCACCGCGCGGATCAGGCCGAGGTTGCCCTCCTGGATGAGGTCCAGGAACAGCATGCCGCGGCCGGTGTAGCGCTTGGCCAGCGAGACGACCAGCCGGAGGTTGGCCTCCAGCAGGTGGTTCTTGGCCCGGCGGCCGTCCTCGGCGATCCACTCCAGCTCGGCGCGCACGTCGACGGGCAGCCGCTCGCCGTCGTTGGCCAGCTGCTCCTCGGCGAACAGGCCGGCCTCGATGCGCTTGGCCAGCTCGACCTCCTGCTCGGCGTTCAGCAGGGGGACCTTGCCGATCTGCTTGAGGTAGTCCTTCACCGGGTCGGCGGTGGCGCCGGCGGCGGCGACCTGCGCGACCGGGGCGTCGTCGTCGTCATCGGAGATGATGAGGACCTCGTCGTCGGACTGCGTCTCGGGGCCGGCCTTCGACTCCTCGACCTCGGCTTCGGCCTCCGCCTCGATCTCGACGTCGGGCTCGCCCTCGACCTCGGCCTCCGCGTCGGGATCGGCCTCGGTCTCGGCGTCGGACTCGGCGTCCACCTCGACGTCGAGGTCGAAGTCCTCGAGTTCGAGGTCGCCCTCGATCTCGAGATCCTCGTCGTCCTCAGAGGCGACCTTCGGCTTGGTTTCGATCTTGGGCGATGGCGACGCGGGCACGGCGACCTCCGGCTTGGCCTTCTTGGCGAGGGCGGCAGGGGTGGGGACCTTGGCAGGCGCGTCGGTGGCGGGCGCGGCGGCGCTGCTCGCCGGGACGGCCTTCTTGGCCGCGGGCTTCTTCGCCGCCGGCTTCTTGGCGGCCGGCTTGTCGCCGGCTGCCGCTGCCTCGCCTCCGGCACCGCTCACCACGGCAGTGACGGTATCGGGCTGCTCCTTGGCCGCCGCAGTGGCGGACTTGGTCTTCTTGACGGGGGCGGCGGTGCGACGCTTGGCCGGGCCACGAGACCTCTTGGGCGCCGCCGAGTCCGCGGCGGTCACCACGACGGTCACACCCTCTTTGCTGAGGTTCCGCAGGAACCCAGCGGCGTGCGACATCGGGATGTCCGCCTCCTCGAAGGCCTTACGGACATCCTCGGACTCGAGGAAACCCTGCGAGCGCCCACGCTCGATCAGCCGCTGAATGACGGGCTCGTTCAGCTCAGACGACGGCTTCGAGCGAGTCGAACTTGCAGGCGACACGAACACCTCTCGAACGAACGCATGGTGAGAATGGACCCAGGTACCCGCTAGGGGCGTTTGCTTCTTTTCGGTGGTGGGCCGTGCGAACCGCGACGTACCTGCCCAGCATTGTGGCATGACCCCGCAGTCCTTACGGCCGCCTCACGGCGGTTGCCCCTCCACCCTAGGCCGACCGGAACAGTAGTGCGTACGGAAGCGGGTCACCGATACCCGAAAGCAACCCTTATGACTGATTCATTCAGTCACTCTTTGTGGCGGCCGGCACGTGGACGGCGAGCACCGTGACGTCATCGTCCTGCTCATACCCCGCCAGCATGCGATCCACCAGGAAGTCAAGCAACATGTGCGGATTTCCTAGGACTTCAGGGGGCGCCTCCCCCACGACAGAACAAAGTTCTGCCAGTCCGGCGTCCAGGCCGCGCTTGCGGTTCTCGACCAAGCCGTCGGAGTAGAGCACCGCGGTGTGACCCGGCGGCACGGAGAACTTGAACTGCTTGCGGGTGGTCGGCCAGCCGAGCGGCGTGCCGGGCTCGCCCTCCGACAACACCGCCGTGCCCTGGGGCGACACCAGCAGGGGCGGCGGGTGCCCGGCGAGGGCCAGCATGCCGTCCCCGCTGCCGGGCTCCACCACCATGTAGGCCAGGGTGGTGACCTGCTCTTCCTCCTCGGTGGCGCCGAACACCCGGTCCAGGCCGGTCAGCACGGCCGCGGGCGGCGGGTTGGTCAGCGCGAGGGCCCGCATCGCGTTGCGGATGCGGCCCATGCCCGCGGCGGCCTTGACGCCCTTGCCCATGACGTCGCCGACCACCGCGGCCACCCGGGAGTCCTCCAGCACGAACGCGTCGTACCAGTCGCCGCCGACCTGGACGTGCCTGCTGCCGGACCGGAACCGCTGCGCGAGGATCACCCCCGGGATCACCGGGAGCCGCTCGGGCAGCAGGCTGCGCTGGAGCGTCTCGGCGGTGCGGTGCTCGCGCTCGAACAACGTGGCCCGCTCCACGGCGAGCGCGCACTGCCCCGCGAGCGCCTCCAGGAAGACGCCGTCCTCCTGCGAGATCTTCTGCGGGCGGGTGTGGGCGAACCTGAGCGCGCCGAGCGCCCGGCCCGCCGCCAGCAGCGGCAGCCCCACCCAGGACCGCTCGTCGCTGTGCTCCAGGAACCCCGCGATCGTGGCCTCGTCCGCGCCCGCCTCCACGAGCTGGGCGCGCAGGCTCTCCGGGGACTCGGCGAACACCGGCCGCCTGCTGTTCACGGCCATGGTCATGACGCTGGCCTGCGTGAGCGGGATCTCCTCGCCCGGCGCGCCGGGAATGTCGGGCAGGCCGCCGCTGTTGGTGAGCTTGAGCACGGCGCGCTCGGTGTCCAGCAGCGCCACGGCGGACCGGTCGGCGGCGAGCGCCGTGCGGCCCACGTCGATGATCACCTGGACGACCTGCTCGACGGTGAGCGCCTCGGCCAGCATGGCCGTGGCGCCCTGGAGCCGTGCCGTGCGCAGCGCGGCGGCGCCGAGCTGGTCGGTGAGGCGGCCGCGCATCTCCTCGGCCTCGCGCTGCGGCGTGACGTCGCTGTTGGCGCCGACCCACTCGACGACGCGGCCGTGCCGGATGATCGGCACGGCCCGCACCTCGAAGTGGCGGTACCCGCTGGCCCGGGTGCGCACCCGGTAGCTCCACTCGAACATCGTGCGGCCGCGCAGGGCCTCGCGCCACGCCTCCTCGGCGGCCGGGCGGTCGTCGGGGTGCACGGCCTCCAGCCAGCCGTACGCGAGGTACTCCTCCAGGCTCTGGCCGGTGATCGCCCGCCACTGCGGGGCGTCCTCGATCACGGCGCCGGACGGCGCGGTGATCCACACGAGCTGCTGCTGGGACTCGACCAGCGAGCGGTAGCGCTCCTCGCTGCGGCGCAGCTCCTCCTCGGTGAGCTGGCGCTCGGTGACGTCCACGCCGAACAGCGCGACGCCGGCGAGGGAGCCCTTGTCGCCGTGGATGGGGTAGAACGACAGGACCCAGTGGCGGATGCCGCCGGTGGCGGACGCGGTGCGCAGGCGCTGGTCGCCGTTGGCGACGGCGCGGTGCTCCTCGAGGACGCGGTGGAGCGCGGTGTCGATGAGAGAGGCGATGTCGCCGGAGAGGACCTCGGCCGCGGCGCGGCCCACCAGATCGCCGGCGGGCAACCCGCCGATGTCGGCGAAGCTCTGGTTGACCCGGGTGAACCTTCCGCCGGTGTCGAAGAACGCGAAGGCGAACGGGGCCTCGGCCAGCAAGCCCTCGAACAGGGCGGGGTCTGAGATGTCCACACCCGACTCCCGGGGACGGGGCACGGAGGTTTCGGCGCTCATGGTCGGCACCTCCGTCGCGTGCCAGGGTCTCCCACGAGGCACATCTCCATAACTGTGATTGGTAGCGCGGAACTGCACTACATCATCGGCGATGCGCACGCGCGGACGGAAGCCCCGGCCGCGATGCGGTCAACGCATCCTGTCAAAAAGCCGCCGCCGTGTGCAGCAAGATCGGCCGACTTTCTCGTCATCGGCCCCGAGCTCCGCACGGTCTTCGGCGGATCGGCGAAACCCCTCCCTCCGCGCTCCGCCGCCGCGGGATCCGCCCCCGCGGCACGGCGCCGCCGGACCGCAGCCGGACGCGCCCGGACCCAGCTTCCCACAGGTTCGGCCGCGAGGTGCCTGAGTACCCCTAACCCTTACGGGACAAGGGGTTGACACCTCGGCGAGACAGGATGGAATTGGATACGCACGTCCCCTCAGAGCACTGGCCAGGGGGTGAGCACGCCCCCGCCCAACGGGAGATTGCGAACGCCTATCATGCCTGCTCTCGCACTGCGTCCGTCCAGGGGAACCATCGATCCGCGCCCCGCCGCGCCCCCCGAGCCCGTCGTCGCCCGGCTCTCGGGCGAGTTCCTCGGCGTGCCCGTGGAGACCATCGGCAGGTGCGTGCGCGACGTGTCGGCCTGCGCCGCCCATCTCGGCGTGGACGCCACCACCGCCGTCGTGGAGCGCCTCGCCCGGGAGCGGCTGCTCGCGCTGGCCTGGTCCGCCCCGCTGCTCGACGCTCCGGGCATGCGGCGCTGATCCGGCACGCCTCGCCCGATCCATAACACATGACCCAGATCACGCACATGGGTCATAACCGGATCATCTACCTGGGTCATGACCGAATAGCCCCACAGGGCCATGACCGGCGGAGATGACCGGCCCGCTGGGAGGAAGGTCAAAATTTCCTGGTAACAGCGGGGTCACCGGGCGGCGTTCCGCGCGACGTCCGGCCGGAGAATGCGAGAAGGTAAGGAGCGTGAGCCGCCGACGACGACGCGCCCCCAGGGGGACCCGCCCGCCGGACGACGTGTTCGCCGAGATGCTCCTGGCGGCACGCGAGCTTCTCGCCGTGCGCACTCCGCTGGACGCCGAGCTGATGGTCTCCGACATGCTCGGCGCGTGGTGGGGGCGCCGGCTGCGCCGCGGGGACGTCGAGGAGTTCCTCGGCGAGGGCCTGGTCGAGTACGCCGCCAAGGCCGGCACCCCCGCCGCGCTCACCCTGCTGATCGCCATCGCCTACCTCGGCACCTCCCGCCAGGCCGCCAAGGCCGAGGGCGCCGCGCTGGCCCTGATGGAGTCGGACGTCGCGCGTCCCCGCTGGGCCGAGCGGGTCGGCGCCGTCAAGCCCCGCGGCTGCTACGTCTCCCGCGACGCCTACGGCGACCAGGACACCGTGGTGTGCACCTTCGCCTACCGCACGGGCGTCCCCGGCACCGCGGCCTCCGCGCACGCCCGGGTCGCCGCCGAGGCGGCGACCGGCCGGGCCGGCGCCGGGAGCACCGAGCAGCAGCCGGACGTCCCTGCCGCCCGGCCCGAGCCCGACACCCCCGCGCAGGCCCCGCCGGAGGAGCCGCACGCGCTGGTGGTGGTCGTCGACTACAACATGCGCGGCATGGCCCGCGACGCGTGGGTCTCCTCCCAGGTGGACGAGCTGCTGGTGCGGGCGGACGCCGAGGCCGCGGGCAACCCCATGCTGCGCTTCGAGGAGCTGGAGCCCCAGCAGGCCAGGGCGCTGCTGGAGTTCGCCATGAAGGCCACCGCGGAGTCCCTCGGCCGCAAGTCGCCGAAGCTCGTCAGCGAGGGCTACAGCGCCTTCCACGCGTTCGCGCGTGCCCGCATCAAGGCGCTGCCGCCGGGACGCAAGCGGCCGGCCCCGCTGTTCAGCGAGGCGCCCTACAGCAGGGACCGGCGGGCCATGCTCGCGGCCGAGTTCCTGGCCTCGGACGCCGCCGAGCACCTGTCGGACCCCTCGGCGGCGTCGCGGTGCGCCGACCACATCATCGACTACGGCTGCGACCAGGACTTCAACCGCCCACTGCGGGTCAGCCCCACCAAGTGCGAGACGTTCCTGCTGGACTGGCTGCCGCGCAAGGTGCTGCTCGACCCGGCCGAGCAGGAGGCCATGCCGCACGTCCTGCTGTCGTGGGTGCGCTTCGCGGCGCCGCGCACCGGCCTGCCCGACGAGGGCCTCAAGGCCACGCTGGACGCCGTCTGGGAGGCCGCGGGGCGCTTCACCGAGGCCTACCGCGACCCGACGACGTTCGGCCTGGACCGCTCCCTGGTGCGCCGCCTGCTGCCGGACGGCGACCTGTCGGCCCTGCCGCGCCGCGCCTTCGCGTTCCCGTTCCTCGAAGGCACGCACGGCGACATCGACCTGGAGACGCTGCACCCGTCCGAGGACGCCGACCGGCGGGTGCTGCTGGAGATCGACCACATCGCCGACCGCGACCGGCCCGACTTCGCCGAGCACCTGGCCTGGCACGAGGAGATCGCGACCCGGCTGTGGGACGGCGACCCCGAACAGATGTGGGAGGCCGCCCAGCGCCTGCTCGACCTCGGCCACGACCGCCACGACGTCCTCCACGTGCTCATGGAGATCGCCGAGCGCATCGGCGACCACCCCGACGAGCTCGCCGCCGCCCTGGACGACATCGCCGACATCCCGGACGAACCGCCGGACTGAGCCCCTCCTTCCACACCCGTGCGGCGAATCCGGCGCCGCCCGTGCGGCGGTCAGGCGGTGAAGCCGATGTCGGCGTAGCGGAGGGTGTAGAAGCCGGGGGCGCCGATGTTGGCGAGGGACGCCTTGACACCCCAGTTCTGCGGGCGCTGGTACAGCGGCAGGACGTTGACCTCGCGCCAGACCATGCGGTCCGCCTCGTTGGCCTCGGCGCGGGCGCGCTCGGGGTCCAGGAAGGACGACGCCCGGCGCATCGCCGCGTCGATCTCGGCGCTGCCCGAGCGGCCGAAGTTGGCGTTCCAGCGGGGCTTGCCGTCGGAGCCCTTCACGGCGCCCGCGTACGTGGCGTAGCTGCTGGAGATCGGGAACGGCGTGCCGATGTAGGAGAACGGCGCGATGTCGAAGTTGCCGGGGATGATGTACTTGCCGAAGAAGTCGTCCCCCGGCACCGCCTGGATCGTGACCTTCACCCCGATGCGTTCGAGCATGGCCCGCGTCAGCTCCCCTTCGGCCTTGCTGAGCTGGAGCCCGGCCGGCACCACGAACCGCACGGTCAGCTCCTGCCCGCCCCGCCGCCGCGTGGGGCTCGCCCGCCGCCAGCCCGCCTCGTCCAGCAAGCGCTCCGCCCGCGCCGGGTCGTACGCCCCGAGACCGCCGGAGTTGTCCTGGTAGCCCTCCTGGGTGTTCATGAAGAAGTGGTTGCCGAGCAGCGCCCCCTTCCACCCGAGGCCCTGCAGATCGGACCGGGTGATGGCGTCGCGGTCCAGGCCGAGCGCGATGGCCTGGCGGACCCGGACGTCCGACAGGGCCGGGCTCTCGCCGTTGAAGGTGAAGTGCCGGAAGTCGGGGCCGGCGGCCTGCCGGATCACCGCCCCCTTGGCGCCCCTGGCCCGCGCGTAGTCGGGCGCGGAGGGGCCGATGTCGAAGACGTCCAGCTCGCCGTTGGTGAACGCCCCCACCAGCGCGTCGCCGTCCAGCGCCCGGAAAATGATCTTGTCGAGCTTGGCGCGGTCGCCCCACCACCGCTCGTCGCGGACGATCGTGATGGTCTTGGCCGTCTGGTCGAACGCCGCGAAGCGGAACGGCCCCGCGGTGACGGGGATCTGGTTCAGCCAGCCCGTGTTGAACGCCTGGGGGGTGGCGTTGGCCGACCGGGGGTACAGCGGCCAGAACAGCGACTGCCACTCGGAGAACGGCGTCTGGAACGTCACCTCCACCTCGTGCCGGCCCTCACCCCGGGCCACCGAGGCGATGTCCTGGTAGCCGGTGGTCGAGGCCACGTGGAAGTCGGGGTTCGCGCCGCTCATGGCCTTCCACTGGGCGTGGTAGTCCTGCCAGGTGATGGGCGTGCCGTCCGACCACCGGGCCTTGGGGTTGAGCGTGTACGTCACCACCTGGCGGGGGCTGGTGGCGGTCACCCGCGCGTCGGTGACGTAGGCGGTGTTGGGCGACGGCGCGGCCTTCTCGTCGGCGCGGAACGCGGCGGGCATCAGCGCGTCGACGACCTTCTTGACCTCGGCGAGGTTGCCGTCCACGTGGTTGAGGTTCCACTGGGTCGGGAACTCGGTGAGCCCCCACTGCAGGGTGCCGCCGTCGCGCACGCGGGCCCGCGGCACCGGGTTGATGTCGTACGCCTTGATCGCCTGCCGCGCGGCCCCCGCCGGCCGCCCCTCCCCCCGCTCGCCGTCGCCGCAGGCGGCCGGGCCGAGCGGCAGGGCGGCGGCGAGCGCGAGCGCCGCCGCGGCCCGGCGTGCCCACCGGGGGACGCCGGGCGCCGACCTCCGGGTTGTTGTCACGATTCCTCCACGTTCATCGGCCCGGGCCAGTGGTGCCCGGGGGGTCCGGGGTGATCGGCCCGGGGCGGGAGTTCGCGGGCGATCCGGGGTAATGGCAGGCCGCCCCGTGCTCGTCGTCCACCCCGACGGGGCGGATCTCGGGCCGCTCCTCGGCGCAGCGCGCGCGCAGGGACTCCGGGAGGATCTTGTAGGTCGGGCAGCGGCCGCGGAACCGGCAGCCGGAGGGGGGCCGCGCCGGGCTCGGCACCTCGCCCTCCAGCAGGATCCTGCGCCGCTCCCGCTCCTTGCGGGGGTCGGGGATCGGCACGGCCGACAGCAGGGCCTCGGTGTACGGGTGCGCAGGGGCGCCGTACACGTGCTCGACCGGGCCGATCTCGGCGATGCGGCCCATGTACATGACGGCCACCCGGTCGGCGATGTGCCGCACCACGGCGAGGTCGTGCGCGACGAACAGGTAGGACAACCCGAGCCGGTCGCGCAGCGACTCCAGCAGGTTGATCACCCCGGCCCGCACGGAGACGTCCAGCGCCGACACCGGCTCGTCCAGCACCACCAGCCGCGGCTCCAGGGCGAGGGCCCGCGCGATGGCGACGCGCTGGCGCTGGCCGCCGGAGAAGTGGCGGGGGTACCGGGCGGCGTCCGCGGGGTCCAGCCCGACCAGCCGCAACAACCGCCGCACCCGCCCCGCGACGTCGCCGCGGCCGTGGGTGACCAAGGGCTCGGCCACGATGTCGTGCACGGTCATGCGGGGGTCCAGGGACGCCAGCGGGTCCTGGAAGACCACCTGCATGCGGGCCCGCACGGACATGCGCTCACGGGGGGTCAGCGTGGCCGCGTCCCTGCCGAACACAGTGACCCGTCCCTCCTGCGGCGCGGTGAGCTCAAGGATCTGCATGAGGGTCGTGGTCTTGCCGCACCCCGACTCCCCCACCAGACCGAGCGTCTCCCCCTCACGGATGTCGAACCCGACCCCGTCCACCGCGTGCACCGTGCCCGTCCGGCGCCGCAACACCGTCCCCCGCACCAGCGGATGGTGCTTCACCAGCCCCTCGACCTTCAGCACCACCGGCCGGACCGCCCGCGGCGCCCGGCTCCCGGCGTCCGGGACGGACGAGGAGGACGACGGCTCGCCGGCCCCCGCGCACGCCGCACCGCGGCCGGGCGTGAGCTCGGCCGGCGAGAGGTCGCCGGCGCGTACGCACGCCGCGCGGTGGCGCGGCGCGAGTTCGCGCAGCGGCGGCTCGGCGTCGCGGCAGCCGGGGACGCGGGCGGGGCAGCGGGGCTCGAAGGGGCAGCCCGGGGGAAGGGCGGCGGGGGACGGCGGGCCGCCCTCGATCGGGGTCAGGGGAAGTTCGCGGCCGGCGTCCACCCGGGGGACGGAGCCGAGGAGGCCGATGGTGTAGGGCATGCGGGGGCGTTCGTACACCTCGCGGGCCGGGCCGACCTCCACGGCGCGGCCGGCGTACATGACGAGGACGCGGTCGGCCAGGCCCGCGACCACGCCCAGGTCGTGGGAGATGAGCACGATGGCGGCGCCGGTCTCGGCTCTGGCGCGCTTGAGCAGCTCGATGACCTGTGCCTGGATGGTGACGTCGAGGGCGGTGGTCGGCTCGTCGCAGATGATGACGTCCGGGTCGTTGGCGATGGCCATGGCGATCACGGCGCGCTGCCGCATGCCGCCGGAGAACTCGTGGGGGAACGCCCTGGCGCGGCGGCGGGGGTCGGGAATGCCCACGAGGTCGAGCAGCTCGACGGCCCGCTCGGCCGCCGCGCGCCTGCTCACCGGCTGGTGCACGCGCACGGCCTCGGCGATCTGGTCGCCGACGCGGTAGACGGGGGTGAGCGCGGACAGGGGGTCCTGGAAGACCATGGAGATGGCCCGGCCGCGGAACGCCGCGAGGTGCTTGTCCGGCACGCCGACCAGCTCGGTGCCGTGCAGCCGCACCGACCCGCTCACCCGCGCCTGCCGGGGCAGGAGGCCCATCACGGCGAGCGCGGCGGCCGACTTGCCGGCCCCCGACTCCCCCACCACGCCGAGCACCTCGCCGGCCTGCAGGGTGAAGCCGAGGCCGCGCACCACGGTGACGCCGCCGAACCGCACCGACAGATCGCTGACCTCCAGCACCGGCGCGGCGCCCTCGGCGCACGGCTCGGGGTGGCCCGCCATGGCGGCCCGGGTGCCGCTGACGCCGGTCACCTGGCACACCCGGCGGGGTCGAGCGCGTCGCGCAGCGCGTCGCCGATGAGGTTGACCGCGAGCACGGTGACCACCAGCACCCCGGCGGCGAACCAGAACGTCCACGGGGCGTACATGGCCGTCTTGGCGCCGTCGGCGATGAGGCCACCGAGGGAGACGTCGGGCGGCTGGATGCCGAACCCGAAGTACGACAGGCTCGTCTCGGTGAGGATGGCCGCGCTGACGTTGAGCGTGGCGTCCACCACCAGCAGCGAGCCGAGGTTCGGTATGACGTGCCTGAAGATGATCGCCGGCGGGCTGACCCCCATGTAACGAGCCGCTCTGATGTACTCGCGCTCCTTGATCGATTTGGTCATGCCGCGGACGATCTTGGACGTGACCATCCACAGGAAAAGCGCCAGCATGATGGCGAAGAGCATCCAGCGCCCCCCGGTGAACAGCGGGGACATGATGGCGAGGATCAGGAACGCCGGCAGCACCAGCAGCAGGTCGGTCGCCCACATCACCGTGCGGTCGGTCCAGCCGAGGAAGTAACCCGCGAACGACCCCGCCACCGCGGCGAAGCCGGTGGACAACACCGCGACCAGCAGGCCGACGGTCAGCGACTTCTGCGCCCCCCGCATGGTGAGCACGTAGACGTCCGCCCCGGTCTGCGTGGTGCCGAACCAGTGGCGGGTGGACGGCGGCTGCAGGAACGCCTGGAAGTCCAGCTCCGCCGGCCCCCACGGGGACACCAGCGGACCCGCGAACGCCAGCAGGAACATCGACAGCAGCAGCCCCGCGCCGACGCGCCCGCGCCGCGCCCTCAGGAACTGACGGGCCACCACCCGCAGCCGGGTGGGGGTGCGGGTGCGCGCGGCGTCCGCCCCGGCCTCGGCGAACTCCTCCTCAGCAAGCGTGATCATGTCAGGACACCCGCACCCTCGGGTCCAGGACGGCGTGCAGCACGTCGGAGGCCAGCGACGCGACCAGGACGGCGAACGCCGCGAAGCAACTGATGGCCGCGACGGTGTTGACGTCGTTGCCGCGCACCGACGCGACCAGCTCCTCGCCGAGGCCGTGCCAGCCGAACACCGACTCGGTGATCGTGGCACCCACCAGCAGGGAGCCGAACGTGAACGCGAAGTAGGTGACGGCGGGGATGAGCGCGGTGCGCAGGGCGTGGCGCAGCAGCGCGGTGCGCCTGCGCAGGCCCTTGGCCATCGCGGTGCGGACGAAGTCGGCGTCCAGCACGTCGAGCATCATGTTGCGCTGGTAGCGGCTGTAGACGGCGATCTGGCCCACCGCGAGCGAGACGGTGGGCAGGATCAGATGCTTGACGCGGTCGGCCAGCCAGGTCCACGTGCCGCCGGAGAGGCCGGGGGTGGCCTCGCCGCTGACCATGAAGAGCTGGGCGCCGATGTGGTCGTTGACCCAGATGGCGCCGAGGATCAGCGTGTTGGCCAGCACGACGGTCGGCACGGCGAGCACGGCGAACGCCCCGACCGACGACAGGCGGTCGAACCAGCCGTACTGCCGGACGGCGGCGGCGGCCCCGGCGAGCACCCCGGCCACGCCGCCGAGGACCACCCCGGCCAGCACCAGCCGCAACGTGACCCCGGCCCGGCGGGCGATCTCGGCGCCGACCTGGTCGCCGTTCCAGGTGCGGCCGAAGTCGCCGCGCAGCACGCCGGCGGCCCAGCGCACGTAGCGCTCGTGCAGGGGGGTGCGGTCGTTGAGGTTGTACATGGAGAGCCGGGCGTCCACCACGGCGGGGGGCGGGGGCGGGTTGCGCCCCTCGTAGTTGGAGCGGGGGTCGAGCGCCGTGGCCGCCAGCAGGTAGGCGAGGCTGGTGGCGACCGCGATCAGCACGAGGTAGCCGACCGTCCGGCGGAGCAGGAACCCTGCCATCGCCCCCCTTCCGCCGCCTGTCTTCTCACCTGTCGTTCGCCCTGTCCCGGGCTGGATCGCGCACCGCGAGGGCCTTCCCGCGTCCCTCCGTGCACATACTGCTACATGCTGTAACCGTCTGGTGACAAGATAGTCGTCAACGGCCCCGGTGTCGGCGCCGATCCCGGGATTACGCCCGTCCACGCGGCTCAGCCGCGAGCCGCCCCGGCCCGAGGGCCGGAGGTCGACCGCCCGTCACCCCGCCCGCGGCGGCACGGGTCAACGTCGGCCGGCTCCGCCACAGCGGCATGGATCAGCGTCCGCCGGCTCCGCCACGGCGGCGCGGATCAGCGTCCACCGGCCCCGGCCACGGCGGCGTGAATCAGGGTCCGCCGGGCCCGGCCACGGCGTGGGTCAGGGTCCGCCGGCCGCCGGCCACGGCGGCGCGGGTCAGCGTCCGCCGGCCCCCGGCTACGGCGGCGCGGGTCAGCGTCCGCCGGCCCCCGGCCACGGCGGCGCGGGTCAGCGTCCGCCGGCCCCCGGCCACGGCGGCGCGGGTCAGCGTCCGCCGGCCCCGGCCACGGCGGTGTGTGGGTCAGCGTTCGGCCAGTTCGTCCACGGCGACGCGGACGTCCTCCCTGGTGATGGTGGTGAGTTCGGCGGTGCTCGCGGTGCCGCCGCGGCCGGCGAGGCGGACGTCGCGGCCCAGGGCGGCGCGCTCGAACAGGGAGCGGGCGAACCGGCCGTTGCCGAGGTCGTCGATCAGGCCCTCGGCGCACACCCACGTGAACACCTCGCCGAGGTCGCGCAGCGCCGCGTCGTCGAACCGGTCCCCGGCGCGGCTCGCCAGCAGCGCGGCGATCTCGGTGAGCTCGGCGGGGCGGTAGGACGGGAACACGATGCGCTGGTCGAACCTGCTGGCCAGACCCGGGTTGCTGCCGAGGAACCGCTCCATCTCGGTGGCGTAGCCCGCGAGGATGATGACCAGCCGTTCGCGGTCGTCCTCGGCCCGCTTGAGCAGGGTCTGCACGGCCTCGGTGCCGAACGCGTCGCCGCCCTGGTACCCGCTGTTGACCAGGCTGTAGGCCTCGTCGACGAACAGCACGCCGCCGAGCGCGCGGTCCACCAGCTCGTTGGTCTTGATGGCCGTGGCGCCGAGGTGCTGGCCCACGAGGTCCGCGCGGGACGCCTCCACCACGTCCGGCCGGGACAGCAGGCCGAGGGCCGCGAAGACGCGGCCGAGCACCCGGGCCACCGTGGTCTTGCCGGTGCCCGGCGGCCCGACGAACACGAAGTGGCGCATCTGGGGCGGCGCGGGCAGGCCCTGCTCCTCGCGCATGCGGGCGATGCGCAACTGGGCGGCGATGGCCCGCACCTGCCGCTTGACCGGCTCGAGGCCCGCCATGCGGTCGAGGTCGGCCAGTGCCTCCTCAAGGCTCGGCCGGGCCTGGAAACCGCGGAACCGCGCCGTCAGCTCGTTGAACGCCTTGACGAGGTCGGCGGTGGTGGTCGTGACGAGGTCCTCGCGCTCGGGCGCGCCGCCCGCGCCGACGACGCGCACGTCGCGGGCCTGGGCCGCCGTCTCGACGAGGCTGCGCGCGAAGCGGGCGTTGCCGAGCTCGTCGATCAGGCCGCGCCGGTGGACGTCCTCGAACAGGCCGAGCAGCACCCCCGGGGCGTCCGGGGACAGCCGCTCGCCGCGCCGGGCGCGCAGCAGCTCGGTGACGCGCACCAGCTCGGCCGGGGAGTACGAGGGGAACCTGACGCGGGTGGAGAAGCGCGACGACAGGCCGGGGTTGGACGCCAGGAAGCCCGCCATCTCCTTCTCGTAGCCGGCCAGGATGACGATCAGGCGGTCGCGGTCGTCCTCGGCGCGTTTGAGCAGGGTCTGCACGGCCTCGGCGCCGAAGCGGTCCGGCTGGCCCTCGGCCGAGTTGATCAGGCTGTAGGCCTCGTCGATGAACAGCACGCCGCCGAGCGCGCTGTCGACCAGCTCGTTGGTCTTGATGGCCGTGGCGCCGAGGAACTCGCCGACCAGGTCGGCGCGGGAGGCCTCGACGACGTACGGCGTCTCCAGCAGGCCGAACGCGTAGAAGATCTTGGCGAGGGTGCGGGCCACGGAGGTCTTGCCGGTGCCGGGCGGGCCCACGAACACGAAGTGGCGCATCGGCGCATCGGTGGAGTAGCCGGCCTCGGCGCGCAGCCGCGACGCCTCGATGGACGCCGCGATCGAGCGCACCTGCTCCTTGACCGGCTCCAGGCCGATCATGCTCTCCAGCTCGCCGAGCGCCTCGTCCACCGAGATGGGCGGCGGCGTGGAACGCTCGTGCTGCTCCCGGTCGGCGGCGCCCTCCCTGGCCCGCTGCCCCACCTGGGGGGACGCGGGCGCCGGGGCGGTGAGCCTGCCCCGTACCTGCCCGGCCTGGACCAGCCGGTAGGCGAGCACGGCGACCGCGACGCCGTACGCCGCCCACACCGCGATGCCGGGCGAGAACGTGGCGACGGCGAGGGCGACCATGGCGGCGGCGCCAAGGGACGCCACGGTGGTCACCCACGGCGTGACCCACCGGACGAGGTGGGCGGCCACACCCACGAGCAGGCCGAGCAGGAGGTAGAAGGTGGGCAGCGCGGAGTGCGGCTGGAGGTAGCTGCCGGCCACCACCACCGCGCAGGACCACGCCACCACGACGAGGACGGTCGCGGCGGCGCGGGGGTAACGCAGGGTCAGCTCGGCGAAGCCCAGGAGTAAGAAAGTAGTGACGAGCGTGGTGAACAGCGAGCCGCCGGTCAGAACACCCACGACGACGGCGCCGATCAGCACCACGAAGAAGATCACCCGGCGCATGGCGGGCGAAAGCGCGAAGTAACGTCGTCGGACGTGCTCGAACGCATCACGGGCCGCGGCGCGCCCCGCCGGCCGGGCCCTGTCGGAGTCCCGCATTTCGCCTCCCCGGTCGCCTCCCGGTTATACCGCAACCGGCCCTGCCGCGCGCGTCCCCGCCACGCGCGCCACGGGCACGATTTGCCCTGGCGAGTCCGGGTGACACCTCACGGGAGGCGAATGGGGGACGCGGGACCGTGGTGACGGCCGGGATCGCCACGCGCGCCGCAGGACGCCCGGACCCGGTCACGGGACGGCGGGAGGCCCCGCACGGGGAGGTCAGGCGCGGTCAGCGGCGGCGGGGGGACGTCCTGGCCTCGTGGCGGCCGGGGAACTCGGCGATCTGCACGTGTTTCGGGGTGACGCGCAGGACGTCCTGGGCGGGGTCAGGCAGGGCGACGCCGCGGACCTCGGCCCAGAAGCGGCGTTCGACGGGGTCGGCGACGAAGACGGCGACACGCGGGTCGCGGGCCGCGGCCGCCCAGGCCTCCTCGGTGGCGATGAGGCGCAGCTCGCCCGACGAGCTGACCGAGGTGACGGCGCCGACGGCGAGGGTGCGCGGGCCGTCGGTGTCGCTGTAGGAGAGCACGACGCTCCGGGAGTAGGTGAACGCGCGCCGCACCTCCTCGCTGAGGCCGACCGGCGGCACGACGTCGCCGGGCAGCCGCGGCCCGCAGCCCTCGCACGGGATCAGGGACGCCCGCCACGGACCCGCCGAACGCCGCCACCAGGCGCGGGCCCCCCGCACCAGGAAGCACAGCACGGCGATCGAGAGCGTGGCCGCCACCGTCCACCACGCCCCGGTCCCGGCGGGCGCCCCGAGCAGCGCCACCATGCCCACCGTGAACAGCGCAGCGGACGCCGGCAGGAGCGTCAGCAGCACGAGCGCCAGCGCCCAGTCGTGCCGCAGCACCGTCCCGGCGCGGAACCGCAGCCCGCCCCGCCACCGCACGTACAGCAGCGCGAGAGGGACGCACGCCGCGGCCAGCGCCGCCCTCCCCTCCCCCGCCGCGGGCGGGACGACGGCGAGCAGCACGACGAGCGACCACAGCCGCGCCGCGACGATCCACAACGTGACCCCGGTGTCGCGCAGCCCGACACGCTCGGGCGCCACGGCGGTGAACTCGGCGAGCGCCCGCACCGGCCGTCCCTGCCAGGTCTCGGCGAAGACGCGCAGGCACAACACGGCGGGCCCGTTGAACAGCACCAGGCCGAACAGCCCCGCCCAGAAGCCCCCGAGAAGGTCCTCCCACTCGACGACCACCGTGGCGGGCGCGGACACCAGCGGCACGACCAGCGAGCCGGGCGACCAGTCCGGCAGGGTGGCGAGCGCCGTCACATACGCCGCGACCACGAGCACGGCCACCGAGACCGACACGCACAACCACAGGTCCCTGGCCAGCATGCCCGGCACGTACCGCCACACCCCGACCCGCCGGGCCTGCCGCACGGTGGCGGCGAGCATGAGCGCCAGCACGGCCGCGCCGCCCGCCCGCGCCGGGTCGCGCAGGTCGTACCAGAACGCGAGCACGGCGACGGCGGTCAGCGCGACGGCCGCGAGCAGCCGCACCTGCCGGGACCACACCTCCAGCGCCCTGCGGGCCCGGCCGGTCTCGCGGGGGTCGACCGTCCAGGTGGGGTCGTGGTGGTCGCGGGGGCGTTCCCAGCGCAGGTGGGTGAGGCCGAGGTTGACGCGGGCGGCGGGGTGATCCTCGTCGCGGCGCAGCGCGGTGCGGTAGGCGGCCGCGGCCTGGCGGAAGTCGCCGCGGGCCAGTGCGAGGTCGCCGATCAGCACGTGGGGGTCGGGTTGCTCGGGGGCGAAGCGGACGGCCTGCTGGGCCTGCGCCCAGGCGTCGCGCCAGCGGCCGGGGGTCCGGCGCAGCACCGAGCCGAACCGGAGCCGCGCGGCCCAGGAGCCGGGTGCGAGCCGGACGGCGTCCTGAGCCGCGACGGTCGCCTCGGAGTCGCGGCCGAGGCGTTCCAGGGCGAGACTCATCAGCCGATGCCCCCATTCGCCGCCGGGGTCGCGCTCGACCGCCTCTCCGGCGGCCTCCAGCGCTCCCTCCGGCTGATCGCGGCCCAGTCTCGCGACGGCGACCACGCACCAGGCCCGGGGATCGGAGCGGTCTCGCGGGGATGGCACCGGAGAGGGATCTGGCTCGCTGGCGTTCCCCACGCCGTCATGGTCCGTTGCCGAAGGAAACTTGCCTAGATGTCGGACATATACCTATAGCTCTCTAGAGAGGTCGGGACCGCCCCAGCTCCCATCACGCTTCCCAGCAGTCCCGGGAGACCGCGAGCCGAACCGTTCCGGCAAGCCGCTGATCGATCAAGGGGATTGGCCCTAAGCTGCCACCCAGATTCAGCAGTCACATCCCTTTAGGTAGCTAATGACGGTTTTGGGGACCCGGCCGGACGCCCGGCGCACCACGGACTCGCGGCCGGACCGGTGGGCGATCCTCGCCCTGCTCTGCTCCAGCCTGCTGCTGATCGCCGTGGACGCCACCGTCCTGCACATCGCCGTGCCCGCCCTGACGGCGGACCTGGAGCCCACGGCCGTGGAGCTGCTGTGGATCATCGACGTGTATTCGCTGGTCGTCGCGCCGCTGCTCGTCGTGTTCGGTACGCTCGGCGACCGCTACGGCCGGCGGCGGCTGGTCCTGCTCGGCTATCTGGTGTTCGGCGCCGCCTCGCTCTCGGCGGCGTTCGCGGCCACCCCGGCGGCGCTCATCGTGTCCCGGGCGCTGCTCGGCGTGGGCGGGGCCATGATCATGCCGGCCACACTGTCGATCATCCGGCAGGTGTTCACCGACCGGCGGGAGCGGGCCGTGGCTCTCGGCGTGTGGAGTGCCGTCGCGGCCGGGGGCGCGGCGGTGGGGCCGCTGATCGGCGGGGCGCTGGTGGAGCACTTCCGCTGGGGCACGGTGTTCCTGATCAACGTGCCGCTGCTGGTGGTGGCGCTGCCGATCGCCGCCCGCCTGCTGCCTGAGACGCCCCGGCGGGCCGGGCACCGCTGGGACGCGCCGAGCGCGGCCCTGGCCACCCTCGGCGTGCTGTGCCTCGCGTTCGGGCTGAAGGAGGCCGGGCACGGCGCCGTGGTGGGCACCGCCGGCGCGGTGCCGATCCTGCTCGCCGGTGCCGGGCTGCTCGCGTGGTTCACCGCCCGGCAGCGCCGCCTCCCCCACCCGCTGCTGGACGTCGGGCTGTTCGCGCGCCGCGGCTTCTCCGTGGGCGTGGTCTGCGTGCTGCTCGCGGTGTTCGCCCTGGTCGGCCTGGAGCTGATGCTCGCCCAGTACCTCCAGCTCGTGCTCGGGGACGGCCCGCTGCGCGCCGCCGTACGCATGCTGCCGCTGATGGTCGCGGCCGTCGCGGGGGGCCTCAGCGCGGCGTTCCTGCTGCGGCGGCTCGGGCTGCGGGCCACCATGGCGGGCGGGCTCGGGCTCGCCGGGCTGTCCCTCACGCCGACGCTCGCGTGGGGCACCGAGCACCACCCGTGGCTGCTGTCGCTGTGCTTCGCCGGCATCGGGTTCGGCGTGCAGGCGGCGCTGCTCGCCGCGTCCGACACGATCATGGCGTGCGCGCCGGAGTCGCGTGCCGGGGGCGCGGCGGCGATCGAGGAGACGGCGTACGAACTCGGCGCGGGCCTCGGCGTCGCGGTGCTCGGCACCGTCACCACCGTCGTGTACGCCCCCGCCGTGGCCACGGTCCCCGGGGTGCCGCCCGCCGCGCTGGCCCAGGCGCGCGAGTCCCTGGCCGCCGCCGCGCACGCCGCCGCCGGGCTGCCCGGGCCGTCCGGGGCCGCGCTCCTCGCGACCGCCCGGCAGGCGTTCGTCACCGCGCTGCACTCCACGGTGCTGGTGAGCGTCGTGCTGCTCGCCCTCACCACCGCCGCGGCCCTGGCGCTGACACCCCGGGGCCGCGGGCATGACGAAGGAGATACAGGGCAATTGTCTGGGCAAGGCGGATCTACCCCAGGAGAATGGGCACCGTGAGACGAACCTTGACCGACATCGCCGCGCTGGCCGCCCGGCTCGGTGTCGGCGGCATCTTCTTCGCCAACGGCTGGCACAAACTGGAGTCCGGCCTGAACGCCACCCAGGAGCAGTTCGCCCGCATGGACGCCCCCGCGGCGCCCCTGTGGGCGGCGGGCACCATGCTCATCGAGCTCATCGGCGGCGCCCTCATGGTCGCCGGCCTGTTCGTCCCCGCCTGCGGCATCATCCTGTTCCTCGAGGCCCTGGCCGTGTTCATCCTGGTCAGCGGTGACGTGGGCCTGCCGCTCACCGGCGGCGACATCAACCTGATCGTCGCACTCGGCGCCGCGTCCGTCCTGCTGGCCGTCGTCGGCGCCGGCCGCCTCTCGGTGGACCATCTGGTCGTCATCCGCAGACGCGAAGCCGAAGTCGACGCCGAGATGGCCGCCGACACCGAGGCCGACAGCGTGATCGCCTCCTGGCGCGACTCCTCACGCCCCGCCACTCCCCCCACCGAGGACACCCCCACGGCCCCCCATCCCACCGTGAGCCACACCGATCCTCCCAAGGACAAGGACGTCAAGGGCCCGGTGACCTTCCCCGAGGGCACCACCCCCGAGCCCGACGCCACGGCCCCCCGCAAGACCCGCCCCCGCCGCACCACCAAGCCCGCCGACGGCACCACGGCGGAAAGCCCCGCCCCACCCCCGTCCACCGGCACGGACCGCCTGGTCGCCGGTCCCCGTAAGACCACCACTCCCCCGTCCGACTGAACAACGCACCGTGTCCCGGTGCGACCGGGTTCGGGTAATCAGTCGCGGTTGTGGTGGATAGGGCCGATCATTGGCGCGTGCGTCTTCCTGGATGGTTCGCCGAGAAGGTGGAGCCGACTTCTCCTGAGCAGGAGTTGCGGGTCTCCACGCTCGAGCTGTTCTTCGATCTCGTGTTCGTGTTCACGGTCACGCAGTTGACCACGTTGCTGGTGGCCGGCTTCACGGAGCCGGAGGCGGGGGCGCAGCCCGTGTCGCCGGTGGCCGGCGGGTTGCGGGTCTTGCTGGTGTTCGGGGTCATCTGGTGGATGTACTCCGGGTACGCGTGGCTGACCAACACCGTGCCGCCGGTGCGTCCGGCGCGGCGGGTGCTGGTGCTGCTGGGGATGGGGGGCTTCCTGGTCATGGCGCTGGCCATACCCCGGGCGTTCGACGGGGGCGGGTGGGCGTTCGCGCTGGGGTACCTGGTGATCGTGCTGGTGCACGCGGGGCTCTATCTGCAGGCTTCGGCGTCGTTCGTGCGGGTGGTGCCGTTCAACCTCGGGGCCACGGGGCTGCTGTTCGCGGCGGGGTTCACCGAAGGGGCGCTCGCGCATCTGCTGTGGGGGGCGGCGGTGGTGCTGGTGTGGGTGAGCCCATACTTCATCGGGCAGAAGGGGTTCCCGCTGCATCCGGCGCACATCGTGGAACGGCACGGGCTGCTGGTCATCGTGGCGCTCGGGGAGTCGGTGGTGGCGATCGGCATCGGGGCGCACGGGGCGGTGAGCCCGGCGCTGCTGGTCGCGGCGACGCTGGGGCTGGCGCTCGCGGCGTGCCTGTGGTGGGTGTACTTCGGGGGCGACGGCCCCGAGTCGGCGGAGCACGTGCTCGCCGGGGCCGGCGTGGTGCGGCGCACCCAACTGATCCTCGGCGCGTACTTCTACGCGCACATCCCCATGCTGCTCGGCATCGTCGCGGTGGCGGCGGGCGTCAAGAAGGCCCTCGGCCACCCGCTGGACCACATGCACGTCGGGCCGGCGGTCGCCCTGTCGGCCGGCGTCACGCTCTACCTGCTGGGCGACCTGCTGTACCGGCGGGTGCTCGGCCTGCCGCGGCGACAGCTCCGCGCCGCGGCCGCCGTGCTCGCGCTCGCCGCGATCCCCGTGGGCGTGGCACTGTCCGCGCTCGCCCAGCTCGCCCTGCTCACCGCGCTGCTGATCGCCGTACTCGCCACACGGGCGGAGCGAGGGAGCCGGAACACGGCAGCGGCCGGACGGCGTGGCACGCGCGCCGTCAGGCCGCCGGGCCGCCCGGCACCCGTGATCACGGGCCGGCGGGCGGGCTCCGGCGGCGTGGCTGGGCCCACACCGCCGGAGGACGGGTCAGGCCACGGAGCAGGCGTTGTCGTTCAGGATGAACGACGGCGGCCTGCCGGTCGAGCCGTTGTGCGTGGCCTGGAAGCCGAACGACGCGGTGCCGTTCGGGGCGATGGTCCCGTTGTAGCCCACGTTGCGTGCGGTGATCGCCCCGCTGGTGCCGGTGATCTGTGCGTTCCAGGAGCCCGTGATCGTCTGGCCGGACGGCAGGGTGAACGCGAGGGCCCAGCCGTTGACGGTCGAGCCGCCGGTGTTGGTGACGGTGACCTGGGCCGTGAAGCCGTTGTTCCAGGTGTTCATCACGTAGGCGACCCGGCAGGCGCCGTTGACCGTCGGGGTGACCGTGGGCGTCACCGTCGGCGTGACGGTGGGCGTGACCGTGGGGGTGACGGTGGGGGTGACCGTCGGCGTGACGGTCGGGGTGGCCGTCGGGCCGGTGGTGTCCAGGCCGAAGAACTGGATGGCCCGCATGGCCATGCCGCTGGTGGGCACGTTGTGCCCGACGCCCTGCAGGCTGATCGCCTCGACGGGCGGCTGGAGGCCGGTGCCGCCGTAACGGGTGCGGGTCCAGCCGGACTGCGGGGTGTCGGTCTGGGTCGGGGTCTGGCTCAGGCCGTGGACGTTGGTCCACTGCTTGATCTGCTCCTGGAAGTTCGGGTAGCGCAACGTGTCGTCATTGGTGCCGTGCCAGATCTGCATGCGCGGCCGGGCGCCGGAGTAGCCGGGGTAGGCGCCACGGACCAGGTCGCCCCACTGCTGCGCGGTGCGGACGAGCTGGCCGTTGGCGCACTGGCTGTTCCAGCTCGACCCGTCGGTGGTGGCGAAGCAGGCGAACGGCACGCCCGCGAACGCCGCCCCGGCCTTGAACACGTCGGGGTAGCCGCCGAGCAGGACGTTCGTCATCATGGCCCCCGAGGAGGCACCGGTGACGTACACGCGGCCGGCGTCGCCGTTGTAGCGCTGAAGCGTGTACCGGACCATCGACACGATGCCCACCGGGTCGCTGCCGCCGTCGTGCCGCAGCGCCTGGGGCGAGGACACGTCGAAGCAGGCGCCGCTGCGGGTCGCGGTCGGGTAGATGACGATGAAGCCGTACCGGTCGGCCAGCGAGGCGAACTCGGTGCCCTGGTAGAACGCCTGGCCCGAGCCGGTGCAGTAGTGCACGGCCACCAGGACCGGCGGGCGGGACTGCACGCGGTCCGGCACGTAGATGTGCATCCGCAGGTTACTGGGGTTGGTCCCGAAGCCGGTGACCTCGGTCAGCGTCGCGGCGGGCGCGGGCGACGCCACCGCGACGCCGGCGACCACGAGCGTCACCGAGGCGGCGATGCCCAGCAACACGTGTCTGATTCTCATGCGCTCGTCCTGCTCTCGGCCCGGCCGTCTCGGCGACGACCCATGACTGAAACATTCCGCAGTGTCGTCAGAAATGTTTCAGGAGGCAACGCGGCATGTCGGCGCATGACATCCAGGGAGCCGTGACCAGCGCAAGCCCCGGCAACGAGGCACGGGACAGCTGAAACTTTCGCCCCCGGGAGGGGGCGTCGGCTCAGGCGCGTGAGGGGGGCGCGGTGCTGTCGCGCAGCACGAGGTCGGTCGCCAGCTCCACCCGGTGCTGGCTCAGGGTGCCGCCCTCGGCGAGGTCGAGCACCATGCGGGCGGCGGTGGCGCCCATCTGCACCAAGGGCTGGCGCACGGTCGTCATGGGCGGCCCGGCCCAGCGGGTGAACGGCAGGTCGTCGAACCCCACCACGCTGAGGTCCTCGGGGATGCGCACGCCGGCCCGCCGCGCCGCCTCGTACACGCCGAACGCCTGCAGGTCGTTGGAGGTGAAGACGGCCGTCGGCGGGTCGGGCAGGGCCAGCAGCTCGGCGCCGTCGCGCACGCCGCCCTCGACGTACAGGGTGCTGACGCGCACCAGGTCGGGATCCACGGGCACGCCCGCGGCGTCCATGGCGGCGCGGTAGCCGTCCAGCCTGGCCCGGCAGCACGGCCACTCCACCGGACCGCAGAGCATCGCGATGCGCCGGTGCCCGAGGCCGAGCAGGTGGCGGGTGGCGGTCAGGCCGCCGCTCCAGTTGGTGGCGCCCACCGACGGCGTCTCGTGCAGCGGCTCCCCGGTGGGGTCGAGCACCACCAGGGGGATGGAGCGGGTGGCGAGCTGCGCCTGCTGCTGGGCGGTCAGCTCGGAGAACACCGCGATGACGCCGGTGGGCCGCCGGGCGAGTACCTGCTCGGTCCAGGCGCGGCCGGGCGTCAGCCTGCCCTGCATCTCGGTGAGGACGACGGCCTGCCCGCGTTCGCGCGCGACCTCCTCGACCCCGCGGATGATCTCCAGCGCCCACAGGCTCTCCAGCGCGTGGAAGACCAGCTCCAGGATGGGGAACGACACGGCGTTGTCCCTGCGCCGGTAACCGACCTCGCGGAGCACGGCCTCCACCCGTTGCCGGGTCGCGACGGCCACGCCGGTCTGCCCGTTGATGACCCGTGACACCGTGGGCGGGGAGACCCCGGCGAGAGCGGCGATGCGCGCGACCGTCAGCTCGGCGCCCTCGTCGGCCCTCACCGCTCGCCCGTGCTCTGACCGCCCGTGATCTGGCCGCCGGTGCTCTGGCGGACGGTCAGGCGGGGCGCCAGCAGGGTCGCGTCGGGCACGAAGCTTCCGTCCAGTTTGGCCATGAGCAGGCGCACGGCCTGGTGGCCCACGTCGGCGGCCGGGATGGCGACCGAGGTGAGCGGCGGGCTGGCCCGCTCGGCGACGTCGTCGGGGCAGATCGCGATCACCGAGACGTCCTCGGGCACTCGCCTGCCGAGCATGCGCAGGGTGCCGAGCACATGGTCGACGGCCGCCTCGTTGTGCACGACCAGGCCGGACAGCTCGGGATGATCGGCCAGCAGAGTGGTCACCGTCGCGGACACCTCGTCGAAGCCCTCCTCGCAGGGCAGCGCGATGGTGGTGGCGCCGTGGCCGCGTGCCGCCTCAAGAAAGCCCTCCATCGTGCGCTCGGCGTATCCGGTACCACGTTCGTACACCACACGGGGCGCGCCGAGCAACGCGATGTGACGGTGACCGAGCGTCGCGAGGTGCTCGGCGCACTCGGCCCCGGCCCGGGCGAAGTCGAGGTCGACGCACGTGAGGCCGGTGGGGTCGGCGGGGAACCCGATGAGCACGCTCGGCTCCCCGAGCTCGCGCAGCAGCGGCACGCGGGGGTCGTGGATCTCGACGTCCATGAGCACCAGGCCGTCCACCAGCGCGCTCGCGGCGACCCGCCGCAGCCCGTCGGGGCCCTCGTCGGCGGTCATCAGCAGCACGTCGTGGTCGAACTGCCGGGCCGTGGTGACCACGGAGGTGGCGAATTGCATGAGCACGGGCAGGTGCATGCCGGCCCGCAGCGGCAGCACCAGCGCGATCACGTTGGAACGTTTGCTGGCCAGGGCGCGGGCCCCGGCGTTCGGGTGGTAGCCGAGCGCGCGTACGCTGCGCATCACCCGCTGGCTGGTGGTGGCGGAGATGGCCCGCTTGCCGCTGAGCACGTAGGACACGGTGCTGACCGCGACCCCGGCGTGCTTGGCCACGTCCGCGATGGTGACCGTCCTCAACGAGCGCCCTCCGCCGCCCCGCGCGGGACGACCCGCGCCGCCTTCCGCACGGGTCCCTGCTCGGCCCGCGTCCCCGGCGCCGTCCGCGCGCCCTCGGTGCCCCGCATCCGCTGCGCTCCTTGGCTCACGGGCACCGTGCCCCCCACCGGGACGATCGTCTCGGTGAAGGCGATCTCGCTCACCGTGACCCCCTCGTTCTCGAACACCACATATAGATCGTGCACTCCGGCCGCCCCGTCGAGCGGGCAGGCCACCGACACAAGGTCGTAACGGTCGCGCGCCGGCGCCACCGACAGCGCCCCGGCCACGGGCCCGAACAGGGGGTCGTCCAGGCGCAGGGTGACCACGCCGCCCTCGGTGCTGGTGACGGTCAGGGCGCACGCGGCGGCGCCGCCGGCGAAGTCCACCTCGCGGAAGGCGATCCACGCCCCCGGCACGGCGCCCCGCACCGCGTCGCCGGCCACCCGGGCGGCGTCGCACAGCACGACTCCGTCGTACTCGTCGTTGGCGGCCGCGTCCAGGGGACGGGTGTAGGGATCGCGGGCGGGGACGCGCTCGCCGGCCACGGTGAACCGGCCGCTCAGCCGGATGTCGCGGGACGAGCGCCCCACCAGCACCGTGTGGGGGGCGTCCTCCACCACGAACCGGTCCCGCGTGACGTCCCAGAACGCGAGGTCCGCCACCTTCAGCGCCAGCGTGACGACGCGGCTCTCCCCCGGCTCCAGGCGCACCCGGGCGAAGCCGCGCAGCCGCCGCAGCGGCTGCTTCACCCGGGACCGGCGCTGGCGGGTGTAGAGCTGCACGACCTCCTCACCGGCCCGGGGCCCGGCGTTGGCGACGGTGAGCCGGACGGTCAGCACGTCGTCGGGGCCCACGGTGCCTGCGGACAGCTCCAGGCCGGAGTACTCGAACGTGGCGTAGCTCTCGCCGTGCCCGAACGGGTACAGCGGGGTGCCGCGGTAATACATGTAGGTGAAGTCCGTGGCGATGATGTCGTAGTCGAACAGGTCGGGCAGCTCGCGGGCCGAGCGGTACCAGGTCTGGGTGAGGCGACCGGCGGGGTCGGCGTCGCCGAACAGCACGTCAGCGAGCGCGTGGCCGTACTCCTGCCCGCCGTGCGCGGACCACAGGATCGCGGGCAGCTCGTCGTCGAGGGCGGTCACCGCGAACGGGTAGCCGCTGCTGATCACCAGCACGGTGGCGGGGTTGGCGGCGTGCACGGCCCGCACCAGCGCCTCCTGGGCGGGCGGCAGCGCGAGGTCGGCGCGGTCCTCGGTCTCCCTGCCGTTGACCAGCGGGTGGTCCCCCGCGATCACGACGGCGACGTCGGCGCGTGCGGCGAGCTCGGCGGCGGCCTGTGCGCCGCTCGCCACGGGCTCCAGGGTGAGCACGACGGCGGCGTCGGGGTCGTCGGCGAGGCGCAGCGTGCCGTCCGGCGCCAGCTCCACGTGCCGGCCGGTGGAGATGTGCCGCAGCGCGAGCGCGCCGCGGCGGCGCTCGTCCAGGCGGAAGGTCTGGCGCACCTCCCAGCCGTTCGGCCCCGGCTGGTCGTTGACCAGCACGCCGTCGTCGCCCGCCGAGACGTACCTGCCGTTGGCCGCGGCCCGCAGCGCGTAGGCGCCGCCGCCCCAGTCGAACAGGTCGAACCACGTGGTCCGCGGCTCGGCGCCCTGCCGCACCTTCAGGGGGCCGCCGCCGAGGTCCTCCGCGGCGGTCACCGGGCCGCCGGGGGCGTGCAGGGCGACGCGGTCCACGCCTTCGCAGAACTCGGTCTCGCACCGCGCCGCGAGGCCCGCGCGGGCGGTGACCGCGTACGGCAGGGTGCCGCTGTACCAGTCCTCCATCAGCGTGTCGGCGAGCTGCCCGATGACCGCGACCTTCGCGGGGCGGCGGAACGGCAGCAGGCCGTCGTTCTTGAGCAGCACGAACGACCGGGTGGCGGCCCGGCGGGCCAGTGCCTGGTGCTCGGGGCTGTTGACGACCTCCTCGGTGATGTCGTCGTACGGTGTCGCCTGGTCGAACTCGCCGAGCCGGAAGCGGATCGAGAGCGTGTGGCGCACGGCGGTGTCGATGTCGTCCTCGCCGAGCAGGCCCCGCGCGAGCGCGGTCCGCAGGTGGCCGAGCGTGGCCTCGGGCCGGTCGTCGTCCTGGGTGAAGCTGTCGGTGCCCGCCCGCACGGCCGCCGCGTACGCCTCGGCCGGGTCGCCGTAGTAGTCCTGCTGGCCGGTGAGGTTGGCGGGGGCGTAGGCGTCGCTGACCACCAGCAGGTCGCCGGTGGTCCAGCCGCGCACGACGTCGTTGATCAGCGGGCTGAGCATCGCGGGGCGGCCGTTGACCAGGTTGTAGGACGGCATCAGCGACACCGCGGCGCCCGCCTGGACGGCCGGGCGGAACGCCTCCAGCTCGTACTCGTGCAGCACGCGGGGCGGCAGGTTGCTGGAGGTGACGCAGCGGTCGGTCTCGTTGTTGTAGGCCAGGAAGTGCTTGAGCGTCGGGGCGGTGCGCAGCACCCGGTGCTCGCCGCGCAGGCCCCGGGCGAACGCGGTGCCCATGACGCCGGTCAGCCAGGGGTCCTCGGAGTAGCCCTCCTCGTTGCGGCCCCAGCGCGGGTCGCGCAGCGGGTTGACGACCGGCGCCCAGACGTTGAGCCCGGCACCCGCGGGGTCCTTGCGGTGGAAGGCCACCACCTCGTCGCCCGTTGCGGCACCGACCTCCCGCACGAGGTCGGGGTCCCAGGTGCTGGCCAGGCCGACGGCCTGCGGGAAGACCGTCGCGGGCCCGAGCCAGGCGAGGCCGTGCAGCGCCTCGGTCCCGGTGCGGAAGGGGCCGAGGCCGAGGCGCGGGACGGCCGCCTGGTACTGGTGCAGCAGGCCGAGCTTCTCGTCCAGGGTGAGCCGGGAGAGGAGGTCGGCGACCCGGGCCGGCAGGGGCAGGCCGGGGTCGCGGAAGGTGCCTGGCACCGGTTCGTTCATCGGGACCGTCCTTCGTTTCACCGAGTTGGCACGTGGAGGCGCTTCACGCGAACGGCGGCAGCGGAATCGAAGCGGTTCGAGCAGATACGTCCGTCGAAGCGCTTCGATGAGGCTGGGCAAAGGTTTCCGCGGTGTTACATGTGGGGTTTTCCTGAAGACTGCCGTTTCGCGGGGCTCCGGTCAAGAGTCGTTTTCCCGGCTCCACAGGTCCCGGTCAGCCCGCGCTACCCCGTGGCCGGCAGTCGCCCCGAGTCGATGGAGTCGAGCAGCCGCGCCGCCGCGCCGAGGGCCGACGCGCCGTACCCGAGGGTGGAGGCGACCAGCTCGGTGCCCCCCGCCTCGGGGGCGAAGCTGAGCCGGGCGAGCTCCTCGCGCGCGGCGGGCAGCACCCACGGGGTGAGCGCGGCGTAGTAGCCGCCGAGCACCACGACCTGCGGGTTCAGCACGTTGGCGAGGACGGCGACGCCCTTGCCGAGCGCGCGGCCCGCCTCGTCGAGGGTGGCGAGCACCACCGGGTCGCCCGCCCGGGCGCGGCGCACGATCTCGTCGACCTCCGGCTCCAGCTCGGCGGGCGTGGCGTCCGGCGCGGTGTGCCGCAACACGGCGCCGAGCCCCGCGACGGCCTCCAGGCAGCCGCGGCGCCCGCAGCGGCACTCGGGGCCCGCGGAGTCGATCGGGATGTGGCCCACCTCGCCGGCGAACCCCCGGCCGCCGCGGCGCAGCCGGCCGTCCATGATCACGCCGGCGCCGACGCCGATCTCGCCCGTCAGGTACACGAGGTCCCCGGCGGCGCCGTGCGGGCCGAAGCGGTGCTCGGCGAGCGCGGCGAGGTTGGCGTCGTTGTCGACCAGGACAGGGAAGCCGGGGTCGCGCAGCGCCTTGGTGAGGTCGCCCGCGAGGTCGACGTCCCGCCAGCCGAGGTTGGGCGCGATGCGGACCGAGCCGCTCACGTCCACGAGGCCCGGCACCGCGACGGTGAGGCCGAGCACCTGGCGGGCCTCCTTGTCCATGCGGTTCAGCACCCTGCGGGCCAGCGCGGCGATGGCCGCGACGGCCTGGCCGGGGGTGGCGGTGGCGCCGGGGAAGGTGCGGCGCCACGACAGCAGCTCGGTGCCCGCGAGGTCCACGGCGACCGCCGTCAGGTAGTCGACGTTCGCCTCAAGGCCGATGGCGGCGTACGGCGAGCCGTCGAGCACCAGCATGGTGGCCGGCCGGCCGACGCGGTTCTCGGACAGGCCGGTCTCCCGCAGCAGGCGGCGGTCGATGAGGTCGGCGACGAGGCTCGACACGGTGGCCTTGTTCAGGCCGGTGGACGCGGCGATGTCGGCGCGGGAGCAGGGGGCGTTCTGCCGGACGAAGCGCAGCACGACCGCGAGGTTGGTGGCCCGGACGTCGGCGAAGTCCGCCGGTTGAGGGCCCGTGTGCGTGTTGATCAAAATCAGCCCCGTTCCCGCTGTGCCCCGGTGGGCTCATCATGCCTCATCATCGAGCGGTGGGTCATGCCTCAACCCGGCGCGCTCCCCGGCGCCGCTTTCGGCCGGCCGGGCCGCCGTCCCTTGTGGCGCACGTCACGCTGGTCTAATTTGTTTGGTCATAAGACGAACTAACTCTACCTCGTAGCCCGCCCGGGCCGACACCCCTGACGAGACACCTGACCTGAAACCGAAAGGGGAAGTGTCGTGGAACACCCCCCGCATAGCGGCCCCGCGCACCTCCGTACCACCCGCCGGGGCTTCCTCGGCCTCGCCGGCCTCGGTGCCGCCGCCATCGCAGGCGGCGGCCTCACGGCCTGCTCGACTCCCGCCACCCGCCGCCCCGGCGGTGGCAGCGGCGCCACCGCGGCCGCCGCCGACAAGCTCAGGAGCCTGACCCCGGCGTACGTGCCCTACCCCGGCGTCGCCCCCGACGTGCCCGGCACCGTCTCCACGCTGCCCGGCGTGCCCGGCATCGGCGGCGGCTACCTGAAGTACCCCGCCAGTGCCACCGACGCGGTGACCGCCGCGGGCACGGGCGGCCGGTACACCGCCATGACGCCGCTGTGGGGGCCGCCGCCCCCCGGGCTGGCGGACAACTCCTACTTCCAGGCGTGCAACGCCGACATCGGCGCCACCATCCAGTTCCAGATCGCCGACGGCATCACCTACGGCGACAAGGCCACCGCGCGGCTCGCGGCCGGGGACATCCCGGAGCTGATGGTGGTCCCGCAGTGGGAGATCGAGAAGATGGCCGACTTCAACCTGGCCGTCGACAAGGCGTTCGAGGATCTCACGCCGTACCTGCAGGGCGACAAGGTCAAGGCGTACCCGATGCTCGCCAACCTGCCGACGCCGTCGTGGGAGTTCGCGGTGTTCAACGGCAAGCTGATGGCGGTGCCGTTCCCCACCGAGCCCTATCCCTTCGCCCTGCTGTACCGCAAGGACCTGTTCGCGAAGAACCCCGGCTGGGCCCTGCCGAAGAGCGCCGACGAACTGTTCGAACTGGGCAAGGCGATCACCGACCCGAAGGCGCGGCGCTGGGCGTTCGGCGACATCCACGAGATGTTGTGGCCGGTCTTCCGGGTGCCCCAGGAGTGGCGCTACCAGAACGGGAAGCTGGAGTTCAAGTACGAGACGCCCGAGTGGGAGCAGTGCATCGCGTTCATGCGGCGGCTGTTCGAAGCCAAACTGATCCACCCGAACGTCACCAGCAGCAAGGGCACCAGCGAGAAGGACCTGTTCGCCTCCGGCCAGTTACTCGTGTACCGCGACGGCCTCGGGGCGTGGAAGGAACTGCTCCAGCAGCACCGCGGCAAGAACCCCGACTTCGCGATCGGCGCCCTGCCGCTGTTCGCGCACGACGGCGGCACGCCGATCATGTACCACAACAACCCGGCGGGCATCTTCACCTTCGTCAAGAAGGGCCTCGGCGCGGAGAAGATGAAGGAGATCCTCGGCATCCTGAACTGGTGCGCCGCGCCGTTCGGCACCAAGGAGTACGAGCTCGCCACCTACGGCGTGGAGGGCAAGCACTTCGAGCGCGACCAGTCGGGGGTGCCGCAGCCCACCGACCTCGGGCGCAAGGAGATCGCCCCGTCGTACGTCTTCCTCGGCGGGCGGCCGATCGTGGCCGAGTTCGTCGCCTACCCCGACGCGGTGCGCGACAGCGTCACCTGGCAGAACGAGAACTTCAAGTACATCGAGAAGACGCCACTGGACGGCATACGCCACCAGCGGCCGTCCAAGATGTCGGGGCTGCAGATCCCCACCGAGGACAAGTTCACCGACGTCATGCGCGGACGCCGGCCGCTGAGCGACATCAAGAAGATCGTCGAGGAGTGGCGGCGGGACGGCGGCGACGAGGCGAGGGACTTCTACATGAAGGTCCTGCGGGACAACGGCCGTGCGTAGAGGCGGCCGTGGGGCGCGGCGGCACGGGCGGCCCGTGTGACCCAGGAGACGACGAAGACCGGCCCGGCGGGTGACCTGACCTCACCCGCCGGAACCGGCACCCTTAACTCTGTCCGGAACAGGGGTGCCAAGGCAAGCCGCTACGGCGGAAAATCCCGGATGACCGGCAAAGAGTCGGCCCCGCACCCGCTGCGGGCCCGGCTGCGGCGCGACTGGCCGCTGCTGCTGATGACCGCCCCGGCCGTCGGGTTGCTGCTGCTCTTCCACTACGTGCCCCTGCTCGGCAACGTCATCGCGTTCCAGGACTACTCGCCGTACGTCGGGTTCGCCGACAGCCCGTGGGTCGGGTTCGCCAACTTCCAGTGGCTGCTGCTGGACCAGAGCTTCTGGGACGCGACGCTCAACACGCTCGGCATCACGACGTTCCAACTGGTCTTCTACTTCCCGGTGCCGATCGCCCTCGCGATCCTGCTGGACAGCGTGGTGCGGCCCAAGGTGCGGCTGCTGGTGCAGAGCGTCGTGTACATGCCGCACTTCTTCTCGTGGGTGCTGGTGGTCACGCTGTTCCAGCAGATGCTGGGCGGCGCCGGTCTGGTCTCGCAGATCCTGCGCGAGCACGGCCACGAGGGCATCGACCTGATGACGAACCCCGACACCTTCCTGCTGCTCGTCACCGGCGAGACGGTCTGGAAGGACGCCGGGTGGGGCACCATCATCTTCCTCGCCGCGCTGGCCGCCATCGACCGCAACCTGTACGAGGCGGCGGCGGTGGACGGCGCGGGGCGGTGGCGGCGCATGTGGCACATCACGCTGCCCGGCCTGCGCCCGGTGGTGATCCTGCTGCTGATCCTGCGGCTCGGCGACGCGCTCAACGTCGGCTTCGAGCAGTTCTTCATCCAGCGGGACGCCGTAGGACGCGACGCCGCCGAGGTGCTGGACACCTTCGTGTACTGGCGCACGCTCACCACCGGCGAGTGGAGTTACGGCGCGGCGGCGGGCATGGTCAAGGGCCTGGTCGGGCTGGCGCTGATCCTGGTCGCCAACAAGGTGGCCCACCGGTTCGGCGAGCAGGGCATCTACAAGCGGACATGAGAGCGGACGGCATGGCGATTTCGACGGCCCGGCCCCTGTGGGACGAGCGGCCGAGCGTGGCGGGACGGCTGGTCAAGGGCGTGATCCTCACGCTGATCGTGGCGAGCGTGCTGTTCCCGATCTACATGGTGGTGCTGACCAGCCTGTCCCCGCAGGAGGCGGTGACCCGGGCGGGCGGCCTCGTCACCGTGCCGGGGGAGCTGACGCTCGGCGCCTACCGGGAGCTGTTCTCCGGCGGTGTGGTGACCCGCGCGGTGGTGGTCAGCCTCGCCGTCACGGGCGCGGGCACGGCCATCAGCCTGTCGGTGACGGTGCTCGCGGCGTACGGCCTGTCGCGGCCGGGGTCGCTGCTGCACCGGCCACTGCTGTTCACCATCCTCGCGACCTACCTGTTCGGGCCCGGCATGATCCCGAACTACCTGCTGGTCAGCTCGCTCGGGCTGATCGACAGCTACTGGGCGCTGATCCTGCCGTCGGCGGTGGCGGCGTTCAACCTCGTGGTGATGCGGGCGTTCTTCATGAACATCCCCGGCGAGATCATCGACAGCGCCCGCATCGACGGCGCCGGGGAGTTCCGCATCCTCGGGCGGATCGTGCTGCCCATCTCCAAGGGCGTCGTCGCGGTGATCGGCATGTTCTACGCCGTCGGGTACTGGAACTCGTTCTTCAACGCGGTCCTGTACCTCAACGACAACGCCAAGTGGCCGCTGCAGGTGGTGCTGCGGCAGTACGTGCTGCAGGGCCAGTCGCTGGTGGTCGGCCAGACCAGTGACACCATCGCCGGCGAGCCGCTGCCGCCCAGCCTGGCCATCCAGATGGCGATCGTGGTGCTGGCGCTGATCCCGGTGCTGTTCGTCTACCCGTTCGTGCAGCGCCACTTCACCAAGGGCGTCATCATCGGCGCCGTGAAGGGGTGACGCTCAGCGCACGCCGGCGCCGACCCGGTCCACGATCTCGGTGATCCCCTGCGACCGGGCACAGTGCGCGCAGCAGTACCAGTGGCCGTTCGCCTCCACGCCGTGCCCGATGATCCGGCAGCCGCAGTGCTCGCAGGCCGGCGCCATGCGCTGGATCGCGCACTCGAAGCTGTCGAACGTGTGCACACCGCCCCTCGCATGGACTTCGAAGCTCATATCATAATCATTTCCACATACTTCGCATCTTGCCATGTTCGCCCCCTTAGTCCTCTAACCACTCAGCTACCCACGAAAAGCGGTAAGAGGCTGCCGGGCATGTGCTTCGGTACGCATAATTGATGATCTAGGGACCTACTTTTTAAGGAGAATCCCGATATGCCGCAGGTCTTGCCCCTGCAATCGGACGATCCCTCCGAGCTGGGTGCATATCACATCGTCGGCAGGATCGGTGAAGGTGCGAGAAGCATCGTCTACCTGGCGAAAGGCCCGTCGTCGAGCGACCACGTCGCGATCAAGCTCCTGCACGAGGACACCCACGGCGCCGAAGGCTTCCTCGCCAAGATCGAGGAACTCCGGCAGGTCTCGGCGTTCTGCACCGCGCAGGTCCTGGAGACCGGGCAGTCAGGCGGGCGGCCGTACGTGGTCAGCGAGTACATCGACGGACCCACGCTTCAGGCGGCCGTCGAGACGGACGGGCCGCTGCGCGGGCCCGCGCTGCACCGCCTCGCCATCGGCACCATGACCGCGCTCGTCGCCATCCACCAAGCCGGCGTCGTGCACCGCGAGTTCAGCCCCACCAGCGTGCTGCTCGGACCGGACGGCCCCCGCGTCATCGACTTCGGCATCGCGCAGGCGCTCGACGCGGGGATGGAGAGCACCACACGCTCGGTGGGCACCCCCGCGTACCTCACACCCGAGCAGCTCGAAGGCGCGCCGATCGGGCCCGCGGCGGACATGTTCGCCTGGGGCGCCACCATGCTGTTCGCCGCGTCCGGGCGGGCGCCGTTCGACGCGGGCTCGATGTCGGCGACCATCAACCGGGTGCTGCGCGACGAGCCCGACCTCAGCGTGCTGGACGACGACCTGCTCAACCTCGTCGCCGGCTGCCTGGCCAAGGACCCCACCCGGCGTCCCAGCGCCAGCGAGGCCCTGCTGCGGCTGGTCGGCCACTCCCAGATCCTCGCCACGCTGGAGGCACCCGCCGCCGAACCCGCCCGTCCCCCGGCGGACCCCTCGGCGGCTCCCCCGCCGCCCGCCGCCCTCGGCGCCCCGCAGGCACCCGCCGCCCTCGGGACCCCGCCGCCGCCCGACCCCGCGAGCCGGGTCGACTTCCTGCCCCCGCCGTCCCGGCCGGCCGCGGGACGCCGCCGCGGCCTGATGCTCACCGCCGCCGCCGTCGCCATCGCGGTGGTGTCCGGCGGCACGGTCTACGCCCTCACCGGCCGGCCGGCCCCGGCGCCCCGGCCCACCACGCAGGCCGCGCCGCCGCCCACGCCGCTGCCCGCGCCGTCGGCATCGGTCATCGAGGCGTCGCCCAGCCCGCCCCCCAAGGCGACCAAGAAGATCACCACACCGGACGTGCCGATCACCGTGCACGAGCACCCGTCCGACCCGGTGCGGCTTGTGTCCTACTTCGTCCAGGACAACGACAAGAAGCAGTACGCGTCGTACGTGCGCGACCTCGGCAAGGACACCTTCACCGTCGTGGGCAGGAACGCCGACTTCGGCGACCCGACCGTCTCACCCGACGGCAACTGGGTGGCGGTCAACCCGTGGCTGAAGTTCGCCGCGTCCAATTACGACTCGGCCGGCTTCATCAACCGCACGACCGGCGAGAAGTTCTCCGTGGACACCCTCAAGGAGCCGCTGCGCGGCCTGTCGGGCACCTGGTCGCGCGACAGCAGGCACTACCTGCTCACCGTCTACAACTTCGACGTGGACAAGGAGACCCAGTACCCGGCCGGGTTCGTCGTGGTGGACGTGCAGACGCGCAAGGCGACCGCCGTGATGACCGACGACGAGCGGGACGGCTACGGCAACTTCGACTTCAGCCCCGACGGCACCACGGTCGCCGGCGCCTACGAGGGCAAGGGGAAGGTACGGTTCGGCCTGCGGTTCCGCACCCTGGACGGCAAGGTCGGGCGGACCATGCCATGGGTGGGGCTGATCCCCGGGCCCGGCCTCTTCTCGCCCTCGGGCACCTCGTTCTACACCTACTGCCCGGACAAGAACTCCGACTCCGGCATCTGCGTGTGGAACCTGGCGTCCGGCAACCGCACGGCCACCATCCCCTCGTTCAGCGACGAGGCGTCGGTGCAGGGCTGGTGGGACGAGGGCCATCTGATCGTCTACGACCCGCGCAAGGAGACCAAGAAGTACGTGGTGATCGACTTCCACGGGAAGATCCAGCGCACCCTCGTCGAGGTCGACAAGAAGGCGAAGGACATCACCCACCAGCTCCGGTTCGCGGCGAAGTAGCGGGACCGTGACGAGAATCGCTCCCCTGCGGCCCGGCGACCCCGGCGACATCGGCGGCTACGAGCTGGTGGGACGGGTCGGTGAGGGAGGCCAGGGGTCGGTCTACCTCGGCACCGCGCCCACCGGCGAGCAGTTCGCGATCAAGGTGCTGCGGCGCGGGCTGGTCCCCGGCGCCGAGGACCCCGAGGCCCCCGGGCGGTTCCAGCGGGAGACCGAGATCCTGCGGCGGGTGGCACCGTTCTGCACGGCCCAGGTCGTGGAGAGCGGGACCGCCGAGGGAAGGCCGTACATCGTCAGCGAGTACATCGAGGGCCCCACGCTGCAGCAGAGCGTCGAGCAGGACGGGCCGCTGCGCGGGGCCCGGCTGCGGCGCCTCGCGGTGGGCACCATGACCGCGCTCACCGCGATCCACCGGGCCGATGTGGTGCACCGCGACTTCAAGCCGAGCAACGTGCTGCTCAGCCGGGACGGCCCCCGGGTGATCGACTTCGGCATCGCCCGCGCCATGGACACCTCCGCCACCGGGTCCGGGGCCATCGGCACCCCGCCGTACATGGCGCCCGAGCAACTCGACGGGGCGCCGGTGGAACCGCCCGCCGACCTGTTCTCCTGGGGCTCCACCATGGTGTTCGCGGCGACGGGCCGCCCGCCGTTCGGCATGGACTCCCTGCCCGCCGTGATCAACCGCATCCTGCACCGGGAGCCCGACCTCGGCGACCTGGAGGGGGACCTGCGCGACCTGATCGCCGACTGCCTCTCCAAGAACCCCGCCGCCCGCCCCACGGCCCGCGACGCCCTGCTGCGCCTGCTCGGCGCCCAGGGCCGCCCGGCCGGCGCCGACCTGCTCTCCGCCGGCACCGCCGCCGCCTCCGACACCCCCCAGCGCACCACCGCCCTCGCCGGGCCCCCGGCGCACGGGGCACCCTTGGGACAGGCGGCGTCCCCGTGGCAGCGTCCCGGCGGGCCGGTGTCCACCGACCCCGGCACCGCCACGTTCACCACCGAGCCCGAGGGCCTGGCCCGGACCCGCAGGCCCCTGTGGATCGCGGCCGCCGTCGCGTTCGCCCTGGTCTGCGCCGCCCTGGCTTATGTGCTGATCCCCCGCGACACCAGCGGCCCCGTCGCCAGGCCCACCACCCCCGTCACCTCGCCACCTGCGCCCATCCCCGAGGTGACGGCCGCACCCCCGGCCTCCACCGAGGAGATCCGGCTGCCCGGCACCAAGACCACCCTGCACGAGAACCCCGATGACCGGACGCGGATGACCTCGTTCATGTACCTGGGCGAGAGTGAGTCCAAGTCCTTCGCCCGCGACGCCCAGCGCGAGTTCGAGTCCACCGGCCCCTACCAGGAGCCCCTGGTGTCCCCCGACGGCACCTGGCTGGCCGTCCTGCCGTGGCTGAAGGGCTCGCTGCCGCAGACGTACGACCAGGTCCGCCTGGTGGAGCGCTCGACCGGGCGGGAGTTCGTGGTCCGCCTGACCGACAAACCCCTGCAGAACTTCAGCCCCTACTGGTCCTCCGACAGCCGGCGCCTGCTGCTGACGACCTACGAGGTCTCCCCCACCAACCAGCGAACCTCGGTGGGCTTCGTCGTCGTCGACCGCGACACCGCCACCGCGAGACCGGTCTCCCTCCGCACCCCCGGCGCCGCCGCCTACTCCTTCATGTGGGCCCCCGGCGAGACGAGCGTCGCCCAGCGCTACAGAGAAGGCCGGACCTCCGGCATGCGCTTCTACGACCTGACCGGCAAGGTCCTGCGCAGCATCCCCGACACCGGCGACCCGATAGACCGCGAGAGCACGTTCTCCCCCGCCGGAAAGCTCTTCGCCACCTTCTGCCCCGACGTCTTCGCCACCGCCTGCATCTGGGACACCACCACCGGCCGCCGCGTCACCACCGTCCCCCTCCCCACCCGCCGCACCATAATCGGCTGGTACAACGACGCCCACCTGATCATCACCGACCTGACCAAGTCCCCCGCCCGCGTGACCGCCACCAACTTCAAGGGCACCCCGGTCCGCCTACTGGCCGAGATCCCCCAGACAGAACTGACAGGCGACCCCAACCGCCTGATCCCCCGCTACGGCCCCAACCCCAACAACTGACCCCCTGGTCACTGGCCGGCCCGAACACGAACGACCGGCCCCCCACAACCGGACCCCGAGACCGGACCCGGAGACCAGACCGGACGGGGTCACGTCCAGCGGAGTGGTGTATGAGTTGATCTCTGCGTGATCCTGTTTCTGCAGGTTAAGCGGTGAGTGTGTGCGGGTGTGGGTTCTTGTGGGGTGTGTCGCCTGGGATGAGGCGGAGCCGGGTTCTGGCCAGGATT